>CAYWBZ010000042.1:0-14978 GCA_964456535.1 uncultured Woeseiaceae bacterium | reverse complement strand
GAGCGTGCGGACTATGTGGTGGACTTTCGCCCTTGTTGTTTGTATCGGATAATCGTCAAGTGGCTCATGTCGTTGGCCCAAACGTCCGCTTCTGGCCGGAAGCAGACCATCACATAGTTTTACTTGAACGACCGCTATCGGCGAGACCAGCCACTCATTGCGAACAGTTGGGTGGCCGATCAGAAGTCGATGCCAAAGCTGGCGAAATTGCATTGATCGTATTCGGGTAAGTTTCTCAGGCGCTGCATTTCCGCAAATATTCGCCGCCGCGCTTCGCCCTCACCATACACTTCAAGATTTTCCAGGTAATTTCTCAGAACCAACTCGTCGTTCATCATCAAGTTTACGATTTGTTGATTATTCTCAATCGACCCCATCGATTGTCTTAGTGCATCACGTTCACGAGCAAGAGCTGTGAGTCCTTTTTCGTCACCCTGATTCGTCATCGCGATTTTTCGCAGATTCATGCCAATCATTTTTGTTAGCGTGTTGCCGCTGTCGGTGGTCATTCGAGAACCTAACTGTTCGCATAATTCGGGCCACACACCGGCTGTCTCTGACTTGCAGCGGGCGGTCAGAGAGTCGAGGGCAATCGGCGTCACAGATGCGGTACCCAAAGCCATGAATACCCTCTCCGAAAACGACAGGTTCGACCCCACCGCAAGGCCACGCTCGACCAACATTATTTGCTCGTCGTAATAACTGTCGAATCTCGGTGCCGAAATCGCCCGTCGCAGCGCATCTGTTGCCCCTGCTTCGTCATCCTCGCTTAAGCGCATGCCAGCGATTTGCACCCACATAGCGCCGTTGTCACTGTCTGCGTCAATCGCCGTCTCTTCTAGCGCGCCGAGATCGCAGTTCAGGGCAGGCCTCTGACCGCAAGTAATCAATGCAGTCCAGACGAGGATCGGATCATTCAATTGTTCAGCCGCCGAATGTTGCAGCAAGTCCATCGCGAGTGGCGGGTCATCCCATCTATTCAAGAGCACCGCTGCCAGCTGGTACTCGCTAATATTAGTTTCCCGGAGCGTCTTCTCTGCCAGCTCAACTTCTCGCTCCAGGCGCTCTGATGCGAGCTTGACCTGATCCGGATTCAGCTTCGGTGCGCAATCCTGCTCACTCTCTGCGTATTCTTCCTCAGCAAGGACTGGCTGGTCATGTTCCATCATTACCGTGGCGCCAGATTCTCGATGGGCCGGAAGCATTGCTGCTGGCGGCTCAACATCAACGCTGTTATCGCGCTGCCAAAACCATACAAGCAGGACAGCGACCAGGGCGACGAATCCAATCAGGATGGCCCGCTTCATCCTCTCAAACTCGGGTCCATTTGCCGTTGTCCCGGATCGCGGCGCCGTCGTCCTCTAGCTTCAGCAAATGCGCCAACAAAGAGCGCTCCGCCCACCCATAAAGCTTCTTATCAACATCTTTGTAGACCTGTGGTACGAGCTCCATCGAGGTCAGCCCGGGGTTCTCCCTCAGTGCCGCGACAACCTTCGTTTCACGCTCCAACCGATGATCAATAATCCAGTCAATAGCTCGATCCGGGTCGCGAATCAGTTCGCCGTGGCCCGGCGCCAGTGCTGCAGATCGCAGCGCTTTCACTTGGGACAGCGATTCCAGATAGTGCTTCATGTTTCCATCCGGCGGATCGATAACCACCGTCGACCCATCAATAACGTGGTCACCTGTAAACACCCAGTTCAGCTCAGCGTGCCAAAAACAAATATGGTTCGACGCATGTCCGGGTGTATGAATGACTTCGATTTCCGCACCATCAACTAACAGACGATCACCGTCTTCCAGCACACGGTCTGGCGCGAACGTCATGTCCTGATGGTGGCCCACAGGTGGTGGCCTGCCAAGTAACTCAGCACCCGTCACTCTTGCGAGTTCAAGCGCCGCCGGCGAGTGATCAGGATGGGTATGTGTCACAAGCACCCACCGTATAGGTGCATCAGCGATTTCCTGAATAGTTTGCAGATGACTATCAATCACCGGACCCGGATCAAGCACAGCGACTTCCTCGACGCCGAACAGATACGTGTTCGTACCCGGCCCTGTCATCATCGACGGATTCGGGGCTACCAGTCGGCGCACGCCCGGTGCGAGCTGCGTGAATGCCGGCATGTCCGGACCGAAAGCCGTCATGAATCCGTTCCCGGGTAATCGTTCTCGCCGGGTAACACAATGACACGTTTTCCGTTGCGCTCAATCGCAAGTGGCACCATGGTGGTTATGCCCCACTCGACGCACGACCTTGCCCAGTCGAGCAGCTCATCCATTGTCTTGTGCCGCGCGACGCTCTCCAGCGTCTTGATCGTCGGGTAATGCAATTTCGCTTCTCCACGTCGGCCGGCTGCGAGCATGTCGGCTGCCGTTGCCCAACACGATTCGGTCAACTCACCACCGCAATGCACCGCGTCCTGCCCTTCGGGCAATGTAGTAAGGAAAAACCGCGTTGAATATCGTTTCGGCATTAATGGCGGCGTTATCCAGTGGCTGATGTAATGCAGATCACTGCAATCCAATAGCAATTTGCTCTGCGTCACGAATTCCGCCCAGTTCAGTGATCCGTCGTTCAGCGCGTCCCGTACCGAGACGAGATCTTCATCAAGGCTGGAGAGGTTGGCAAGCAGCACGCCCGCCTCCTCGAATAACTCGCGAACGGCAGCACTGTAGTAGTCGAGTCCATTATCTTCGATGCCCAGACGCGAGTTCGCTTCCGCGCTCGTAAGCCCGTGGCAGAATTCGTGTACCTCGGAATCTTCCGGGTCCACAACACCACCAGGAAAAGCGTACGCCGAACCGAAAGATGATTTTTCGTGTCTACGCACCATGAAAATTTCAGGGGCTCCAGCACCTGGCCTGACGACGATCACCGTCGATGACGGTCTGACTAGCTCGGTTTCAGCCAAGGTCGGCATTCTCAGGGTCGCCGGTTTCAATGTGCGCTTTCAATCGTGCGAGCGCTTCGAAGATCACAAAATCTACTGGCTCAGCGATGGTGTCGAGACCCTCCGGACGATAGCCACCGACGGCATACGTAAACTTAACCTTTGTGCCGCCTTCAACCTCATCGAACTCCCAGGTCATGTTGCCGTTGACGCCCATCAGACCAAGAGGTCCAAGCCCGCCGGTAAGTCGAATAACGACGCCCGGACTGACCATTGTGACAGTCAGATGCACAACACCGGCACCTGGCCCAAAGCTTTCACAGAAACACCCCTGCGGGACCGGTGTGATGCTGAGACGACTGGCCTCGCCCGATACGGTGTGATCGGAACTCCACCATATGCCGATGTCTTTGATCGCCGCCTTCCAGGCATCCTCGCGGCTCGCATCGATAATCACTTCATTGACGGTAGTGAATCCGCCCTCCCCGGCGTCGCGAACTTCGGCGAAGGCGCTGCCCGTACATAGGGCAATTACGAACAAACTGCTTCGAAACAATATTTTCATCAGCGTTCCTGTCATGACGGTCTAGCTTACCGCAAATTTGAATAACGCCACGGTGTCCCTATATAGGAATGTCTGTATTGTAGGCTGGACCATGAACGAAGACCTGCGCGTTGTTTTTGAAAGTCGAAACCGGCAAAGCTGTGCTGACCGCGCACTGGTGCTCATGGCTTGTCAGATTCCGCATCAACTTATTGATGATGGTGGCTCCTGTGCGATCGTTGTTCCGGCTCCCTATTCGGCAAAAGCATCCAGCGAACTGCAGCTCTACGACGAAGAAAATCCGCCGGTGCAACCCAAACCTGTGCAGCGCATCGAGTATCAGGACGCTGTGCCTGGGCTGGTTGGCTATGTACTTGTTGTTTGCATGGTCGCGGGAATGGCTGGCTATTCGTTTTTTGACTCCAACTGGTTCGTCGCCGGACGCGTTGACGGTGAGTTGATTCGCAACGGTGAGGTTTGGCGGCTCTTTACGGCGCTAACTCTGCATTCCGGTGTTAAGCATCTGCTGAGCAACCTTGTATTCGGCGTGTTCTTCGGCTTATTCGCCGGGCGCCTGCTTGGTTCAGGTGTCGCGTGGCTCTCTATTGTTCTCGCTGCTGCATCCGGCAATGCCTTGAATACGTTGCTGCTTGATCCAGCCCACCGCGCCATTGGTGCATCGACAGCTGTGTTTGCGGCCCTTGGGATCATCGCCGGGTACGTCTGGTCCGGCAAATTGATGTCTCAGAGCCAGAACCGCTGGTCGAATCGATACGGGCCCATCGTCGGCGGTCTCGCGTTGCTCATGTACACCGGGACGGGCGGTGAGAACACCGATATCGGTGCGCATTTCTTCGGTTTTGTCTGTGGATTTGGCGCTGGCCTCATCCTCACTCGCCTCGGTACCATTCCGAAAGATTCACTGACACAGCTCAAGTCCGGTGCAATTGCGTTCGGATTGATCTTTGGCAGCTGGATTATTGCACTGGCTGCCTGATATCTCCGCTCAATCATGTAAAATTTAGCTATGGGGATATTAGTAAGCTACAGCAGCTGACATGAAAAACGTTCTGCTGTTCCTGGTCATCTTGTTCGTCGTTACCGCCACCATTATTTGGGTTAGACACGGTGGGGGCGCCTCGTATCCGGATCTTACGGATGCGCCGCAACTCAGCGGCAATATTCTTGAAGAGGTGCTGGCCTATCCGGAGCCCATTGGCAACGTTGCGGTAAGCAGCGATGGCCGCGTCTTTTTTACCGTGCACCCTGAGTCCAGACCGCGCGGCAACAAGTTACTCGAATTCGTAAACGGTGCGTCGGTGCCGTTTCCTTCGCTGCGCTTGCAAGAAGAACTTTTCGATACGCCGCTAGGCATCGCGATTGATCGCTTTGATCGCTTATGGGTTATCGATCATGGCAATCACGGTACGCGTTCGGCACGCATCGTAGCGATCGATCTCAGCAACGGCGAAGTGATCCGCAAACAAAACCTGGATGCTTCAATCGCGCCGGCCGGATCGATACTGCAGGACCTTCAGGTCAGTGCGGATGGCCGTACAATTATCATCGCCGACGCCAGTTTCTGGCTAAAGAAACCAGCACTCATTGTTTACGATGTGGAATCCGGTAACGCGAGACGCGTACTCGAGGGGCATCCGTCTGTGTCCGCCGAGAACTACATGATCCGAACTCACGACCACGACATGGCGTTCCTCGGTGGGATGGTTGCTCTTCGTGGCGGCGTGGACGGAATCGCACTTGGTACAAAGTGGCTCCACTACGGCGCGCTGAACGGTTCGGGTCTGTACCGTGTTCGACTCAAAGACCTTCGCAACGAGAAGTTGCCAGCGTCGCAGCTCGCAAGACTGGTTGAGCGATACAGCGATAAACCGCTAAGCGACGGCTTGAGCACCGACAAAGCCGGCGGTGTATACATCACCGACGTGGAACACAGCGCGATATTCAGGGTTGGCACCGATGGCCGCTTGGCTACTTTGATTCAATCGCCAAGAATGCGCTGGCCGGATGCATTATCATTCGGGCCGGACGGGTATCTTTACGTGGCAGACAGTGCGCTGCCCGAACTTATTTTGAAATCAACTGAACACATTCAAGCCAATGGGCCGTACCGGGTATTTCGGTTTCAGCCAGGTTTTGAAGGTGTTCCGGGGCAATAGAAAAGGACCAACATCGTGAACGAAGAAACCGCAGTAGAAATCGCATCATTTGACTGGGCCAAAATCCCCGAGCTTTTGCAGGACAAAGGCGTGGACCTGGGAATCGACTTCGGCATCAAGGTCGCAACAGCCCTTGCCGTATTCCTGATCGGTAAGTTTCTGGTCAGACTGGTCGTCAGTGCTATCAGTAAAGTCATGCAAAAGCAGGCTGTCGACAAGACGCTGGAGACGTTTATCTGCAACCTGGTGCGAATATCGTTAATGGTCGTTGTTGTCATTGCGGCTATCGGCGCACTGGGCATCCAAACAACATCGTTCATCGCAATCTTCGGTGCCGCTGGTCTGGCCGTCGGCCTGGCCCTGCAGGGCTCGCTGTCTAACTTCGCGTCGGGTGTATTGATTGTTCTGTTCCGCCCCTACCGTGTCGGCGACTTTGTCGAAGCTGCTGGTATCGCAGGAAGTGTTGAGCAGGTTCAGATTTTGACAACGATCCTGAAGACCGGTGATAACAAACAGATCATTGTCCCGAACAGCCAGATTATGGACAGCATCATTACCAACTATTCTGCCAACCCTACTCGACGCGTCGACATGGTGGTAGGCGTTAGTTACAACGATGACCTCGACAAGGTTCGCAAAACGATCGAAGATCTCATCGCCGCTGAAGACAGAATTCTGGCCGACCCCGCGCCAACGATAGCCGTTTCGGCGCTCGCGGATAGCAGTGTCAATTTTGTAGTGCGCCCGTGGGTCAATTCAGCTGACTATTGGGGTGTCATGTTTGATATGACCGAAGCGATCAAGAAGCGTTTTGACAAGGAAGGCATTTCCTTCCCGTTCCCGCAGCAGGACGTGCACTTATACAAGCAGGACTCGGACTGATCAGTCGGTTACGTCAGGCTCGATAAAGCACCACTTTAGTTTCGGCACGCGCGCTTTGAGCTCACGTTCAAGCGCGTTGATGCTGTCTACGGCCTCATCAATAGTTTGCCCCGAGCGCATTTTGATCTTGGCCGCCAGCATGGTGTCCGGACCGAACTGCATGGTGATCGTGTTGAAACAGAATTCGATCGCTTCCTGTTCGCCAATGATCGCATCGATCGCGTCCTGAATATCCGGATCTGCTGATCGTCCAACCAACAGCGAGCGAATGCGCCAGGCAACGAAGGCAGAGATGATGATGAGAATGACGCCGATGCAAATCGAGCCCATCGCGTCATAAACAGGGTTGCCGGTTATTTGCGCCAGCACGAGGAAGCCCAGCGCGAAAATCAGGCCCAGCTGGGCGCCAATGTCTTCACCTAGCACAACGACGAGCTCCGAATTTCGTGTGTGTTTCAGCCATTCTTTAAAGGGCCGCTCTCCCCTGACCTTTTTAATCTCGCGTAAAGCGCCAAACAGCGACGATCCTTCAAGCAGGACCGCAAGTATCAGCACAACAATCGCTATCCATACCTGCGACAACGGTTCTGGATGCTGCAGCTTATGTACACCTTCATAGATCGAAAACAGCCCGCCCATGCTGAACAGCAGAATCGCAACGACGAAGCTCCAGAAATAACTCAGTTTTCCGTAACCCAGGGGATGCTCGTCGTCGGCGGGTCGTTGCGATTGCCGCAGTCCGAGATATAAGAGAACTTGATTGCCCGTATCGGCGTACGAGTGAATCGCTTCAGCCAGCATACTGCCCGACCCCGTCAGCCAGGCGGCCCACGATTTGGCTATCGCGATTCCGAAATTGGCGATGAATGCGTAGAGAATTGCCCGGGCTGTGGAGTCGTGGGTAGATGAAACCATAGGTAAACCAAATCATTGCTAGTGCGTTAAAGCACTATTATGAACAAATCGAAGTACTGGGTCATTCTTGGACTCGTTTTTGCCGTCGCTGGCTGCGCGGCACACCCCGACCCTATCGTCGACATGAAGGGCGTTAACCCCGATCTACTCGCGGCAGATTGGGAAGACTGCGAAGGCTACAGCGAGGAAGTAGTCATCGGCGAAGGCGTCACGAAAGGCGCAGCCGTTGGCGCTGGTGTCGGTGCAGTAGGCGGTGCGATCAACGGCGATGTTGGCCGTGCTGCTGCCAACGGCGCATTGATCGGTTCGACACGCTCGGGCCTTGACGCAGATAGCGAAAAGCAACGCGTATTCAAGCGTTGTTTGCGCGGCAGGGGCTACCGAGTCCTCAACTAGTGCGAATGTCTTGACCACGGCACGACCCCCAAGTACTGTGTATTTATACAGTACTTGGGGGGTCATCTATGTCGGCAACACATCACAAGGGACGCGGCGCGGTATCAACGCCCGCCGGTCGTTTCTCAATACAGGAAACAGAATTCGAAGCCGAGGAAGAAGCGCTGCGATCGTCCGTCGCACCTGAAACAGTACTAACGGCCATGCAGGCCGGCCGCATAATCAGCAGTAATAATTCCCCCGATGTTCCCTTTGACCGCTCTATCAACCCGTACCAGGGTTGCGAACACGGCTGCGTCTATTGCTACGCCAGACCGAGTCACAGCTACCTGGACCTTTCGCCGGGGCTCGATTTCGAAACCCGGATCTTCTACAAACCCAATGCTGCCGCCAAACTACTTGAGGAATGGCAAAAGCCGGGCTACGAATGCAAACCGATAACCATCGGCGCGAACACCGATCCCTACCAACCCGCTGAAAAGTCGCTGCAGCTTACGCGACAGCTCTTGCAGCTCTTTCGTGAATATCGGCACCCAGTCAATATCATCACCAAGAGCCATCTGATCTGCCGCGATATCGATGTCTTAAGCGACCTCGCTAACGATGGCCTGTGCAGCGTGGCCATGAGCATTCCGACAATGGATGCGGGACTAAAACGTATTATGGAGCCGCGAGTACCGGCGGCGAGCGCAAGACTAAAGGCGATAAGCGAGCTAACTGAGGCCGGTGTTCCGGTGAGTCTTCTGGTGGCCCCAATTATTCCTGCCATTAATGACGGTGAAATTGAAGTTATTCTGGAGACAGCAGCGGCAGCCGGCATAACACAGGCACGTTATATATTCTTGCGGCTACCACATGAACTAAAGGAGATTTTCGAGGAGTGGCTGCATACTCATTTTCCAGACCGGGCAGAACATGTGCTGAGCCTTATCAAGCAGGCAAGCGGCGGGAAACGATACGACCACCGCTATGGCAAACGACAAACCGGGCGTGGACCGTACGCCGATATGCTGGCCGCCCGCTTTGAGAAAGCTGCCAGGCAATTTGGAGTGACATCTGATAGATATCAGCAAGGCCTTGATAGCGATAGCTTCCTGCATCCCGCCAACAGGCAACTCGGCCTCGATTTTTAGACCGCATGGCGGTATTTGCGCTACCTTCGACCAACACCAGTGGGTATAGTGGTTTTAGCTTAAGCAGCCCTGAAATCGAGAACTAAAGCAGCATTATTGGGTCTTAGAATAACCGGGACGGCTTAACCGGATGCCGCGATGGTCGATTCAATGCCTGGATACTATTACCGAAAACAGCATGACTAAAAACACAACGTATACCGCATTCGCTTTACTCCTTTTGTCGCCCCTCTTCGCCGCCGCGCAAGATGAAGAGCCCGGCAACGATGACGTTGTTATTGACCCACTGGAGCAAACGGTTCCCGTTGCGGACGAAGAGGTATTGCCGCAGCCAACACCGGAGCCGCAACTGGAAGAAGTGTCTGAGGAACGGCTGCTTGCCGAGTTTGCCCGCTACCGGGTATTGCTGCAGCAAGGCACACTTGATGAGGCGGATATCGCTGCCAAACGCATCGTGGAAATGGCTATCAAGGTATACGGCCCTCAGTCGCGTGAAACGGCCAATGCCTTGAATAATCTCGGCATCGTGCAACACAGCAATGGCCAATATGACGCCGCCATTCAAAACTTCACCTCCTCTGTCGAGATCATTGAACTCGTTGCGGACAGGCTCAACGATGCACTGGTGAATCCGTTGAAGGGACTGGGTGCCGCGCAGTTAGGTAATGGGCGGCCGGATCAGGCAAGAAAAACTTTTGATCGTGCCGCCCACATCACTCAGGTAAACGAGGGCCCGCACAATCTGGGGCAGATCGAAATTCTCGAATCTATTGCGGAAACATACATCCGCATGGGCGATACAAAGTCAGCCCGCAATATTCTTGACCGGATCCACATCATCAACGTCAAACATTTCGAGCAAGACCCGCTCGGACTTTTGCCTTCGTTAATGAACCGTGCCGACTGGCAGCATCGTGCCGGTTATTACGCCGAAGAACGCACGACCTACCGACGCGCGATCCGAATCATTGAAACCGCTTCCGGCAAAGAAGATCCTTTGCTGGTCGAACCGCTGCGTCGTTTGGGCCAGTCGTTTTACTTTGTCGACGTTACGATGCCAACGCCGCAACAACAAGGCCTGGTCTCTACCGGCGAATTGTATTTCAAACGTGCGGCACGTATAGCGGAGAAATCCGAGGAAATGGAATGGCGTGAACGCTCGAAAGCGCAGCTGGTACTCGCCGACTACTATGTGTTCATCGACTCACAAAACCGTTCGCGCAAAATTTATAAGCGAGTATGGGACCAGCTGTCTGAAGATGAAGAGAAAATCGCTCAGCGCTCCGCGTGGTTCAATGACCCGGTCGCGATTCGGGCGGAAATACTGCCAACATTTGCCGGTAATGCCTCACCCGGTAATCCGAAACGTGACGATATTGCGTCCGGCAGGATTGTCGTTGACTACACTGTATCTGCACGCGGTCGCGTCAGAGACCTGCGTACAGAGGCGTTTCCGGAAGAGTTCACCGACATGCAACGAGTTGTGCATCGCGATATTCGCCGGCGCATTCATCGGCCTCGAGTGGTTGACGGTGTTCCAGTCGAGGCCGCAGACATGCATTTTGAACACGATTTCTCATACACAAGAGCTGATCTGGAAGCTCTTCGTGCGGCAAAGGTCAAAGCTGAAGAAAAAAAAGGCGACGACTGATGAATATGCCTATGACAGTTGCCGATAGACACTTCGTCAACGGGAATCCGTTGCAAGGACCGTTCGCGGAGCATTTGCAGCAGGCCGTCTTCGGGCTCGGTTGTTTTTGGGGCGCGGAACGTCGCTTCTGGCAGATCGATGGTGTTTTCTCGACCGCCGCTGGCTATGCCGGTGGCCATGTTCCCGATCCGGACTACCAGACCGTTTGTAGCGGGGAAACCGAGCATGCCGAAGTTGTACTGGTCACTTTCGACCCCGCGAAAGTTAGCTACCTTGATCTCCTTACCGTTTTTTGGGAGAACCACGACCCAACGCAAGGGATGCGACAGGGTAATGACACAGGTACCCAGTATCGGTCTGTTATTTATACGAACGATGATGCGCAGCTGGAAGCAGCACAGCAATCGTTGGCCGCATATCAGTCTGAACTGACCGCCGCCGACCTCGGAAGAATAACCACGCACATCGCCCCGCTGGACACGTTTTACTACGCCGAGGACTACCACCAGCAATACCTCGCAAAAAATCCGGGTGGCTATTGCGGGCTCAAAGGCACCGGCGTGGCCTGCGCCTGAGAGGTTGTGCTGGCCAAAACCCCTGGTCGCTCTGTAGTATTCACTCGTGGCCGCCAATAAGAAAAAACAACCCAAGCCCCGCAAGCCGAGTCGCAAGCAAGCTGAGGAGGCGATCCGTACGCTGTTGCTTTGGGCGGGTGAGGACACGCGTCGTGAAGGGTTAGTCGATACACCGAAGCGCGTGGCCAAAGCCTATGAAGACTGGTTCAGTGGCTACGGACAAAATCCCGTTGAGTACCTCGAACGCACGTTTGAGGAAGTCGAAGGCTACGATGAGATGATCGTGCTTCGTGACATCGCATTTGAGTCGCATTGCGAACATCACATGGCCCCGATCATCGGTAAAGCGCATGTCGGTTACCTGCCAAGAAACAAAGTGGTTGGCATCAGCAAATTGGCTCGCGTCGTCGAGGCTTTCGCACGCCGCTTTCAGGTACAGGAAAAAATGACAGCGCAGATCGCGAATTGCATCCAGGATGTGTTGCAACCGAAAGGCGTTGGCGTTGTCATCGAAGCCGTACATCAGTGCATGACAACTCGTGGCATCCACAAGTCGGATGTATCAATGGTGACCAGCCAAATGGTCGGCACCTTCCGAAAAGACGCACGCACTCGAGCTGAGTTCCTGCGCATGATAGACGCCCGCCGTTAATCGTTGTTAGTGCGAAGAGCCCTGGCGATAAGCGGTATTTTCCTGGCACTCGTCAGTGCGTATCTACTGTTATGGCCTGTTCCTGTCGAGCCCGTCGCGTGGCAAGCTCCTGTCGATCGCGGCTACGTCGATCCATTCGCACCGAACAAGATGCTCAAGTCCGCCACCGGGATAAACCTGGGCGACTTTGAGGGTCCGGAGGATGCAACACTTGGCCAGGATGGCCGTATTTACGTGACAACGGCCAGCGGCTCAATCGTTCGCATTCAAAATCGCGGCATCAGTGAGTTCGTCAATGTTGGCGGAAGACCACTTGGCATCGAAACCGATCACGACGGCTCACTCGTGGTTGCGAACGCTGTCGTCGGCCTGCAACGTATTGAGCGGGACGGCTCGGTTACGATCCTCCTGCATGAGTTCGAGCAACAACCCCTGGAAAATGCAAACAACCTCGGAATCGGCCCAAACGGAGTAATTTATTTCAGCCAGTCCAGCACAAAGTTCACGGCCAGCGGTTTCGGCGGTTCCTACGAGGCAAGCCTGCTGGATATTCTTGAGCACGGTGGCAACGGTAACGTCTACGCGTTCAATCCAGCAAGCGGAATTGCTACACGCCTGATGACCAACCTGAATTACGCTAACGGTGTCGCTGTTAGTAAGGACGGCAGTTTTCTTCTGGTTGCCGAGACCAGCGAATACAGAATTTTGAAGTACTGGTTAAGCGGTGAGTTACAGGGTGAGACCGAAGTATTGATCGACAATCTCCCTGCTTTCCCCGACAACATCAAGAACGGGTTGAACGGCCGCTTTTGGATCGGTTTTGCGGCGCCAAGAAATCAGCTGATCGATCAATTGTCGAACAAGCCCTTCGCCCGCAGAATCATACAGCGGCTTCCGGCTGCAGTGCGACCAAAAGCGGATCCATTTTCGCACGTTATCGCCATTAATGGCGACGGTGAAGTTTTGATGAACCTGCATGATCCGGCCGCACGCTTCCCAACGCTGACAGGCGTCCTCGAGACCCGCGATTCCTTATACCTGACGACCCTGTTTGGCCATCGTCTACCGCGAGTCAAAAAGCGCGATCTTTGACTTCACTCGATACCGAGTTCAGCGACTCCCTGCTGGAATGTAATATCGACCGGAATATTTGCCTCGGTTAACCGATCAAGGTCGCCCTGCAGCTGCGGCTCGATAATTCCGCGCGATTCTGCCAGCTCGACGGCACCATCGTAGTCGCCATCACCCTGCAGTGTCAGTAGCAAGCGGGACAGATCCGTCATCGCCGTCTCCATTTGCTCGAAATCGACGCTGTAACGCCCGGTCTCCGCATCGCGGACGAATGCACCACTGTCCAGGAAGAAATTGAAGCGCACCATGTTCGCTTTACCATGTGCACTGGACGCACCGAAACGAATCGAGCGAAAAACACTGGTCATGAACGTGACGTAATAATCGCGCAGATCAACATCGCCCAACTCGCCTGCCTTATGCAGTTCGGTGATCATGTACAGCCCGAGGATATCGGCCTTGCCCTCTTCCATGCTGGACGCCATATCGAGCATGGCTGCGCGTACCGTGCCGTGGCCATCAATCGTGTTCTTGATACCCAGACCGTGTGCAACCTCATGGAACATCGTGTTGGCAAAAAATGCATCAAACGAAATATGCTCACGTTGTGACTCGTCGATGAGCACGTCGGCGATAGGCTCGACGATCTTGTCGAACTTCGCGCGCATCGCGTTCTTGAGCTGCAGGCGACGTGTGCCTCTCGAGAGCTGAACTTCTTCGTCGTTGGGAAGATTGATCGCGATGGTCTTGCCAGCGGCGTTACTGTCACCGGCGTAGTACACGACGTCGTAAGCATTCAGGTCAGAGTCCGTACCGGGTGTTTCCCACTTGTATTCAGCCGGAACGGGCAAGCCCTCCTGCAGCGCGGGCAGAAAATCTGCAAATCGACTGAGGCGATCGCTCCACTCGAGATCTTTGACAAGCACATAGGCCTCATAGGCTGCGCGATAACCAAACAAGGCATCCTCGTAGGTTTCGATGGGGCCAATGACCACATCAATCTCGTTGTCCGTTACATCCATCCAGAACATATCGCTGACCTGGTACTCGTCACTAATCAACGCAGCGGCTCGGAGTTTCAGATAACTGGCGAAATCCGTACTCTCTGCAAGTTTTGCCGCAGCGCGCAGCAAGTCGGCCGCGGCTTTGAGTTCACCAGCGTAAGCAACGTGATACGGAATTAGCGTCAGGGCGCCCTCCTGGTCTCTCCGGATCAGGGAATACTGTCCTTTCTTGCCGGGCAGGTAAGCCGCTTCAAACTCTTCCTTGCTCATGTCCTTCGGGTAGAAGTTGGCACCCGGTGGCTTGGCGCCAATGCCCTCCATGAACGGTTTGTCATCATCGAGCCGGTCCCATGGACCGTAATTCAGTTCTGCAAATCGCCGTGTGTCGGCATCAGCAATCGACTCCAGCCACGACTCATGGTCATCGCCGAAAGTTTGTCGCCAGAAAAGGTCATCCATGATTTGCGAGGCGTCGATCAGCAGGCCGATCATTTCTCGCTGATTGTCAGTCAGACCACCAAGATCCGCTGTCAACGTGAAATCAGCGTAAATGTCCGGCCGTGGTTCCACGACTTCCAGCGGTTGATAGCCGGTTTCGGGCTCGGGCTCTGCACCACAGGATGCGATAAGAGTTACAACGACACCGGCAGCGCCCGTCAGGCGCAGTATTTTAGTGAAGCTCACGGCTTCCCCCTGCAACAAAATCAATCAATCATTATCGCACAGCGGAGAGTTAGCGCGCGGCGGATGGCTATCAAAGATCGACGAGATGAACGTCTTCTGCGCTCAATGGTTCGCCCAGAAACTGACCACCGACGCGGGCGAATCGCGTAATTCCGTCCGTCGCCAGCAGTCGCAGCGTGCCCGGCTCATTATTTTCGGCCAGTTCGCCCCTGGCACTCAGGATCTCCTGTACGACGGCAGCCGTCGTACCGGCCGAATCGACAACCCCGACAGAGTCGCCAACGGCGGCTGATATCGTGTCACGCAATAGTGGGAAGTGTGTGCAACCCAGAATGATGGAATCCGCAACGAACGCATCATGTGTGGCGTCATCCAGATAGCGCCGCACGATTGAGTCCGC
>CAYWBZ010000041.1:3204-15158 GCA_964456535.1 uncultured Woeseiaceae bacterium | reverse complement strand
GCGGCGTTGGCGGTTGGGGACTTACTGGGTCTCGACATGGCCGCGATGTTGCAGGTCCTGGTTGAGTTCCCGGGCCTGCCGCACCGCATGCAATTTGTTGCACGCATTGCTGCGGTTGACTACATCAACGATTCAAAAGCAACCAACGTTGCAGCCGCGGTCGCATCAATCGAATCCGTCGATAAGATGTTGGTGCTTGTCGCTGGCGGAGATGGCAAAGGTGGCGAGTTTGGGGACTTGTCTGCCGCCGTGGAAGACAAGTTGCGCGGGGTTGTTTTGATCGGTAAGGACGCCGAGAAAATTGCGCACGCACTAGACACCGTTATGCCCGTGCATTTCGCGGACACGATGGGTGCCGCAGTGAGTATGGCGGCGAAGTGCGCGGAGTCTGACGACACTGTTTTGCTCGCGCCGGCCTGCGCCAGCCTCGACCAGTACAGCAATTACATGGAGCGTGGCGATTCGTTTTGTGACGCGGTGGAGGCGCTGAAGCGATGACTATACGCAGCGCAACCTGGCCATTCCCGGCGCGCATGAAAACGGAACTACAAATAGATTCTGTATTGCTGACCATAGTGCTGGCGCTGTTAATGGGCGGCTTCGTAATTCTCGCATCCGCGTCCATTTCCATATCCGACAGCGCTGCGAATAATCCGTTTTTCTACGTACAGAGGCAGTTAGTCGCGGCAGCGATCGGCGGGGCGGCCGGATTCGTATGTCTTTTTATTCCGATGAGTATCTGGCGGAGTCTTAGTCCGCTGGTGTTATTCGTCGGCTTTCTGCTACTGATCGTTGTGCTCATACCGGGTATCGGTTACGAGGTTAACGGCAGCACACGTTGGGTGCGCATTGGCATCATGAATCTGCAGGTTTCAGAGCCGGCCCGACTTTGCTTCCTCATGGCTCTGGCTGGCTATCTCGTGCGGCGAAACAAGTCGCTGCGTGAAGAGTTCCTCGGTTTTCTGCGGCCAATGGTTGTCCTGATCATCGCGTGCGTTCTGTTGCTCTCTGAGCCGGATTTTGGCGCTGCCGTTGTGTTGCTTGGGACCGCCATGGTCATGATGTTTGTGGCGGGTGCCCGTATTCGGGATTTCCTGCTATTTCTGGTTGTTGCGACTGTGGCGCTGGCGGCACTGGCAGTGTTCTCGCCCTATCGAATGAAGCGAATTACAGGTTTCCTCGATCCTTGGGCAGACCCTTTCGACTCAGGCTTCCAGCTCACGCAGTCACTTATCGCCATCGGTCGCGGCGAATGGTTTGGTGTTGGTCTTGGCGACAGCGTGCAGAAGCTCTTTTACCTGCCCGAGGCACACACAGACTTTGTATTCGCTGTTTACGCGGAAGAGTTCGGCCTGCTGGGATCGCTGATATTAATTGCATTATTCCTGGCGCTGCTCTGGCGTGTATTCAAGCTGGCGATGCGTGCCGCTGATGCAGAGCGGTTCTTCGAGGCCTATATCGCCATCGGCCTCGGAACATGGCTCGGCATCCAGGCGTTCATCAACATCGGCGTAAACATGGGCATGTTACCGACCAAGGGTCTGACGCTGCCGCTAATTAGCTATGGACGCAGCAGCCTTATCATTACGATGATTTGCATATCCTTGCTGCTGCGCATTCATCACGAGCTGGCCGTTGACGCCAAGCCCGTCAACAGAAAGCGCCGCAAGCGGAGCAAGAAGTCATGAGCTCGCGTCCGATCCTCGTAATGGCTGGCGGCACTGGCGGGCATGTGTATCCCGCACTCGCCGTTGCGCGTGCGTTGCAGGCGCATTCTCGTGAAGTGGTCTGGCTTGGAACTCATCGTGGTCTTGAATCACGCGTCATTCCTGAAGCCGGAATTGATATGGAATGGATCAGCGTGAAGGGCCTGCGTCGTAAAGGTGTGCTCGCGCTAATCATCGCACCGCTTCAACTGGCCTGGGCGCTGTTGCAGTCCCTGGCCGTAATATTTCGTCGTCGCCCCGCAGCTGTCTTGGGTATGGGTGGATTTGCCAGTGGTCCGGGTGGCGTTGCCGCCTGGTTAACTCGCCGTCCACTCGTGATCCATGAGCAAAATGCCGCTGCGGGCATGACCAACCGTCTTCTGGCGCGTCTTGCCCGGGTTGTGCTGCAAGCCTTCCCGGGCAGTTTTAATTCCAGTGTCTCCGCGGAAACCGTCGGTAATCCGGTTCGCGAGGACATCGCTGCGATAGCTGTACCTGCTGATCGTTACAGCAGCCGGCAGGGACCACTACGCTTGCTTGTGCTGGGTGGGAGTCAGGGCGCTCTGGCGTTGAACCGAACGGTTCCGGCCGCACTGGCCTTGCTTGATACCGAGCAGCGGCCGGAAGTTCGGCATCAATGCGGGGAACGGACGCTGCAAACAGCGCAAGAAGTCTATGCCGAGCACGACGTGACCGTGGAGTTGCTGCCATTCATTGAGGATATGGCTGAGGTTTACGCCTGGGCGGATCTGGTCGTCTGCAGGGCGGGCGCGCTTACGGTTGCCGAACTCTGCGCGGCGGGTGTTCCAGCGATATTTGTCCCTTACCCGGCCGCGGTCGATGACCATCAAACAGCGAACGCACGGCCGATGGTAGATGCGGGCGCGGCCGCGATGATTCAGGAGGCTGATCTGACCCCGGAATCATTGGCAGACCTACTCCGTGAATGGCTGCAGTCACGTGCTCTTCTAACTAAAAGTGCTAAAACAGCGCGTTCACTTGCGTGTCCAAACTCTCTCAGCCGCATCACCGAAATCTGCCTGCAGCAGGCTGGGGGGGCGGCATGATCAAGCGCATGCGCCGTATCCACTCAGTGCATTTCGTCGGCATCGGCGGATCAGGCATGTCAGGTATTGCAGAAGTAATGCTGAGTCTTGGCTACGCTGTGCAGGGCTCTGACCTGAAGCACAACAAACAAACCAAGCGTCTTGAAAATCAGGGCGCGACCATCTTCATCGGCCACGCTTCGGATAACATCCACGACGCAGACGCCGTAGTCGTTTCCAGCGCGGTCGATGAAACCAATCCCGAGGTAGCAGCTGCCAGAGAGCAGCTGATGCCGGTCGTTAGCCGTGCAGAAATGCTCGCGGAGCTGATGCGTTTCCGATACTCGGTTGCCGTCGCGGGCACGCACGGCAAAACGACCACAACGAGCCTCGTCGCCAGTGTCCTCGCAGAGGGAGGACTCGACCCGACGTTCGTTATTGGCGGACGGCTTAAGAGCGCCGATGCGAATGCTCGTCTCGGACAAGGCGACTACCTGGTTGCAGAGGCTGACGAGAGCGATGCATCTTTTGTGCATCTCAAGCCGATGCTCGCCGTGGTTACCAATATCGACGCTGATCACATGTCGACCTATGACGGCGATATCGAGAAGTTAAAGAGCGGCTTCCTGGAGTTCCTGCACAACCTGCCGTTCTACGGTCTTGCGGTTGTTTGCAGTGACGACTCCGGCGTGAACGAAGTGCTGGGCGATATCGGTCGTTCGATTACGACCTATGGGACAAATGATGACGCGGATGTGCGCGCCAGCAACATTGTGTTTACGGCGGGTGTTACCGAATTTGATGTAACTCGCAAAGATAAAGATGGTGTCTTGCACGTGAAGTTGCGTTTACCGGGTGTGCACAACGTCCGTAACGCGCTGGCCGCTATCGCGGTCGCTGATGAGTTGCAGATTGGTAACGATGCCGTTGTGAAGGCGCTTGGCGATTTCGAAGGAATTGACCGTCGATTTCAACAGATGGGCGACGTCAGGACAGCAGCCGGGAACGTCATGCTGGTGGACGACTACGGCCACCATCCGACGGAAATCGCAGCGACATTATCGGCCGCGAAGTCCGGGTGGCCGGGCAAACGTATCGTGCTCGCATTTCAACCACACCGCTATTCGCGCACACGCGATCTCATGGATGACTTCGCGACGGTGTTATCCGACGCTGATGTTCTTGTCCTACTGGACGTGTATGCAGCGGGCGAAGAACCGATCGCTGGAGCGGATGGCCGAGCAATGGCGCGGGCAGTGCGTACGCGCGGTTCGGTGGAGCCGGTTTTCGTCGAATCACTGGATGACTTGCAGCCAGTCCTCATGGATTTGATAGAAGACGGCGATCTTGTTTTGACCATGGGTGCTGGTGATATCGGTGCCTACGCAGCTGGATTGCCGGAACTGCTCAGTGATGGCCCGGTGCTGAGGGTACATAAATGATGGCCGCTGCAAGAGATCTGACTGTGCAGGGCGAGCTGCGCTACAACGAACCGATGAGCCGCCATACTTCGTGGCGTGCTGGTGGTGCGGCGGAAGTGTTTTTCATACCCGCCAGCGTCGAAAATCTGGCCGCATTTCTCAGCGAGCTGGATGCTGATACACCGATTTTCTGGCACGGCGTCGGCAGTAATCTACTTGTACGCGATGGTGGTTTACCCGGTGTTGTCGTGTCTGCCACAAAGATTTTGCGAGACCTCAAACGAATCGACAAGTACCTGGTTCAAGCCGGGGCTGGACTGCCGTGCACGCAGTTGGCCCGCCAGTGCATACGCTGGGAGCTGGGGCCATCTGAATTCTTTGCCGGCATTCCGGGCTCAGTCGGAGGGGCGCTTGCCATGAACGCCGGCGCCCACGGCGGCGAAACATGGGAGCGCGTTGATTCCGTGCGCACGATAGACCGAAGCGGCGAGATTCATGAGCGAGCGCCAGCTGAATATACGGTCGGCTATCGCAGCGTGACCGGCCCGGCCAATGAGTGGTTCCTCGGTGCAAATTTCCGCTTTGAGCAAGACGTAATACCGAGCCTGGAAACGATGAATGCCATGCTCGAGCGCCGCAAAAAAACGCAGCCTCTTGGCTTGCCCAGCTGTGGCTCTGTATTCAGGAATCCGACCGGTGATCACTCAGCGCGCCTCATCGAAGCGGCGGGATTGAAAGGTCATCGGATTGGTGGTGCGGAAGTGTCCGAAAAGCACGCGAACTTCATCATTAATCGCGATAGTGCTTCAGCGACCGACATCGAAGAACTGATCGAGCACGTTCGTCAGACGGTTCTCGATAAGCACGGTGTGCAATTGCGGCACGAAGTTCGCATCGTTGGGGAGTTGCAGTCATGAGCAACGTCGCAGGGATTTTCGAGCAACGTCACCTGGTTAGCGATGCCTGCACATTCGGTCGTGTAGCGGTGATGCTTGGTGGTGATTCCAGCGAACGAGAAGTATCGCTTGATACCGGTGCGGCCGTGCTGAAGGCGCTGCAGTCCAGAGGTATTGATGCAATAGCATGGGATCCCGCTGATAAATCAATGGCCGAGTTCGCTGCTGCAGGATTCGACAGGGTCTGGGTCGCATTGCATGGCCCGGGTGGGGAAGATGGTGCACTGCAGGGGGCATTGCAGTGGCTGCATGTGCCGTACACCGGCAGTGGTGTGATGGCTTCAGCTATCGCAATGGACAAAGTCCGCAGCAAGCATCTTTTTTGTGCGGCCGGAATCCCAACGCCGGAGTATGCGGTCGCGCGATCTCAGGCCGAAGCCTCGGTCGCGGCAGAGCAGATCGGTTTCCCATTGATCATCAAGCCATCCGGCCAGGGGTCCAGTGTCGGCATGTCAAAAGTCTTTGAGCGAGCCGAGCTGAATAATGCTTTTGATGTGGCTCTGCAATATGGCGACACGGTGTTGCTCGAGCGCTGTATTAATGGCGATGAATTTACGGTGGCGGTCCTGCAGGGCCGGGCCTTGCCGAGCATTCGAATTGTCACACCGCGGGTCTTTTACGATTACCGCGCCAAGTATGAATCTGATCGTACCGAGTATGTCTGTAAGGGCACGGCAGACGATATCGAAGAGCGGCGCTACGCCGATCTCGCTGTTGCGGCTTTTAATGAAATCGGTTGCACGGGCTGGGGGCGAGTCGACTTCATGACCGGGTCTGACGGGCAACCGCTGGTGCTGGAAGTCAACACAGTACCGGGCATGACGAGCCATTCTCTGGTGCCGATGGCGGCGCGAGCAGACGGCATCGATTTCGAGGAGCTGTGCTGGCGAATTCTGGAAACGAGTTTCGCGAATAACGAAGTTCGAGCTGATGTCGAGGTGGCTGCCCATGGCACGTAAGCAAGCCAAAAGACGTAAGCAGAAAACGACCCAACGGATACAGATGCCGAAAATTCGATTCGGCAGGCTGCTCGCTCCGTTAGTTGCGGTTGGCATCGTGTTTGCAACCTATCAATTGAGCTTACAGATGCTGGACCGCGAAATTTCTTCAATTGAGATCAGCGGACCGTTCCAGCGTGTCACGGCATTGCATATCGAAGCGGCAGTCAGTGAAGAAATCGAAGCAGGTTTTGTGGGCGCCGATATTGATCGGATTCAGGAACTAATCGTGGCTCTGCCCTGGATTGATCAGGCACGAGTTGCGCGTCGCTGGCCAAGTCGAATTTCTATCACGGTGACGGAACAGGTTCCGGCCGCGGTATGGGGTGATAGCGGCCTGTTGAACACACGTGGAGAGTTGTTTGTGAGCGAACTACGGCACGTGCCGGCTGAGTTACCGCGCCTGAGTGGCCCGGACGCAAGCTCCGCAGAAGTGGCGACCCGCTATCTCGCGGTGAGAGAGCAGCTAATACCTCTGGGACTGGATGTGCGTCGTGTACATCTTGATGCGCGAGGCTCCTGGGAGATGACGTTGGGGAACGGTGTTGAAGTACGTCTGGGGCGCAAGGCTGTCGCGGATCGTACCGATCTGTTTCTCGATGTTGTCGCAGACATCATCTCCGGACGCGCGATGGAGATCGAGTACGTCGACATGCGTTATAGCAATGGCTTCACCATTGGTTGGAAGGGTGGATCGAAGACTCCGGTCAGCGATCCGGAACGGGCTGCGCAGAAGATGCTTGCGGCCAGAGGAACAGATTGAATGTCCAAACGACCTGACAAAAATTTGATTGTCGGACTCGACATCGGAACGTCGAAAGTAGTCGCCATTGTGGGCGAGGTGAATGAGGACGGCGATATCGAAGTCGTTGGTATCGGCTCGCACCCGTCTCGCGGTCTGAAGAAGGGTGTGGTCGTCAACATCGAGTCGACCGTACATTCCATTCAGCGCGCAGTCGAAGAGGCTGAGTTGATGGCTGGCTGTGATATTCACTCGGTATATACGGGTATTGCCGGCAGTCATGTCCGCAGTTTGAATTCGCACGGCATAGTCGCGATTCGGGATTCGGAAGTGAGCGCCAATGACGTCGACCGGGTGATTGACGCCGCACGCGCAGTTGCTATCCCGGCCGACCAGAAAATTCTGCACATCCTGCCACAGGAATTCGTCATCGATAATCAGGGCGGTATTCGTGAGCCGGTCGGGATGTCTGGCGTTCGTCTGGAAGCGAAAGTGCACATGGTGACTGGTGCCGAGAGCGCAGCACAAAATATCGTCAAGTGCGTGCAGCGCTGTGGCCTCGACGTAGACGACATTGTTCTTGAGCAGTTGGCTTCGAGCTACGCAGTGTTGACCGACGATGAAAAAGAGCTCGGCTCCTGCATTGTCGATATCGGTGGCGGTACTACAGACATCGCCGTTTTTCTTGGTGGCGCGATCCAGCACACAGCCGTTATCCCGATCGCAGGCGATCAGGTCACGAACGACATTGCAGTATCGATGCGTACGCCAACGCAGTACGCCGAAGAAATCAAAATCAAGTACGCCTGCGCGCTGTCGCAGCTCGCGAACCCGGACGAAACCATAGAAGTGCCGAGTGTCGGTGACCGGCCGCCGCGTCGGCTTGCTCGCCAGACTCTGGCCGAAATAGTTGAGCCTCGCTATGAGGAACTGTTCGGATTGGTGCGTGATGAGTTGCGTCGCAGCGGCTTCGAAGAGCTGATCGCTGCGGGCGTCATTATCACGGGTGGCAGCGCAAAAATGGAAGGTGCGGTGGAACTCGCGGAAGAGGTATTTCACATGCCGGTGCGACTCGGTTCACCGGCTTACGTAGAAGGGTTGATGGATGTCATACGTAATCCGATTCATGCCACGGGCGTGGGTTTGTTGCTGTACGGCTTTGAAAATATTTCGCGGCGAGATCGGCGCAGTACGCCGATCGGTGGAAGTTTAGGGGAAGTCTGGGATCGCATGAAATCGTGGTTCCAGGGACAGTTTTGAATAGAGAAGTACTAATTAAGTTTACAAAGCGGAGGAAGACTCAATGTTTGAATTAATGGATGCGCATAGCTCGAGCGCTGTTATCAAAGTCATCGGTGTCGGTGGCGGCGGTGGCAACGCGGTCGCGCACATGGTTGACACCGGCATAGAAGGTGTCGATTTCATCTGTGCGAATACGGACTCGCAAGCGCTGAAGGGATCACACGTACGGACGTCGTTGCAGATTGGTTGCAACATTACGAAGGGACTCGGTGCTGGAGCCGATCCGGATATTGGTCGTCAGGCCGCGATGGAAGATCGTGATCGCATAGTCGAAGTAATCGAGGGTGCGGACATGTTGTTCATCACGGCAGGAATGGGCGGCGGTACCGGTACGGGTGCTGGGCCGATTGTGGCTCAGGTTGCCAAGGAACTTGGCATCCTGACGGTTGCGATCGTTACCAAGCCGTTCCTGATGGAAGGCACCAAGCGTATGCAAATCGCAGAGCATGGCATCGGCGAGCTCGGCAAGTACGTCGATTCTCTGATCACGATTCCAAATGAGAAGCTACTGACCGTGCTGGGTGGTGAAACGACCTTACTCGATGCTTTCCGATCAGCGAATCAGGTTCTGCAAGGTGCCGTTCAGGGTATCGCCGAACTAATCACGAGACCGGGTCTGATCAACGTCGACTTCGCGGATGTACGCACAGTGATGTCCGAGATGGGTATGGCAATGATGGGGTCGGGTACGTCGTCAGGCGAAGATCGTGCTCGCGAAGCGGCAGAAGCAGCTGCATCCAGCCCATTGCTCGAAGATATCAACCTGGCTGGTGCCAACGGTATCCTCGTGAACGTAACGGCTGGTACGGATCTGTCCATTGGTGAGTTCCAGGAAGTCGGTGCCACGGTGAAGGAATACGCATCACCAGATGCGACGGTTGTTATCGGTACGGTAATCGACCCTGAAATGACAGACCGCATTCGTGTGACTGTTGTTGCCACGGGACTGGGACAGCAGGCCGCAAACGCCGAGTCACCCATGCGAATCGTGCGTCGTCCCACTGCGCAGGCCGAGCCCAATTACCAAACGCTCGACAAGCCAACGGTACAGCGCCAGCGCGCAGTTGGAGATGGCCTTGAAGGCAGCGGTTTACAGGAAGAGTTGCTGGACATTCCGGCATTCCTGCGCCGCCAGGCCGATTAGGCCATTGTAGGCCGGGCAGTCTGACTGCCCGGGGCAGGTAACTCCGCTTGCTGGCCCGGATTCGTCCGGGCCGGCTACCTGATCGACCCCGGGCACAGACTCATCGCTAACAGTTTGAATTGCTGAGACTTTTTGGATTCACATTTCATTTGTGATAATCTTCGCCGCGAAATGCTAAGACAACGAACTCTAAAGACGATGATACGCGCGACCGGGGTAGGTCTGCACACGGGCGAGAAGGTCTACATGACCCTGCGACCGGCGGCAGCTAACTCCGGAATCACGTTTCGACGTGTCGATTTAGAGGAACCGGTGGATATTCCAGCCGACCCGCGACTTGTTGGCGAGACGATGCTGGGCACGACCTTGATTAAAGACGATGTCAAAGTTGCGACGGTCGAACATTTGATGTCCGCATTGGCAGGTCTTGGTATCGACAACTTGAATATCGATCTGTCGGCGCCGGAAGTACCAATCATGGATGGTAGTGCTGGTCCGTTCGTGTTCTTGCTGCAGTCGGCCGGTATAGAAGAACAGAATGCCGCGAAGAAATTTATTCGGATCAAGAAAACGGTGCGGGTTGAAGACGGCGACAAGTGGGCTGAGCTGGTGCCGTTCAATGGGTTCAAAGTGAACTTCGAGGTGTATTTTAATCACCCGGTGTTCAACAAACTCAGCCAACGTGCAAGCATCGACTTTTCGTCGACGTCCTATTTAAAGGAAGTGAGTCGCGCACGTACCTTCTGCTTCCTTCGAGATGTGGAAGCGTTACGCGAACGTAACCTGACGCTTGGCGGTAGTATGGATAACGCCATCGTTCTGGATGATTACCGAATCCTTAACGAAGACGGTCTGCGCTATTCAAACGAGTTCGTTATTCACAAAATTCTCGATGCGATCGGTGATGCCTATCTTTTGGGCCACAGCCTGATTGGTGAGTTACGCGCCTACAAGTCCGGTCACGATCTGAATAACAAACTGTTTCGAGCGATGCTGGATGATGAAACAGCTTGGGAGGAAGTGACTTTCAAGGACTCCAGGAAAGCGCCGATCTCCTACGCGACACCTTCTTACGCGTAACTTCAACCCTGGCTTACGCGCACGCGGCACGTGTGTGCGGTGATACCAGCGTCTCTAGCGGCCTTCAGCAAGACCTCAGTTTCGTAGCGCAAGCGTGACGCCCAGGCGGATGACGCGCAGATCACGACCAATTCTCCATCCTCCCGGATATTTGCGGCAACAATGGCGCTTCTGTCCGATTCGGGCAGGGCACTGCTGAGAATATCGGTGAGCTCTCCCATACGCCGGGCGCGGCCGATGAGGTCACCTAATTCCCCCTCAATACAAGGGTTTAGCAGATTTTCTAGCTTGCTGGATGGCATCAGAGTGTGACGTAGTTAGCGCTTTTGTCCTGTTTCGGGTGACCCCGTTCACCGTTCGCGGGGCCTTGCCTTGTAATGATTTCCGACATTATGCATAGTTTCGCTCTCGATAAAGGCAAACCCGCCGAAAGGTGGGGTCGCAAAACCACCGGTCTAAGGGGTATTTCCTAAGACAGCGGGGCTACCGAAGTGAGCAGGGACAGCAAGTTTACAACAACGCGAACAAGCGGACGCAGGCTTTTGGGCTGCGGCTCTGCAACTTGCATAACCATGACGCGACCAATCAACGCGCATGTGGGGCGTACTGAATGAATGTAGTAATTTTCGGCAAGGGATTTGGCAGCCCCAGGCAGGTAAACCTGACGGGCTTTGCGGCCGGTTTGTCCATTGCTGTCATAGTTGGACTGGTTGTTAGTGCCGGGTTTGCGGTCGGCTCCTGGCATGCATCTCGCACCGGATCTGGTGTCAGTACTGGCGAACTTGAAGGTCTGCTGAGTCAGCTGCAAGAGCAGCGAAGCAATATCGACACACTGCGTCAGGAGAATGAAGACACCCTCGATGCACTGTCAATACGCGTTGCACAAATGAACGCACGCATGATTCGTCTTGACGCACTGGGTCGTCGATTGACGGACATGGCTGAGATTGATGACGGTGAATTTGATTTCGATTCCAATCCAGCGGTAGGTGGACCGGAAGAGCCAACGGCCGCCGGATCAAATATTGCTGTTCCCGAAATGCTCGACACGATGGATGCGTTTGGTGCTCGATTGGACAACCGTGAAGCACAGCTCAACGTGCTTGAACGTGTATTGATGAATCAAAATCTCAAAGATCGCGTTTACCCGCAGGGTCGACCGGTTGGTGCTGGATGGATTTCATCCTATTTCGGCACGCGCACGGATCCATTCACTGGTAAAGCGGCCAATCATACGGGCGTCGATTTTGCTGGTAAGAACGGTGCGGAAATTGTTGCGGTTGCTGATGGCGTCGTAACCTGGTCAGCGGACCGTTACGGTTACGGCATCATGATCGAGATCAACCATGGCAATGGTTACTCAACGCGCTACGCACATAATTCGGAAAACCTCGTGTCTGTCGGAGATGAGGTAAAGAAAGGTCAGGTCGTTGGCCTGATGGGTGAGACCGGCCGTGCGACGGGCCCAAACCTCCACTTCGAAGTGTTGCATAACGGTAGCCGGGTCAATCCGGTGAAGTTCATTCGCGAAAGCTCGAAGTAATTCTGCAGTATCCAGC
>CAYWBZ010000041.1:0-3104 GCA_964456535.1 uncultured Woeseiaceae bacterium | reverse complement strand
TGGCCAAAAACACCCATAAATCGCGACATTAGATATTAAATAGCGCCGCAAAAGCTATAGAATAGCGGCCTTTGTTTTGACCGTATCCCTAGGAGCCCTCAGTGGCGAATTTCCTGACACGCATATTTGGCAGTCGCAATCAGCGACTGGTGCGTCAGTACTCAAAATCCGTAAAAGCGATCAACGCTTTCGAAGAGGGCTTGCAGGCACTCAGTGATGACGCGCTGAAAGCCAAGACAGGAGAGTTTCGGCAACGGTATGCAAACGGTGAGACGCTGGTGCAGTTGTTGCCCGAAGCGTTTGCCGTCGCCCGTGAGGCCTCAGTTCGCACGATGCAGATGCGACCATTCGATGTGCAGCTTATCGGCGGTATGGTGTTGCACGACGGCAATATCGCCGAGATGCGTACGGGTGAGGGCAAGACCCTCATGTCAACGCTTCCCGCCTACCTGAACGCGATCAGCGACGACGGCGTACACATCGTTACGGTCAACGAATATCTGGCACAACGTGACGCAGACTGGATGCGTCCGATTTACGAATTCCTGGGGCTGACTGTCGGTGTATCGAAAAGTGGACAGACGCAGGACGAGAAGCGCGCGGCGTACCAGAGCGACATTACCTACGCGACGAACAATGAGCTCGGTTTCGACTATCTGCGAGATAACCTCGCGTTCGCAACGGCCGACAAGGTACAGCGCAGTCTGAATTTCGCGATTGTCGACGAAGTTGACTCAATTCTTATTGACGAAGCTCGTACGCCGCTGATTATTTCCGGGCCGACTGATTCGAGCACGGATCTGTATGGCCAGATCAACAAGATGATTCCCAAGCTCAGGAAGCACGATGAGACGGAAGAACCGAGTAACTTCGATATTCCGGCGAAAAGCGTAACGCTGATTGGCGAAGAATCTGACGCAATGACGCTGGAAGAAGCGGTTGGAATTGCCGAAGCACGCGATGCAGATCTCGTGTTGAGCGAGATGGACGGCAAAACAGCTCAATGCCGCGTCGTCATTCGCGGCGACTACACCGTCGATGAAAAAGCGAAGCAGGCGTATGTGACGGAAGAAGGTCATGCGCAAGTCGAAGCTATCATGGGTCGCGCGGGTCTGCTGGCTGAAGGTGAGAGTCTTTACGATGCTGGCAATATCAAACTGCTGCACCACCTGAACTCGGCGCTTCGGGCGCATGCGCTGTACCAGCGCGATGTGGATTACATCGTGAAAGATGGTGAAGTTATCATCGTCGATGAATTCACCGGACGCACGATGCCGGGACGCCGTTGGGGTGATGGTTTGCATCAGGCGGTCGAAGCGAAAGAAGGCGTTTCGATCAAGCAGGAAAACCAGACCGTTGCATCGATCACGTTTCAGAACTACTTCCGGCTTTATAACAACCTGTCGGGCATGACGGGTACGGCGGATACTGAGGCATTTGAGTTCCAGAGCATCTACGGTCTGGAAGTTGTGGTTATCCCGACGCATAAGGACATGATCCGCGATGACCAACCGGATCTTGTCTACCTGACCGAAAAGGACAAGGTAGAGGCGATCGTTGAGGACATTGTCGATTGCAGTGAGCGTGGCCAGCCAGTCTTGGTTGGTACGACATCTATCGAAGCGTCCGAGCTGCTGTCGTCATTCCTTGAGAAACAAAACATCAAGCACAGCGTCCTTAACGCCAAGCAGCATCAGCGCGAGGCACACATTGTGCAAAATGCCGGGCGCTCGGGCGCGATCACGATTGCCACCAATATGGCGGGTCGAGGCACCGATATCGTTCTGGGCGGAAGCCTGGAAGCCGCATTCGCGGATGCCGGGGAAGACGCCGAAAAGACCAGTGTTGAGACAGAGTGGCAGCAGCGCCACGAAAAGGTGCTGGAGGCCGGTGGCCTGCATATTGTGGGCACGGAACGCCACGAGTCACGACGCATCGACAACCAGCTCAGAGGCCGCTCCGGCCGTCAGGGCGACCCTGGATCATCGAGATTCTATCTTTCGATGGAAGATACATTGATGCGTATTTTCGGCGATCCGGAACGCACCAAGAATCTCTTGTCGCGTGCAGGCATGCGCGACGGTGAGGCTATCGAGAGCAAGCTTCTGTCGCGCCAAATCGAACGTGCCCAACGGAAGGTTGAAGCGCATAACTTTGATATGCGAAAGAATCTTCTTGAGTATGACGACGTTGCCAACGATCAGCGTAAAGTTGTTTACCACCAACGCTCAGAACTTATGGACGCCGACGAGATTGAAGAGTCCGTTGAAGCTATTCGCGAAGAAGTCGTCAGTATTACGGTGGAGCAATACATACCGCCCGGTAGCCTGGATGAATTGTGGGACCCGGAGGGTCTGAGCAAGGCGCTGGAATCGGAGTTCGGTGTGCGGGCTGACGTCAGTCACTGGATTCAGGATGACAAAACTCTAGGTTCTGAAGGTATCGTTGAACGTTGTGTTGCGGAGGCGATGGCCGCGTACCAGAAGAAGGCCGGGAGTATCGGCAATGATCTTATGCGCGGCGTTGAAAAGCAGGTGATGTTGCGACAGTTGGACCATCACTGGAAAGAACACCTTGCTTCCATGGATCATCTGCGCCAGGGCATCGGCTTACGCTCTTACGCACAGAAAAACCCGAAGCAAGAGTACAAGCGCGAAGCGTTCGAGATGTTTGGTGTGATGCTTGAGCAGGTCAAACACGACACTGTCAGCATACTTTCGCGAATTCGGATTCAGAGTGAAGACGACCTGAACGAGATGGCGGAGCAGAAGCAATCGGCAGACTCGATGAAGTTTCAACATGCTAAGGCGTCGGCTCTTGGGGATCAGCCACAAGCGGGTGGTCAACAAGCGGCAGCACCATCAGCGGAACCGTTCGTTCGCGATGGCCGCAAGGTTGGGCGCAATGAACCGTGCCCGTGTGGATCCGGTAAGAAGTTCAAACAGTGCCATGGCAAGCTGAACTCATAGTTCTATTGTGATGGACCACTTCGACGTTGCGGCAGGAATTCTCTGCGACTCCAAAGGCCGCATATTGATTGCCGAGCGACTGGGCGGCGGCCCATTTCATGGTCTGTGGGAATTTCCTGGTGGCAAAATCGTCGC
>CAYWBZ010000040.1:0-15324 GCA_964456535.1 uncultured Woeseiaceae bacterium | reverse complement strand
GCCATCGAGGTCCACGACAGCCGCAACTGTCAGATCGGTTGGATACATCCGTGTAGCGCCTGTTGATCATCGCAGGTCGGCGTCGAGGACGCCTCCTACAGTTTTATTAAATACCGAGTTGGCGAAATTCCATTTCTACTTCACTGGCCAACCAGATCTCGTCGAACATTTTTCCATACAGCTTGGCAACGGCTGGTTCGTAGGTATCGGCGATACCTTCCCAGCGCTCCGCTTGCAGTCGATAGATCAGCGCGGTTTCGTCCGCGATACAAAATGCTTCGCCATGCGTTCGCAGGTCTTCTCGCACGTGTCGAAACTCGATGTAGGTATTCAATCGGCGCCCGAGATGCACAAAATTATTGCCGTTCTTCACCGCTCGAGCGGGATTGGCGATGAGTACCCGAATGCGCGCGTACGCTTGCGACAAAACCATGCGTTTGATGATTTCGAGGAACTCCGGACTATCGTAAATGCCGGGCTCGAGGTCATGTGTGAAGATGGAAACCCGGCGAGATGCCTCGCTAACGACTTCCAATACTGCCTGCTGCATCTCCTCCCGAGACGAGATGACCCAGCGCCTGCCTTTTTCGCGTGCTTGTTCCATAGGCCGATAATAGTACCGGGATGAGCGGGTGCTCAGTGCCAACTGCGTCACGTTTTGACTCAGAGACCTGTGATGACAATCATTCGTATCCCTCGTCCTGATTGCGTTTGCCGGAGGTTGCGAAATAAATCCCAGCCGGACTTCACTTCACATATGGTCAGGGATTCTCAGGTATCTCAAATGCGCCGTGTCGGAGCATCCAGCGGACCATGTCTTGCTGCCCGGCATCGTTCGGGAATGAACGAGCAAGTGAACGGTCGACGCAAATTTCCTCAATTAGTGCTGCCTCATTGTGAGGTAACACCATGCTGCTGCCATTGACGTACAGCTTGCTGTCATCAAACGCGATTTGGCTCATTCCATGCACGTGCAGGCGGCCACCGTTTCGAAGCACGCCGAGCATCCCTTCAGCTTCTTCCGCGTTTGCTCCCTCAGGCTTGAGCCAGTCTTTCGCCGTGGTCGCAAATCGTCCTAGCGCTTCGGTGACTTCGTCTTCCCGGCTCGTCGACAGACCGAGCAACAGCGATACACGTTTTGCCGAGGCCCTTGATATATAGCCGGGCCGAGCTTCACCGATATCCAGGTCGGGGTCCCCATAGAAATCGTCTTCATTCGGACTTAAGCAGTCTACTGCGGAAGAAAAATCGCTGACCCGAGGAGCGCGCATTCCGATGGAGTAGGTCATGCAAGCTCGCTTGGCTGTGCCCCAATGAGGTGCCCCTGGCGGCAGGTACAAAACGTCACCTTCGGCGGTGTCCACATTGTCGTCGCCTGTAAATTCAGAAAGCAATGCAAGTTCGTCGCTGGCGTCCGGATCCGCAATAATGTCGTCGATCGTAAAGTGCCAGTTTCGAACGCCAATTCCCTGGCAAAGAAAAACGTCGTAGTTGTCCTTGTGCGGCCCGACTCCGCCGCCGGGAGCAGCGAAGCTCACCATCAGATCGTCAATGCGCCAGTCCGGGATGAACGGCACATGCTGGAATAATGCCCGCATTGCCGGTAGATGTTTTTCAACGTCATGGACCAGCAATGTCCAGTCCCGCTTCGGGAGGTCTTGCAGGTATTCCGGTTCGAATGGCCCGGTCTCCGCGCGGTAACGGCAGCGGTTATTGCTACGTTCGACAAACACCAGTCGTGACTCGACATCTTCCAGAGTCGCGAGCCAGCCCAGTTCATTACGCGTAATCGATGGCCGTACACGATTCAGTGCACCAGGCATGAACAGCGGTTGCTTCTGCCAATATCGCTTGAGAAACGTCTCAGCGGTCAGGTTTCCCGGTAGCTTTAGCATCCGGTTGGCTAAATATCGCGCGCCTGTTGTGCTGCGAGTCCGACATAGGATTCCGGTGTCAGAGCGAGCAGGCGTTCGACTTCGTCATCCGGAATATCCAGCGTCTTGATGAACTCGAGCAGTATTTCTTTGGTGACAGCCTGTCCGCGGGTCAGCGCCTTGAGCTTCTCGTAAGGCTCCGGAATGCCGTAGCGCCGCATAACGGTCTGCACGGCTTCCGCGAGTACCTCCCAGGCTTGCGATACATCGGCATTGATCGCGTCAGCGTTGATCTGCAGCTTGCCAACACCCTTCAACAGCGACTGCAGCGCGATAACAATATGGGCGACAGCAGAACCCAGATTACGTTGCACGGTAGAGTCAGTCAGGTCGCGCTGCCAACGCGAAATCGGCAACTTCTCCGCGAAGTGGCCCAGCATGGCGTTTGCCATGCCGAAATTACCTTCAGCATTTTCAAAGTCGATGGGGTTAACTTTGTGCGGCATCGTTGATGAACCGACTTCGTTCTTCGCTACCTTTTGCTTGAAGTAGCCGAGCGAGATATAGCCCCAGACGTCGCGGCTAAAGTCGATCAGAATCGTGTTGTAGCGTATCAATGCGTGCGAGTACTCGGCCGTCCAGTCGTGTGGTTCGATTTGGGTCGTGTAGGGGTTCGGGTCGATATCCAGCGACTCGATGAAGCGATGTGCGATGGCTGGCCAGTCCGCATTCGGGTACGCAATGACATGAGCGTTGTAGTTGCCGACCGCACCGTTGAACTTGCCGAGAATCTCAACGCTGGCGAACTGTTTTTGCGTTCGATCGAGCCGTGCAATGACGTTCGCAAATTCCTTGCCGAGTGTTGTTGGGCTGGCCGTTTGACCATGTGTGCGAGACAGCATGGGCAGATCTGCATATTCCTTGGCGAGCCTGTTTAGTTTGCTGCGCAGGTCACGCATTTTTGGAATCAGTACGTCTGATCGCGCCGCGCGCAGCATCAGGGCATAGGACAGGTTGTTGATGTCCTCCGAGGTGCAAGCGAAGTGCAGGAAATCTTTTAGCGCTTGCGTTTCGGGTCCGTCACCGAGCTTCTCACGGATAAAATACTCGACGGCTTTGACGTCGTGGTTGGTGGTCGCCTCTATTTTCTTCACACGCTCGGCATCGTCGATCGAGAAGTCGTCGATAATGTGATTCAACATATCTTTCATTACCGAGCTTGGCGGGGCCAGTTCCGGTACATCCGGCTCATCGGCCAGGCATTGCAGCCAGCGAATTTCCACCAACACACGATATCGAATCAGTCCGTATTCACTGAAAATATCGCGAAGATCATTAACCTTTTCGGAGTAGCGACCGTCGACCGGTGAGAGTGCTTTGAGCGTGGAGATTTTCATGGGTGTGAGCTTTTAATTAACCAGTGTAGACTTGCGCGCGCAAAGCGCGAATCATACACGAACTAACCCTCACCAGACGTCTCAAAACGTCGTACGGAGCATGACAGGCAATGAGTGACAAGGCATTCCGCATCGAGAAGGACAGCATGGGCGAACTTAAGGTCCCGGAAGATGCACTTTGGGGCGCGCAGACGCAGCGCGCAGTCGATAATTTTCCAATTTCCGGGCTACCTATGCCGCGCCAGTTCATCGCCGCATTGGGGTTGGTGAAGTGGGCTGCTGCTGGTGCAAATTCAGAGCTGGGGCTTCTGAAGAGTGAGGTCGCGGTCGCGATTCAAGAGGCATCACTGTCGGTGTCCGAAGGCGATTACGACGAGCACTTTCCGATCGATGTTTTCCAGACCGGGTCCGGCACCAGTTCCAACATGAATGCCAATGAAGTGATCTCACACCTGGCTACCGCCGGTTTAGGTGCCGATGTGCATCCCAACGATCACGTCAATATGAGCCAAAGTAGCAACGACGTAATTCCGACCTGCGTACACGTTAGCGCGGCCATGGCGATTCAGACGCAGCTACTGCCGGCACTTGAGCACCTTTCCAAGGTGCTGGAAGCCAAGGCAGATGAAACCCGGGACGTGGTGAAAACGGGTCGAACACATCTGATGGATGCGATGCCCATTACGCTTGGACAGGAACTCGACGGCTGGCGGTCGCAGGTGGACCATGCTGCCGAGCGGCTCAATGACACCATGAAACGCCTGGTGCAGCTCGCGCAGGGCGGTACTGCCGTTGGCACAGGTATCAATGCACACCCGCGGTTTGGCGACAAGGTTGCCGTATTGCTGGGCGAACGGACGGGTATCCCGTTCACGTCGGACGGTTCGAAATTCGAGGGGCTTAGCTGTCAGGATGCGGCTGTTGAGACATCGGGTCAGTTGCGAGTACTGGCTGTCAGCCTGACCAAAATAGCCAACGATTTGCGCTGGATGAACTCAGGGCCATTAGCGGGCATCGGCGAAATCGCATTGCCGGCGCTGCAACCGGGGTCGAGCATTATGCCGGGCAAGGTCAATCCTGTAATACCTGAGGCCGTGGCTATGGTCTGCGCGCAGGTTGTTGGCAACGATGCGACGATCGCAATGGGCGGACAGGCCGGCAACTTTCAGCTGAATGTCATGCTGCCAGTGGTTACTTATAACTTGCTACAAAGCATTGAGCTGCTGGCAAATGCCAGTAACTGTCTGGCAGACAAGGCGATCGCCGGGTTTACCGTGAATACGGATAACATCAATCGTGCGCTGGACAGGAATCCAATCCTGGTGACTGCGTTAAACCCGGTTATCGGGTACGAGAAGGGCGCCGCGGTCGCCAAAGAGGCCTATAAACAAGGTCGCCCGGTAAAAGATGTTGCTCGCGAGATGACAGAACTCACCGATGAAGAGCTGGATCGTTTGCTGGATCCGGCCGGGCTCACCGAGGGCGGAATAAAACATTAATCACGACGTTATCCTTACGTCGGAAACTATTCGGCAGCGTCTCGCCGGTACGGAGTTGCCGGCCAGTCCGACCGACATCAGTATGCCACCGGGCAGTTCGCGCTGGCCTGAGCCAATGCGAGAGCAGCTCTCGGGTACATTGAAGCCAGCTGGTGTGTTGATACCTATTATTGATCGCGGCGCGCAGCTGTCAGTGCTTCTGACACAGCGCTCAGCGGAGCTGAAGCATCACGCCGGCCAGGTCAGTTTTCCCGGCGGGCGTATGGAAGAGCACGACGTTAGCGTTGAAGCGACTGCGCTCCGGGAGACTCAGGAGGAGGTCGGTATCGATGCGCAGCACATATCCGTGCTGGGTTACCTGCAAACTATGCCAACGATTACCGGGTATGCGGTAACACCCGTCGTCGGGATGGTTTCTGCCGACGCCAAGCTTGTAATCGACCCCACAGAGGTCGAGTACACCTTCGAAGTGCCGCTGTCGTTCTTGCTCGACGAAAGCAACGATGTACGGACTGAGTGGGACACCCATGACCGGAAAGTGCCTATGGTTGAGTTTCACTGGGAAGGTGAGCGCATATGGGGTGCCACAGCTTTCATGATTATTTCGTTTAGAAAAAAGATGTTAAATCAATAAGATATGTCTAATATCAATAAATTACTTGAAGTTATGCGCGACCTTCGTGACCCGCAGGGTGGGTGTCCCTGGGACGTTGAGCAGGATTTCTCAACGATCGCGCCGTACACGATCGAGGAAGCCTACGAGGTCGCGGACGCCATAGAACGCAACAATATGGACGATCTTCGCGATGAGCTCGGCGATCTGCTATTTCAGGTGGCCTTTCACGCCAGAATGGCTGAGGAGGCCGGTTTATTCGACTTTGAGGATGTCGCGAAAGGTATCTCGGACAAGATGATACGACGCCATCCGCACGTCTTTGGTAGTGATGCGGAGCGGGCTAACGGCAAGCAGGATGGAAGCTGGGAGCAAATCAAGGAAATTGAACGCTCCGATTCCGGGGATGACAGTGCCCTGGCGGGCGTCGCAAAGGGATTGCCGGCCCTGAAACGCGCAGAAAAACTCGGGTTACGTGCGAGTCGCACGGGTTTCGACTGGCCTGACCGAGTGGGCGTGCACGATAAGATCCAGGAGGAACTCGAGGAGCTGGAGGAGGCTGTCGGTAGCCGCGATACGGATAGCATGGAGGAAGAGTTTGGCGATGTTCTGTTCGCGGTCGTCAACCTGGCCCGGCACCTGAATATTGACCCGGAAAAGGCGCTAACCGGCGCCAATTACAAGTTTGAACGGCGTTTTCGGGATATGGAGACAGGTATTGCTGAAACCGGCAAGCGCTTGAAAGACTTCAATCTTGAGACCCTTGATAAGTTCTGGCGTGCTGCCAAGAAGCGAGTGGGTTAGCCGTTCAGGCACGGTTCATTGCGCTTCCCATAATCTTGTCCCCAAGCTGGCAAAACGCCAGTTAATGACAAAAGGACAGGACAATGAATAGCAAACCGAAACTCGCAGCTCTGGCGTCCGCAGCGATGCTTCTCGGAACCTCAGCAGCGTTTGCAGGCGATGATTACGCCAGCTACGACTACGCGCAGGTTGTTTCATCTCAGCCTATCGTCAACTACGTCACAGTAAAGACACCGGTGCGTGAGTGCTGGGAAGAGACGGAGTACTACACCGTTAACAGCCATGCTGGCGGTAACGCCGGCGCAACGATATTTGGAGCTTTGCTCGGTAGCGTTGTTGGGCACCAGTTCGGAAGTGGTAGTGGTAATGACGCGGCGACCGTAGCTGGGGGCCTTATTGGCGCAGCGATCGGCAATGACGCCGCCAAGAGACGTCAAGGCCAGTACGGCGCAGAGCAACACTCTCGTCCTGTAGAGCGCTGCAAGACGAGCTATCGCGAGCACCGCGAGGAACGCATCGATGGATACCGCGTAACCTATCGCTATCACGGCCAGAAATACATGACTGAGATGCCTTACGATCCGGGTAACAAGCTCCGGGTTCGAGTCGATATACGGCCGGCCAGGTAGGACAGGAGACTTGGTGTGACGCGCTTCATTGCAATCAACCGGCTGTCATACGACACTTCGCGTATGCGTCTGATACTGACATTGCTGTTCTTCGTTGGCGCGGCTTTGCTGCCGCTAACAGCGAGTGCCTTCGACATCGAAGAAACGCTCAGGGAACAGCACGTCCAGTATCAGGGCAGCCCCGACCTGCGGGTATCGCAAGGTGGCGGAATGACTCTGGCACAGGCAACAGAATCTGTGCGTCGCCGCACAGGTGGCAGGGTCCTCAGCGCTGAAACCAAAGTTCAGGGCGGCCGCGAAGTGCATTACATCAAAGTTATCAAGGATGGCAAGGTCAAGACCCACAAGGTCAATGGCCGTCAACGCTAACCCTTCAACCAAGGGACGGGAACATGCGATTACTGGTAATTGAAGATGATGTGACTCTGCGCGAAACACTCACGCAAGAGCTCACAGAATTGGGTTTCGCTGTTGAGCAGGCAGCCGATGGCACCGAAGGGCTGTATTTTGCTCAGGAATATCCGATAGATCTTGCGATCGTTGATCTCGGTCTTCCGGGCATGTCGGGACTCGACATTATTCGTCAGGTTCGCGCCGACGGCAAAACCTACCCAATACTTATTCTCACGGCGCGCGATCGCTGGGAAGACAAGGTCGACGGCCTGAGCGCAGGGGCTGACGACTATGTCGTGAAGCCGTTTCATTTCGAAGAGGTCAGTGCCCGCGTAAATGCCTTGTTACGCCGCAGCGGGGGCTGGGCATCATCACAACTTGATGCGGGCCCGGTTTCGCTCGACATGTCACGCCAGGAATTGAAGGTGAGTGATGCGGCGATAGTGCTGACCAGTTTCGAGTACAAGATTATTGAGTATCTGATGGTGCGTGCAGGACAGGTGATTTCCAAAGCGGAACTCACGGATCGACTTTACGATCAGGACTTCGAGCGAGACAGTAACGTTATTGAAGTCTTCATTGGCCGGCTGCGCAAGAAAATGGATCCGGACAACTCCATCAAGCCTATCGAGACGCTACGCGGCCGCGGCTATCGCTTCGCGCTGGAGCGGAATCAGGCGGACTAGCCACTAAATGTACTCTCTTAGCAGCCGACTCCTGATTTCCGTCAGCGTACTGCTGTTGTTGTTCTTTGGCGCCACCATCGCCGTTCTCAATACCGCATTTACTGAAGCAGGTGAGCAATCCCGGAGAGATATCCTGGATGGCAATCTCATCGCGTTGCTCGCAGCGGCGGAACCTGGCGACGATGCAGAGCTGGTGCTTCCCGAGCGACTAAGAGAACCTCGCTTTGGTCAGATCGACTCCGGCTTGTACGGTGAATTGAGAGACGCAGAGGGTACTGTTATCTGGCGTTCCATATCGGCATTGGGTCTCGAAATTCCCGACGGCCTGATTCCGGAAACCGGCAATCAATTATTCTCACAAGAAAGCTTGCGCGATGGCACACCGCTGTTGACCTTAAGCCTCGCCGTCGATTGGGAGTTTGATGGCGGTGTATCGAAATCCTACGTGTTCAAAGTCGCCGAGAGTATGGATTCGTTCAACGCACAGGTTGCGGGATTTCGGCGGCAATTATTCGGCTGGTTCGCTGCCGTCGCCGCAACGATGCTGTTGGCTTTTTCATTTCTGTTGCGTGGCCTGATGAAGCCGCTCAGGAAAATCGAAACGGAAATTGGTGAAATCGAAAGCGGCAGTCGTGTGTCCTTGTCCGACCGATTCCCCACAGAACTCACGGGTGTCGCTCGCAACATGAATTTACTGATCGACAGCGAACGTGCTCGCTCGGATCGCTATCGCGTTACGCTCGACAATCTCGCGCACAGCTTGAAAACGCCACTCGCTGCAATGCGGGCATTGCTCGGCGGCCAACAAAGCGAACAGTTCGGTGATCGCTTTAATGAGCAGATCGATCGCATGGATGAAATAGTTCGTTACCAGTTACGCAAACCGGCTACATCAGCCTCGGACAAACTGGTGATTCAATCGGTGCATGTTGAGAAAGAAGTAACCCGGTTGATTGATGGTTTGAAGAAGGTCTATCACGACAAGGCTCCCGAATTCGAAGTGAGCATCGAATCCGGCACGCAATTTCGTGGGGATACGGGTGATTTTCTGGAGTTGGCCGGTAATCTCCTGGATAACGCCTGCAAATGGTGCGAGAAAAAGGTACGGGTCAGTGTTGTGCCGACGGTTGGCGCGAGCGCGATTGCCAGCGGGATGGTGCTATCGGTTTCTGACGATGGGCCGGGGATACCGCAAGATGCGGCCGATGCGTTGTTACAAAGAGGAATGCGTCTCGACGAAGTCACGCCGGGGCATGGCATCGGTCTTGCTGTCGTAAAAGACATTGCTCACTCATACGGTGGACAATTATCGATTCAGGAGTCGAAACTGGGCGGCGCAGAGATTACAGTCTCGATACCGCCGGTTACGCCGGCCAAATCGGACTAAACGCTGGTATGCGAATTCGCTTTATTACGACAGGCGGCACCATCGACAAAATTTACTTCGACGCATTAAGTCAGTTCGAAGTTGGCGAATCTGTGGTGCAACACATTCTCACGGATGGTCTGGTCGATTTTGAATACGATGTGGTTTCTCTTTTTCAGAAGGACAGCCTCGAGATCGATGATGATGATCGCAAGGTCCTGCATGACTTCATCGCGAACGACGATGCAACGCACTACATCATCACGCACGGTACGGACACGATGCCGGAGACCGCCGAAGTCCTGAGTGATCTTGATGGCAGGACGATCGTAATAACGGGCGCACTGACGCCAGCCAGGTTTCGAACCACCGATGCTGTATTCAACGTCGGTATGGCAGTAGCGACCGTGCAGGTCGCCAAGCCAGGCGTGTACATCTCAATGAGCGGACAGGTTTTCGAAGCCGGCGCGGTCCGCAAGAACCGCGCCGAAAATCGATTCGAGCCTACAGATCGAAATTGATGCCCTGGGCCAGTAGCAGGTCCTTGCCCCAGTTAATCGTGTTGGTCTGTCGACGCATATAGGCCTTCCACGCATCACTACCAGCCTCACGACCGCCGCCTGTTTCTTTCTCGCCACCGAATGCACCGCCAATCTCGGCGCCGGATGTGCCGATGTTGACGTTGGCAATACCGCAGTCTGAACCGCCGTGTGACAGAAAGTACTCGGCATTCTGCACGCTGTCGGTGAAGATCGATGAGGATAGACCCTGCACGACGCCGTTCTGTAAGGCGATAGCTTCGTCCATTGTATCGAACGGAATCAGGTACAGGATCGGGCCGAAAGTCTCGTGTTGCACGATCTCCCAGTCGTTCTGAACCACCGCGATCGCAGGCGTAATAAAGTTGCCTGGTCCGTCGATGCGCTCACCACCACACAGAATTTCGCCACCGGCGTCGCGGACTGAATCGCATGCCGCTTCAAGAGTCCTCACCGCTGCATCATTGATCAGTGGGCCCATCAATGTGTCGGGATCAAGTGGATCTCCGATACGCACCTGGCTATAAGCTTTGACCAAGGTATTTTTCACTTCGTCGAAGCGCGAGCGATGCACGATTACGCGACGTGTTGACGTACACCGTTGCCCCGCTGTACCGACCGCACCGAAAACGATTGATGGAATAGCAAGGTCGAGGTTGGCATGTTCATCCACGATGATCGCATTATTGCCGCCCAGTTCGAGCAGGCACTTGCCCAGGCGATTGGCAAGTCGTTCGCCAACGCCTCGGCCAACCCATGTCGAGCCCGTGAACGAAATCAGGTTGACTCGTTTGTCGTCAACGAAGCGCTCTGCGAGGTCATGGGAACCTTTGCCACCGTTGATCAGGAAGAATACGGGCGGCAGGTCCATTCCTTCGAGTGCTTCGTTGATGATTTTCTGCACGGCTACGCCGCATAAGGGCGTGTTCGACGACGGTTTCCAGATGTTGACGTTTCCACAGATCGCGGCAATGCAAGCGTTCCAGGCGTAGACAGCGACCGGGAAATTGAAGGCCGAAATCGTGCCGACGATGCCCAGTGGGTGCCATTGTTCGTACATGCGGTGCTGCGGACGCTCCGAGTGCATTGTGCGGCCGTACATCATCCGTGACTGGCCAACCGCGAAGTCGGCAATGTCGATCATCTCCTGAACTTCGCCGTCGCCCTCTGCCTTGATCTTGCCGTTCTCCAGCGCCACGAGGCTGCCAAGCGCGTCTTTGTGTTTGCGCAGCGCGTTGGCAATGTGGCGTACAGCTTCACCACGAACCGGGGCTGGCACAGCACGCCACGCAAGGAACGATTCCTGCGCTTTCGCGATGACGTCTTCGTACTGCTCCATGGTTGTAGCTCGAACGCTGGCGATAAGCTCGTTCGTTGTCGGATTACTGGATTCAATCAGGGGCGCTGATTCATCGCTGCGTGCTTCGGCACCGAACCAGGTACCGTCGTTAACCGAGCCCAGGCCCAGTTGGTCAAGAATTTCTTTCATCATTATGCTCCAAAGGTCGGCGCGCATTGTGCCAATGTCTCGGCGTGCTTGCCACACCTGCAAGATGGAGAAAAATATTGCGAAATCAAGTGCTTCGCAGCGGCAATTGCGCAGCGCCTGAAGTTCCTTCAGAAAGTCTATCTAAACTGTTGATTACATGAGAAACTTTTGAGCCTGAATACTACCCGTGGCATAGTCCGCGTTTTCCGGCCGATGAACGGCTGGTCCAGGCAAACCCGGAAGAAGTGACGACGTGAGCAGAACCATACCTAAAAATGATTGGCATCCCGCTAGCTGGCAGAGCAAAGAGGCACTGCAGCAGGCCTCCTATCCGGATCAGGCGGCGCTTGACCGGGCTGTTGCCGATTTAAGCCGTTTGCCACCGATCACAACGTCGTGGGAAGTTGACGACCTCAAGGCTCATTTCGCCAGGGCACAACGTGGTGAAGCGTTCATCCTGCAAGGCGGCGATTGTGCCGAGACCTTCGACGAATGCACCTCAGAGAATATCGTTGCCAAGCTGAAGATTCTGCTGCAGATGAGTCTCGTAATGATCTACGGGATGAAGAAACCGGTAGTGCGCGTTGGACGGATGGCAGGCCAGTACGCGAAGCCACGCTCTGCTGATACTGAAACTCGCGATGGAGTAACCCTGCCGAGCTTTCGTGGGGACCTGGTCAACCGCAGCGGTTTTACGGCAGATGAGCGCATTCCGAATCCGGAAATGATTTTGCGCGGTTATGAACGCGCGTCGTTAACTTTGAATTTTGTCCGATCGCTGATCGATGGCGGATTTGCCGACTTGCATCACCCGGAGTATTGGGATCTCGACTGGGTTGGGCATTCATCGGCTGCGTCTGAATATCACAGCATTGTTTCGTCGATCTCGGACTCCCTGGATTTTCTGGAAACGGTGTCCGGTCGCCAGTTCCATCGTACCCAGCGTGCAGACATATACGCCGCGCATGAAGGTCTGCACTTGCATTATGAGCAGGCGCAAACGCGCTATCTCGACCGTCGTGAGCGTTGGTATAACCTGACGACGCACTTTCCGTGGATCGGCATGCGAACCGCACAATTGGACGGTGCACATATTGAGTATTTTCGTGGCATCGCGAATCCCGTAGGAGTAAAGGTAGGCCCGGGGATGACCCGTGAGTGGCTGCAGGGCCTCGTTGAGGCGCTAAACCCGAATAACGAGCCAGGTCGACTGACCCTGATTCATCGATTCGGCGCAAAATCCATCGAGGAACACCTGCCGGATATGATCCGGACGATCAAGGAGATGGGAACATCGGTCCTCTGGGTGTGCGACCCGATGCACGGCAATACCGAGAGCACATCAGACGGCACGAAAACGCGTCGCTTCGATAATGTTATTTCGGAACTGGAGTCGGCGTTCAAGGTGCATGAGTCCATGGGCAGCTACCTTGGCGGTATACATTTGGAACTGACCGGTGAAAACGTTACCGAATGCACGGGTGGCGCGCGCGGCCTGACAGATGCTGATCTTGCACGCTCCTACAAATCGACGGTCGATCCGCGACTCAATTACGAGCAGGCCATGGAAGTCGCAATGCGCATCTCGGGCCTCAATAAACAACCGTAGGAGCGGCCCTCAGCACCCAAAGGGCATAAAGCCGCGAAGCGAAGCGGCAGCCAAAGGCTGCTCAATAACCCAAAGCCTTCCACGCGTCTTCATTCGACACCTGCAGCGTCTCGCCGGGCGCCAGCTTGTCCAACGTCCAAGGCCCCACCGCATACCGAATCAGCCGCAATGTCGGCAAACCAACAGCAGCGGTCATGCGGCGCACTTGGCGATTGCGACCCTCGGACAAACTAATCTCGATCCAGCTGTCAGTGACCGTCTTTCGATAGCGAATTGGCGGGTTCCGATCCCAAAGCATCGCTGGTGCCTCGATACGTTGCGCATCTACCGCCCTGGCGGTGCCATCCTTGAGTTTGACGCCGTCACACAGTGCCTTGATCTGATCGTCGCTGGCCTTGCCCTCGATTTGCGCCCAGTAACGCTTTCGTATCTTCGACCGGGGCTGACTGACCCTCGCTTGCAGCCGCCCGTCATCGGTCAGCACCAGTAAGCCCTCACTGTCGAAATCAAGCCGGCCAGCAGGGTATACGCCGGGTGCATCGACATAGTCGGCCAATGTTGCACGCCCGTCCGGGTCCGTGAACTGGCACAGCACCTGGTACGGCTTGTTAAGAAGAATCAGCACTATTTGTGGTCCTCGACGATCTGTACAATGCACGCCTTTCCCGGCCCTCTGGACCCACCATGCACTACGATCATATCAATGTGCCCGCCGATGGCGCGCCCATTACCGCGAATCAGGACAATAGCCTCAATGTCCCGGATTTTCCGATCATTCCATTTATCGAGGGTGACGGCATCGGTATTGATGTTACGCCCGTCATGCTGGATGTGGTTAACGCCGCCGTTGAGAAAGCCTACGGCGACAAACGCCAGATCAAGTGGATGCAAGTCTACGCCGGCGCGGCGGCTACCGAGATCTATGGTGACGATGAGTTCTTGCCGGAGGAGACGCTGGACGCGATGCGCCGTTTCCTGGTGTCCATCAAAGGCCCGCTCTCGACACCAACCGGAGGTGGTATCCGATCGCTGAATGTTGCTATCCGTCAAACGCTGGATCTGTACGCCTGTGTACGACCCATTCGTTACTTTCCGGGTGTACAAACGCCGATGTTGCAGTCCGAACTTGTCAGCATGACGGTATTTCGCGAGAACACGGAAGACATCTATGCCGGCATCGAGTACCCGACGGGCTCGGAGGAAGTGCAGAAGCTGATCCATTTCCTGCAGACGGAACTCGGCGTAACCGAAATTCGCTTCCCACTTAGTTCGGGCATCGGCATCAAGCCAGTATCACGTGAAGGGTCTGAGCGCCTTATTCGCAAAGCGATCCAGCATTGCATTGACCGCGATATGAAGTCAGTTACGTTGGTGCACAAAGGCAACATCATGAAGTTCACCGAGGGTGCTTTTTGCCACTGGGGCTATGAACTTGCACAGACTGAATTCGGTGCCAAACTGATTGGTGACGGTCCATGGTGTTCGTTTAAGAACCCGAAGACTGGCAACGAAATTATCATCAAGGATGTGATCGCCGATAACTTCCTGCAGCAGATACTAATGCGACCGGAAGAATACGATGTCATCGCGACCTTGAACTTGAACGGCGACTATATTTCGGATGCGCTTGCCGCTCAGGTCGGCGGAATCGGTATCGCGCCGGGCGCCAATCTGGCGGATGCCATTGGTGTTTTCGAGGCTACTCATGGCACAGCCCCGGGCTTCGCGGGCAAGGATCGCGTTAACCCGGGTTCACTCATTCTGTCGGCAGCGATGATGCTGCGTTACATGGGCTGGGGCGAGGCGACCGATCTCGTACTCAAGGGTGTTGCCAATACGATCGCCAATGGCGAGCTGACCTTCGACCTGGCACGGCTGCGTGAGGCAATTCATCAGCCGAAACGCAAAGACAAGCCGCATGGCAAGCAGGACGTTGAGCAGGAACTGGATCAGATGTTCCCGGGCGCAACCTTAGTCGGGACCCGAGGATTCGGCGAGGCGATCATTCGCCACATGGATGACTGACGGTTTGGCTGGCGATTCAATATTCGACAAGGATTGCCGCGAGTGCCCAAGGCTTGCGGCATTTCTTGATGATGTAAACGAGCGCTATCCGGATTACTACTGCCGGCCTGTGCCGCCATTTGGCGCGCCCGATGCACGATTCCTGATCGTTGGCCTGGCCCCCGGAATGCACGGCGCGAACCGAACAGGGCGGCCGTTTACCGGGGATCATGCCGGAATCCTGCTGTACCAGATGTTGCACAAGTATGGATTCGGCAGCCGCGATCATTCGGAGGCAGCAGATGACGATCTGACACTCATCGACTGCCGTATTACCAATGCCGTGAAGTGCCTGCCACCGGGCAATAAACCTGTCGGTGCCGAGATCAATACCTGCAATGCATTTCTCGCGCATGAACTTC
>CAYWBZ010000039.1:0-15350 GCA_964456535.1 uncultured Woeseiaceae bacterium | reverse complement strand
ATGGAATGGGCGATTTAGGATTCTGGCCATTGGTTCATCTGGCGTTGCTGATTTACGCAGCAATACAAATATTCGGTAGTTCTGCTGACACCACTAAGAAAATAATCTGGGTTGTAATCGTTGCCGTGTTCCCGCTTGTCGGCTTGATAGTCTGGTTTTTCATCGGCCCAGGAACACCCAAGAAATAATCTTTTGATTGGGTATCTCAACGATGGTCGGCCAGAAGGCGGGGACTGGAAACCCATCTGACAGCGAGAGCGTTCGCTCGATTTGTTATCACTCGATACCCGCTGGCATTGGCATGCTGCGTCGCTGCAGCGCCGCGCCAAGATCTGGAGAGACATAGAATTCGAGCGGCTTCTTCAGTCTGATTTGAAAGTTATGCCGGCTTTCCTGCACCTGATTGAAACGTATACAGTCCCACGGTATCAGGACGCATGCGGGTGCTTTCTTTGGATCGGGTCCGTTGTACATCAACCAAACGCCCTCATCGTCCAGAGCTGAATCAACATGAGTAAATTCGTAGATGCCCAGAGAAATACTTTCGCCTGGAAATGCGATCGAAGGCGGACGTCGGTTGGTTTCGTAGCGTTTTGCCACCTCGCGCCAGGCACCAACGTACTTTGCGGGTTCGTAAACAAATGCCGCGACCGCAACGATGCCCAGAATAACAAGTACGCCTATTGGTGATGCTAAGAAGTCCAACTCAAATACCCGTCATCGTCGGGCCCTACTGGTATGCCGTAAGTACATCACCGGTCGCGGGAACGACGGTATTCGAGCTCGCACCTTTGAAAACGACCGGCAGCGACTGGATCGTCAGGCCGGAATTTCTTTGCACTGCGAAATGTAAGTGCGGCCCGCTTGTAAATCCGGTATTGCCAGAGTCGGCAATGTATTGCCCGGTACGAACACGATCGCCCGGTTTCACGCGAATAGAATTCCAGTTCAAATGTGCGTACAGCGAGAACGTGCCATCGTCATGCAGTATGCGAATGATGTTCGCGGCCTGGCCATCGCGCGACAGGTCCAGCCCGCCACGATAATTGTGTGCCGCAACGTCGAACACGACGCCGTCACGCGCGGCGAGAATGTCTGTACCTACCGGCATCGAAATATCGACGGCGTATACGCTATCGAGCGTTTGATGGGTTATCGCGTCCGGATAGGCCTGTGTAATCGGAAAGTCACGCCCTGCCGAGAACGGCGCCTGGTACACCGCACCCGCCTGATGCTGTGCGGTCGGATCACCGGGCATGTACTCAAATTGATACTCAACAAATGGTGCATCGACCTCCTGGAGAACTTCAAGGTTCAGGAGCAATTGGTCACTGCGCGGGTCGATGACCCAGCGCAAAATTTGATCGGGTTGTGGGTATTCGACACCGGTGATCTCGACAAATTTTAGTCGGACCTCGATCGGTGCATGAAAATCGTTGTGCGCGACAAATTCTATTGTTCTTCCAAGAACTTCGTGAGTAATCGAAAACTCCGGCTCTACGAAGGTTGTTTCCAGCACTCGAACCTCGACTGTCTGCTGCTCCTCGGGCTTCCTGTCTGTGTATGTCCACTCTCCGTTCTCACCGCGATACTTGTACATTGTCTGCGCGTAGGAATAATTTGCACCAGCAAATGCCAGTATTGCCAGTGGCAATATCAGTTTTGCAAAAAATATCGAGCTACGACCCAAAGTCTGTGCGCCTCCAGCCGTTGTCCTTACGGCGAATTTCATATGCCGGCCAGTACTGATTATCCAGTTTCAGGGTAATGACTTCCGCCGTACCATTCCACGTCACGGTCTTCAGCCTTACCGACTCCTGATGCTCAATATCTTTTACAGCATCGATAAACGCTTGCAAGTCCGGTGTCGGTGTTTCGTTAACTTCCACCACGCGCCGCCCGGCCCAAAGGCCATAACGTGTCGCCGGTGAACCGTAGTTAAAGTAGGCTACATATACTCCGTCAGTGGCAACGCCCCGCTGTGCCGCCATGGCACGATGGGGGTCCTGCAACAATGCGCCAGCCCACGACACGGCGCGATCGATGCCGCGTCCTGTCAATGCCGCCGTCTCCACGGTGATTTCCTGTACTGCGTCGTTGCGCCAAACAGTGACTACGACCTCCGGCTTTTGCACGGCGTTTTCGAGTGCTCTGTAGGAAGTCACAACCTCGCCATCGATGGCCAGCACCATGTCGCCATTCTTAAGCAGCCTGGCCGCCGAAGTATCCGCAACCAGGCGCGTCACACTCAGTGCTCTGCGTCGAACTGGATTATTTTCCTCGAGCCGCGAAATCCACTCTTCGTCAACACCCATTTTGCGGGCCGCAAACAACGGCGAATAAACGAACTCCGCTTCCAGTGAATAAAACGGCCTGCCTTCCCGGACTGTTTCGACGAACTGCATGATCACTTCACTGCTGACACCTCGATTGAACTGCGCCGCATCTTCACCGGACTGCAGCACAAAACTTGACCAGCTAGCCAGCACGCGGCCTTTTTTGTCGACCAGCACGCCATCGAAATCACTCGGTGCCGTTACCAGGTCAATACCTTCAATATTCGAATCCCGAAAGCGCAATGTTCTCGACAAAGGCAGCACCAGGGGATCAACGGAAGAAACAGTGCTGTGTTGATGCGCAAGCTGGTGATCCGCCTTGATGCCGACAACCCACACATCGTCACCAGGCATTACCGATCTGGTATTGAACTCTGCATCTTTGACCGGCGTATCACCGATACTCTTCGGGTCGTAAGACACGATCGCGAAATTATGCAGCGGATGCAATTGCTCGATTTTCGCATCGACTTCCAGTGAGCCGGCAAACGTTATCGTTACATCGCCAATTGCTATCGGCACAGTATTGCGATCAACCACTACGTAGCCGCGTTCCTTGTCCACGATAAGGCCTGTTCCGTAGTAGTGTCGCTCCGTAACGCCGGACAATGTGTACGGCAGGCTAAATGTCACCACCACAAGCGACGGTGCGACTTTCTTCAGACGCGGATCCTCGTAGGACTTCAGTCGTGTACTGCCAACTTTCGCTGGCTCCGGGTCCGGACCATCTGCCAATTCCCTGCACGGCCATGACCCATCGGCGTCATCCCGGGCGCAGCGCTGCGCGGGGAACCAGACCCGATCCATCTGCAGCAAGCGCACGACTGAGTTCTGCGGGTTTTCCATGTTGACGTAGCGGACCTTGGCACGCTCACCATCCGCAAGCTGATCCAGCGCAGCCTCAAAATCATCCAGATCGTTTACCGGTTCGCCATCCATCTCGACAATGACTGCACCACGAGGAATCGCGGCCTTCGAAAACAGGTAACCCGGGTTGGCAACGTAAACCCCGGTCGGCTGGCGGTTGTAATGCCGCGCCTGCTGATACGACAACTTATTTACGATGCCATCGCCAAACTCAATAAATTCATCTGGCGTAATCTCGTGCAAGTCATCAACAGTGATTTTGCTAATGATGTGCCGGCCACCGCGCTCGATTTCAATTTCAATTTCTTTACCCACATGACTGTCCAGAACTGCTTCAAGTGGAATAAATTCGGTAACCATTTCGCCATTGACTCGAATCAGAATGTCTCCTGGCGCCAGTTTTCCTGCAGCGGGCGAACCTGGGATCACCTGGCCAACCGTCAGCATACTGGTCTGTGCGGAATTCCTTGAGCGCGCCAGTCGTTCAGACTCGGACGTCAGACCCAGTCGCCGCAATTCGTCGAACGCTTTGCTTTGGAATGTTGTTTGCAGCGTGCCGCGTGATACGGGATCACCGGCGCGAATTTCCTGCAGTGCGCGATCGATGCGATCCAGCGGCAGGAAGAAACTGCTCGCGGCAGAACTGTTAGCCCCGGCATTCAGCGCAATGACCTGGCCGTCAATATCGACGACCGGCGAACCCGACGACCCGCCGGACGTACCGGACGCTGCCTGATAATAGAAAGTATTGAAATCGTTGTACTTGCCACGCCCGTACGACGGCGCTTTGCGATCCAGTCTTGCGATCGTGCCGGCAAGGATCGAAAGCTGCTCACCGGCATCGTTGCCGATAACGCGAATTTCTTTGCCTATCCCGGCGCCGTTCGGCAGCAGCGGTAATTCCGCTGGCTTGATGTAGTGCAGCTCTGCCGGGTCGTAACGGAAAAAGCCGAAGTCGTGAACAGGGTCACGATAAATCGGTGTCAACCGAACCTCTTCGTTATTGCGGAAGACCGCCTCGGCGATCACCGGTCCCGGTGCTACGACATGGCGATTGGTGAGTATGATGCCGCGCTCGGCATCAACTACGAAACCAGTCGCTTGTGAAGACGAGTTCCATTCAGTGTCGAAAGCTCGGGTGCTGTCCACGCGTATCGACACCACGCCTGAGGAGATACGCTCGAGCGTTTCAGTCCATTCGGTGTCTTCTGCGGCTGCCGCCACCATGCTTGCAAGCAGCAAAAAGGCTGCTGCCAGTATCCTGACCTTTGTCATAGTCTTCCAAGAAATAGATTTATTAATAACAGGGCTGAACGCCCACCCATACTATTCTCGACTATCTGGGCGCCCAGCGGTTCCCTATTTCAACAAAATCAGGAAGTAAGTGCGACTACGAGGATCACGTTTCCTCAGGTCGATAAGCCAGATCCAGCTGCCGTGCTGCCTTCACATCATCCAGACGACGCACGGGCATTGAGTAAGGCGCATCCTTGAACTCAGTGCCCGCCTTCGCTGCCGTCACAATTTCGATCATGGCCGTGACGAAATTATCCAGCGTTTCCTTGCTTTCGGTCTCGGTCGGTTCGATGAGCAGACACTCCGGGACCAGCAATGGGAAGTAGGTGGTCGGCGCATGATAGTTCTTGTCGAGCAGTGCTTTGGCAACATCCATAGCCGTCAAATTCAGCGATTTGGCTTCATGCTTCATCGTCACAATGAACTCGTGGCTGGCACGGCGCGTCGGAAATGCCAACTCAAAACCGGCTTCGCGCAATCTGGCAGACAGGTAGTTAGCGTTCAAAGTCGCATATTCTGATACGCGCTCCATGCCGTCGCGACCGAGCATGCGCATGTAAACGTAGGCCCGCAACAAGACGCCGGAATTACCCATGAAAGCGGACAGGCGGCCGATGCTCTGCGGCACGTCTTCTTCTGACAGCCAGTCGTAAATCGTCTCACCATCAACTTCTTTGCTGCCAACCACGGGAATTGGCATGAAGGGCGACAGACGATCGTTCACACCGACCGCACCTGAACCCGGACCGCCGCCACCGTGTGGTGTGGAGAAAGTCTTGTGCAGATTCATGTGAATTACATCGAAGTCCATGTCCCCTGGACGAACCTTGCCGAGAATCGCGTTGAGGTTGGCGCCGTCGTAATACAACAGACCGCCAGCATCGTGGACGAGGTCTGCAACTTCTTTGATACGCCGTTCGAATACGCCCAGCGTCGACGGGTTCGTGAGCATGATGCCGGCCGTCTGCGGTCCAACAGCCGCTTTCAGTGCGTCAAAGTCGATATCGCCTTCGGGCCCTGTCGGCACTTCTCTGACAATACAACCACACATGGTTGCGGTCGCCGGGTTCGTGCCGTGGGCAGCATCCGGGCAAATAATTTCCGTGCGCCCGTGGTCACCGCGCGCATCGTGATATGCCTTGATCATGGCAACGCCAGCAAACTCGCCTTGCGCGCCAGCCATCGGTGTCAGTGAAACACCCTTCATGCCGGTCACGTCCTTGAGCATTTCCTGTAGCTCGAACATGCACTGCAGAAAGCCCTGTCCATGGCTGACAGGACCCAGCGGATGCCGGCCGGCAAATTCCGGCAGCAATGCCAGCGCGTTACATGCGCGTGGGTTGTATTTCATCGTGCACGATCCCAGTGGGTAGAACTGCGTATCGATTGAGAAATTCAATTGCGACAGGCGCGTAAAGTGACGCACAGTCTGCAATTCCGATGCTTCCGGCAGCCGTGGCTTGTCGGTCCGCAACATTGACTCGGGGATTGTTGACGTCCCTGCATTTGCGGGCGCTTGCGCGAAGGCCCGGCGTCCGGAGCGCGACTTGTCAAAAATCAGATTGCTACTGGTCAGATTATTCATCTACTTCAATTCCAAGCGCGCGGAATGCCGCACGGTAATCAGGTTCTGTGGTGATATCTTCGATCTGTTCCGCGTGCACGACCGTATTGTTTTCATCAAGCACGACGACTGCGCGGGCAAACATGCCCGCCAGCGGGCCGTCGACAATTTGCACGCCGTAGTTTTCGCCAAAACCAGCGTGGCGAATCGCGGACAGTCCAACAATATTGTTCAGCCCGTGCTCCTGCTGGAAGCGCCTGTGCGCGAACGGCAAATCGTAGGAAACCATCAGCATGGCGACATCCTCGATCTCGCCGGCCATTTGGTCGAACTTGATGACGGACTTCGCACACACTTCTCTGTCGATGCTGGCGAAAATATTCAGCACCTTTCGCATTCCCATCCAGTTCGCAAATGATACGTTTTGCAAATCAGTATTCACGAGCGAAACATCCGGCGCACGGCTGCCCACGCTGGGTAGTTCTCCGTAAGTACGGTAACTGGCATTCTTGTATTGAATCTTGGCCACTGGCTTTCCTGTTACGCGCTGCCGCCTGACATGACATCCACAAATTCTGCGATGAATGCCTCAATGTCGGCTTCTGTTTTGGTTTCTGTTGCACAGACCAGCAATGCGTCTGCGCCAACAACAGACGAGAGGTCAAATCCGCCCAGAATGTCACGCTCGGCCAATGCTGTAAGAACCGGCGCAACCGGACGATCCAGCTTCAGCGCCACCTCGTGGAAGTACGGCGCGTCATAAAGGCGGTCGATACCATCAATGCCGCAAAGTCCATCCGCCAGCAAGGTCATGTTGGCGTGGGACATGTTCGCGACACTCACTAATCCCTCGTAGCCGAGCAACGACATGTGGATTGTCGCCGCCGTGACCATCAGGCCTTGATTGGTACAGATATTCGACGTCGCTTTCGAGCGGCGAATATGCTGTTCACGCGCCTGCAGCGTCAGTACAAATCCAGGGTTTCCATCGAGATCGGTCGTACGCCCGACGATTCGGCCTGGCATCTGGCGAACGTGTTTTTGCTTGCAGGTCATGAAACCAAAATACGGCCCACCCGATGACATCGGCACACCCAGTGGCTGGCCTTCGCCTATTGCGATGTCCGCACCCTCTTCGCCCCATTGTCCGGGCGGCTTGAGCAACGCCAGCGATATTGGATTGACGATACTGATAAGCAACGCGCCTTGTGCGTGCGCCCAATCGGTGAGCCGATCAACATCGTCGAGCGTGCCCACGAATGATGGCTGTTGCACGACGACGGCGACGGGTTCTTTACCATCTGGCAATGAATCGAAATCGATATTGCCACTCGTTGCGTCCTGCGGCAGCCGTTCGAACGTCAGCCCCTGCGCACCGGCGATCGCCGCGGCAACCTGTTCATAAACGGGGTTTACACCAGGCGCCAACAAGATTCGGCCAGTCTTGACCCGACGATTGGTTCGCACGGCCATGAGCGATGCTTCAGCGAGCGCAGATGCACCGTCGTATAAAGACGCATTGCTCACGTCCAGCCCGGTGAGCTCAGTAATCATCGTCTGATACTCGTAGATCACCTGCAGCGTGCCCTGGCTAGCCTCTGCCTGGTAAGGCGTGTACGCGCTGTAGAACTCACCCCGTGTCGCAATATCCCAGACGGCGGTCGGTATGTGGTGCTCGTACGCTCCCGCACCGATGAAACACATCGGCGAGCCATCAATCTTTGCGCGCTGGCGCATGAGCCGTGAGATCTCCATCTCACTCATCGCATGCGGCACGTGCGGAAGATGTTCGATCATCAGCTCTTTGGGTATCTCGTCAAACAGATCGGCGATTGAATCAGCGCCGATCGCTGCGAGCATTTCGCGGGTGTCTTTCTCGGTATGCGGTATGAACGGCATCAGTCATCCAGCTCGTCAACAAATTTCTGATAATCATCCGGCGACATGAGTGCGCCTTCGTCGATGGCATCAGACGGCTGCATACGAACGATCCAACCATCGCCGTAAGGGTCTGAGTTGATCTTCTCCGGGTCATCGGACAATTCTTCGTTTACGGCAGCAATACTGCCACCGATTGGGGCGTACACATCGGATGCCGCTTTCACTGACTCAACGACCGCCATGTCTCCACCTTCATCAACGTCTTGCCCAACCTCCGGCAGCTCGACGTAAACCAGATCACCCAAAGCACTTTGTGCATGGTCGGTAATGCCGATGGTTACGGAGCCACCGTCCTCACGTCGCAGCCACTCGTGGTCTTTGGTATACAAAAGATCTCCAGGTAGATCGCTCATCGTGTCTACTCCTCTATGTCGATTCGAATTTTTCCGTTGCGAACGAACGGTGTCTTAACGATACGTACGTTCAATAATTTGCCTCTGACTTCAACCTGGGCGCGGTCATAGTCACCCGCCGGCACTCGGGCCAGCGCGATTGATTTGCCGATGGTCGGCGAAAAACCGCCACTCGTAATTTCACCCTCGCCGACACCATCGACGACAACCTTCTGGTGGTTTCGGAGCACACCACGGTCTTCCAGTAACAATCCGACGAAGCGCTGATTGTTTCCGGCTTCCCGCAACGCCTCAAGCGCAGCCCGCCCGATAAAGTCGCGCTCGGCAGGCTCCCAGGCGATGGTCCAGTTGAGTCCGGCCTCTAGGGGTGAAACAGTCTCGTCCATGTCCGTACCGTAGAGGTTCATTGCGGCTTCCAGGCGCAGCGTGTCACGTGCGCCGAGCCCACAAGGTGCAACGCCAGCCGCTAGCAAGCGATCCCAGACAACAGGCGCATCGGCGGCGGGCATACAGACTTCCCATCCGTCTTCGCCGGTATACCCGGTACGCGCTATGAACACGTCACCAGCTTGCATGCCAAAGAAGGGTTTCATTGCCAGTGCAGCATCACGGAATTCCGCGGCAATGCAGGGGGCGGCGAGCTCTCTCGCATTCGGTCCCTGTACGGCCACCATCGCCAACTCGGCGCGCTCATTGACCGCAATATCGAATGCGCCGGCCTGCTCTCGTATCCATGCAAGGTCTTTGATGCGGGTCGCGGCATTAACGACCAGACGATAGTTCGTGTCGGACAGGTAATAGATGATGAGATCGTCAATGACGCCACCATCTGAGTTCAGCATGGCGGTGTAGAGCGCCTTGCCGTATTCCTTGAGCTTGGCAACATCGTTCGCGACCAGGTGTTGCAGGAACTCACGCACACGCTCACCCGCGAGATCAACGATGGTCATGTGCGACACGTCGAACACGCCAGCATTCTGGCGTACAGCATGGTGTTCTTCTTTCTGCGAACCGTAGTGCAGCGGCATATCCCAGCCGCCAAAATCGACGATGCGGGCACCGGCGTCAATGTGTTTTTCGTGCAGTGGTGTCTTGGATCCCATTAGCTCTCATCTCTTAATTTTCAGCGAAAAAAAAAGGGCGGCAGACGCAACTGGTCTGCCGCCCCTCTGTCCTTTGCTACCTGAGAGATCAATGACTCTTCTGAATCACATACCCCTTCGGTGGGCCGTCTCGGCCTCTCTCCAGAGCTAATCAGCGTACTCAGTCCTTCTGCCTGAGCGTTTCCGGGCGTGTTGCGCCTTCGGCGCCTCGATTGAACGAGGTCTCTTCTGGGCACGCTATGGATTAGTGCACGCAATAATAGCCAAGTGAGTGCCCGGTTGCCAGCGGCCTATAGGCAAGTAACAATGCTCCGCAATCGAATCAGGGACTTCCGGTATGAAAACTCCAGTAAAAGTGCTGGCCGCACTGCTCATTTTCGCGTCAAGCGCGTCATTTGCCGACGCGACAAGTGATTTCACCACGCTGCTGGACGAACACTGGGAGTGGCGTATGGCCACTTCCCCGGTGATGGCATCGATGCTCGGAGATCGCCGCTATAACGACCAGTGGCCCGATAATAGTCTCGATGCAATCGAGCAGCGCCATGTCGAGGTACGCGACTTCTTGCGCCGTGTTTATGCGCTCGACCGCAACGCCTTGTCGGCTGATGACCAGCTCAATTACGAACTGTTTCGACGCCAGCTGCAGGATGATATCGACGAGCATCAGTTCAAAAGCCACTTGATGCCGTTCTCGCATCGCGGCGGAATTCAAAACCTCGACAACATCACCAACCAGTTACGTCTCAATACGGTTAAGGATTACGACGATTGGCTGATTCGCCTTGGCAAAGTGGATGATCAGATTGAGACCGCCATCTCAATGGCGGAAAGCGGCCGCAAGTCAGGTTATATGCCGCCAGAAATTTTGATGCAGCGCGTGCCCGATCAGCTAGCTCTGCAAGTCGTCGAGTTTGCGAACGAAAGTCCGTTTTTCAGAGTATTTGAGAACATGCCTGAATCCATCTCTGCCAGCGAGCGTGAGCGATTGCGGGCGGCTGCCAGCGAGACCATCGAAAAAGATTTACTTCCGGCGTACAGGAAACTGGACAAGTATTTCAACACACGTTACCTGCCAGCGACACGAGATAGCGTCGGCTTATCCGCACTGCCAAACGGCAGCGCATGGTACGAACATTTGACACGCTCATTCACGACCACACGAATGACACCCGACGACATTCATCGTCTGGGGCTTGAAGAAGTGAAACGCATCCGCGGTGAAATGCAGGAGATCATTGATCAGGTCGAATTCGAGGGCAGCTTTCAGGACTTTCTCGTATTTCTGCGTACCGACCCGCAATTCTATTACGACAATCCAGAGGATTTGTACGAGGCCTACCTCGCCACCTGCAAACGTATCGACCCGGAGCTTGTGAATCTTTTTGGAGTCCTGCCGCGCATGCCTTACGGCGTAAAACCAATTCCTGAGTCGATCGCCCCCGACACAACGACGGCGTACTACTCACGGCCAGCCGCGGATGGCAGCCGCGCGGGCATCTACTGGGTGAACTTGTACCGCCCGGAAGTACGCCCAAAGTATGAGATTGAGGTACTGAGCGTGCACGAAGCGATGCCGGGTCATCATTTGCAGATCGCACTGCAACAGGAGCTCGGCAACATACCAAACTTCCGTCGCTTTCTCGGTTTCACAGCCTTTGTCGAGGGCTGGGGACTCTACAGTGAGCGCCTGGGCTACGACCTCGGCCTTTACAAAGATCCCTACTCACGTTTCGGACAGCTCACCTACGACATGTGGCGTGCTGTACGCCTCGTCGTAGACACCGGCCTGCATTACAAAGGCTGGACTCGCCAACAAGCCATCGACTTCTTCAAAGAAAACGCGGCAAAGGCAGAACACGACATCGTTAACGAAATCGATCGCTACATCGGCAACCCGGGACAAGCACTCGCGTACAAGATCGGCCAGCTCAAAATGTTGACGCTGCGAGAACGGGCCGAGCATCAGCTTGGCGAGAACTTCGACATACGCGCCTTCCATGATGAGTTGCTGGGCGCCGGCGCCCTGCCACTAGACCTTCTGGAGCAACGCATGGATGCATGGCTGGCGAAGCAATGAGCCCGGCGAACCAGAGCCCATCGACGACCCGTATCGTTGCGGATTGAACTGATGATTGCGACGTCCCGACTGCAACTGACGCCGTTTTCCAGATCGGACTTCGATTTTTTTGTCGCACAGATGCTGACGGACCCATTAGTTGTCGAGCACTACCACAACTACAAGAATATCGCCGACATGGATGTTATTCGGCGCCAGGCGGAAAAAGACTTTTGGGAACATTTCCAAGAAAGTCATGATGACTATGGTTATGAAATATTCGCGGCCTATGCTGAGGGAGACGCTTCAAAACTGATTGGTTGGACGGGGCTGCTTCACACGTCGCTAACCGAAAAATACGGTGGGCCGGAATTGCAGTACATGATCGCCGGCGACTCATTTGGGAAGGGCTATGCCACAGAGATCTCACGCGCCGCGATGCGACATGCTTTGGCAGCTCGACCCGATCTGAAGATTATTGCAACGGTCGATATACCGAATATCGGTTCAATTCGAGTCCTTGAAAAGCTCGGCTTCAAACGCGAGGGACAAATCGAAGCCTACGGAAGCTCCGAGATGTTCCTCTATCGATTGCCAACCGACTAGTCCTTGTCCGGAAGGTCGTAATCGTTACGCTCTGACGGTTTATCCGAGAAGTATTGGACGAACTCCCAGTCGTTACCGTCCGCATCGTGGAAATAGACGCGTTTCCGGTGCGGGTGATTATTCGGATACGTTGAGTCCCTGAATCCCTCAGCCGCCAGCCTTTCTCGCAGGGCGTCAACGTCGTCCACCTCGTAGCCGATGTGATTAACGCCGGGCTTGCCATTGTACGGCGCCCAATTCGCATCTTGCGCTTCGCTGGTTTCGTTCAAAGCGATGTAGGTATCGTCTGTTCCGATATGCATCCATCGCAATCCATCTCTGGAGCTTTCGCTGCGCACCTGGAAATCAGGAAACGCAGTTTTCAGGAATCGGACTGCGTCGTCAAAGTGACGAACGTGCAGGTTTGCGTGTTCCATTCGAATTGTCATGATGTTCTCCTTTTGTTGCTCCGCAGACTGAACTCATCCTGTCGTTCTAACAACTGAATTGCTATTTAACTAGCGGATTGCTATTTTGCCAGCATGACTGATATCAATCGAAACCTGGCCGACAATATCCGCCGGCTACGCGAAGCACGCAATATGTCGCAACAACAGATCGCGACGATCTCTGGAATCCCCCGCCCCACCTGGGCCAGCCTCGAAACCGGTACCGCCAACCCGACGCTTGCTGTACTTAACAAGGCCGCCAGTGCGCTGAACGTATCCATAGAAGAGCTCGTTGGTTCGCCACGCAGTGAGTTTCAGTTCATTCCCGCTGAGCAGGTGCGGGTACGCAAGCGCCAGGACGCCAAGCTCCGGCCACTGATTCCGGAAGCCTTGCCCGGCCTTGAAATATCGCGTACCGAGTTAGCGCCTGGCGGACGAATGGTTGGCGTGCCACACACAACGGGAACGCGTGAGTACCTGACCTGTGAACGCGGCAAGGTCGAACTCATCGCCGGTGGCGAACATCACGTGCTAAACGAAGGCGATATGCTGGTTTTTCGAGGTGATCAACGGCATTCGTATTTAAATCCGGACAAGCGGCGAATATCAATATCGATATCGGTCGTATGTTTTGCTAACTAGAGCTCCAATACCATAAAGCGACTAAACGGGTCGTCGTCATAGTCGGCGAAGGGGCCGCAATAGGAAAACCCCGTTTTTTCGTAGAGCAAGTGTGCTGGTTTGAAGGCTGACGCAGAGCCCGTTTCCAGGTACAAACGTCGGTAGCCGCGTTGCCTCGACACGTTGACGATGTACTGAAGAAGTTCGGTCGCTACACCCCTGCCGAGATGAACATTGGCCGTACGCATGGACTTTATTTCGCCCGCATCCTCATCGAGCTCCTTAAGCGCACCGCAACCCAGTAATTCGGAACCCTCCCACACGGACCATATAGTTATTTCCGGTGAGCGGAGTGCGTCAATACTGAGCGTATTAACGCAATTAGTTGGCGAGGCTATGGCCATGTCTTGCACATGATCTCGAAGTAACGCTGCGATCTCTGGTCCCCGCAGATCATCACTAATAATTTTCACGCGCCTGCCGGGAACTCTCGCCTTGCTATCGCTGCGCGTTCCTCAGGCGTTGCCGTCTCGTCGTAGATTTCTTCAATACGCGCGATGCGGTTTGCGAGACCTGTGCAGTTTGCGATTTGAATATTGAGTCCGGGGCGTGCGTTCATCTCGAGAATAAGCGGCCCACGATCGGCATCTATAATCATATCCACACCAAGGTAACCCAAACCTGTTACTTCACAACCGCGTGCGGATGATTCGAGGATAAAGTCCCACTGCGGAATTTGCAGGCCCGCTACCAGCGCGCCGGTATCGGGGTGCTCCTCGATCAGCAGGTCATCAAGGACACCTTTCAGGGTTATACCTGTTGAAATATCTACACCGGCACCAACAGCACCCTGGTGAAGATTCGCCTTGCCATCGGATGCTCGTGTGGGCAAGCGCACCATCGCCATAGCCGGATAGCCGCGATACACCACCACACGGATATCCGGCACGCCCTGGTAGCTCACCTCAGCGAACGTCGGGTCAAAGTGCACACAGTACTCAATCAACGCTTTGTCGCGAGTGCCACTCAAACTGTACTGACCACCAACGATGTTTGATATGTGGTGCTGTAATTCACCTTCCGAGATGAGCATGCCATTGCTGAGCCGGAAGCTATCGCGCTTGCGCTCGCTTCGACCGACAACCACAAGTATGCCGTCACCGCCGCTGCCCTGCGCCGGCTTGATAACAAAGCTGTTTCTGTCGCCAACTATTTCTGTAAGGTTTCTGACTTCCGCCTGGTGAACAATCACACCGTACAAATCCGGCACAGGCATTCCCGCTGCGAGCGCGAGTTCCTTGGTCAGAACCTTGTCATCTACCGTTGGATACAGGCGTCGCGGATTGAGACGCATGATGAAATCTGTATTACGTTCGTTCAGGCCAAGAACGCCTGTCTTGCGAAGTTTTCTTGCCGTGGAAAAAATCAATTCCGCGCCAGTTCTTTAAATCGTCTGAGCTCTGTCAGGCGATAACCGGTGTAGCGGCCGACAAGCATTACGAACCCGAGAATGACGAGCAGTAATTCCGGGAACGTGAAGATCAGATGCTCGAGCCACGGCATTACCATGAACGTGTAAGCAGCAACCGCGACGGCCAAACTACCAAGCCCGGAGCGAATGGCATCTGCAGCTCCACGCTCCTCCCATACGACGGACATACGTTCGATCGTCATGGCAATAATCACCATAGGAAACAACGCGACAGACAATCCCATTTCCATGCCCAGTCGGTGTGAGGTCATGCTGATGAACAACATCAGAATAACAACGACGATCAGGACCGCACTTAGCCTCGGCACCAGTAACAATCGCAATCTATCGAGCAGGAATCGAATCGTCAGGCCCAGCGTCACCAGCAGCGTGAACAAGATCAGGCCCCAGAACAGTTTGGTTTCCCGAAACGCGAGCGCGATCAAGACGGGCATGAAGGTACCGAAAGCATCAATGCCAATGATGTTGCGCATGATCACCATGATTAGCGCACCGATCGGAATCATGAGTAACACGCTGTACACAGCCTGAGTTTGAATCGGCAAGCCGTACAAAGAAAAATCAACAGCGCTCGTGCCCTGCAATGCCGCTTGCGTCTCAGCGATGGCTACCGCTTCGAGATGATTGAGCTGGATCGCGAAATCGACTTGCACATTACTGCCACCTTCTACATTGACCAAAGGT
>CAYWBZ010000038.1:0-15668 GCA_964456535.1 uncultured Woeseiaceae bacterium | reverse complement strand
GCGGCGTTCATCATGATGGCAGTCATTGGCGTTGTGATGGCCGGGTATGCACCGATCTCTATTGCCGCGGTTATCGGCGGTACGATCATGGTGCTGACAGGATGCCTGAATATGGAACAGGCCTACCGGTCGATCGACTGGCGAGCCATATTCCTGATAGCCGGAATGCTGCCGCTTGGAACAGCGATGCAAGAGAGCGGCGCCGCAACCTATCTCGCCAACCAGGTGATGGACCTGCTTGGCGATGCAGGTCCGTGGCCGGTCATTATGGGACTTTATATTTTGACGGCGATGGCGACCATGATTATCCCGACGGCAGCGCTGGTCGTTCTCATGTCGCCGATTGTCTTGTCCGCAATGTCGGATATGGGCGTACGGCCCGAGACCGCGATGATGGCGGTCGCTATGGCTGCTTCCGCAAGCTTTACCAGTCCGATATCGCACCCGGCGAATATTCTCGTAATGGGTCCGGGTGGCTATCGATTTGTTGATTACCTGAAAGTTGGTGTGCCATTAACCATCGTCGTGTTTATCACGGTGATGGTATTGCTGCCGATACTCTGGCCGCTGGTACCCGCATAGCCAGCCGCTACCTTATGAATTCCGGAGACAGAACGTGACTGAAAAAGTCGTTATCGCGGGTGCCGGGCATGCCGCCGGACAATTAGTAGCGTCGCTCAAGCAACAGAAGTTTGCCGGGCAAATTGTTCTTGTCGGCGACGAGCCGTACCTGCCATACCAACGGCCACCGCTGTCGAAGAAATTTCTGTCCGGAGACATGCCTGCCGAGCGTCTGTATTTAAGACCGAAAAGCTTCTACGACGATCCGCAAATAGAACTTCGACTTGAAACACTGATCACCGAAATCGACCGCAATCGCAAAACGCTGAAGACAGATAGTGGTGACATTGCTTACGACACTCTGATCCTCGCACTTGGTTCCAGAGTGCGCCGTCTGACTGTCGAGGGCGCTGATCTCGACGGCGTGTACTATTTACGAAGCATTGCAGATGTCGACGGTATTCACGCGGAACTGCAGCACAAGAAGAATGCCGTGATCGTCGGTGCCGGTTACATCGGTCTCGAAGTCGCCGCGGTGATTCACCAGCTGGGTCTCGAAGTTACGGTCGTGGAAATGGCCGATCGTGTCATGAGTCGTGTCGTCTCTCCTGAAATATCGGACTTCTATCAGATCGAGCACACCACTCAGGGCGTGAAGCTGCGTCTCTCAACGGGTATCGCCGCGTTTCGCGGTGATGGACGCGTGAGCGCCGTCGAAACCGCGGATGGCGAATTGATTCCTGCGGATTTCGTTGTGGTAGGTATCGGTATTATTCCAAATATAGAGCTGGCATCCGACGCCGGCCTCACTGTCAAAGATGGAATCGTCGTCAACGATCAATGCCAGACCGACGACCCGAATATTTACGCTGTCGGTGATTGCACGGCACACCCGAATTCGATCTACGATCGCCAGTTACGACTGGAATCCGTTCATAACGCGCTGGAACAGGCGAAAACTGCGGTAAACAATATATGCGGCAAGGAAACGCATTACTCACAGGTACCGTGGTTCTGGTCTGATCAATACGACCTCAAGTTGCAGATAGCAGGCTTGTCTACGGGGTATGACGATATCGTCATACGCGGTAACCCGGCTGATCGATCGTTTGCCTGCCTGTACCTGAAAGACGGCAAACTCATCGCAACCGACGCCGTCAACTCGCCAAAGGAATTCGTGCAGTCGAAAGCACTGATTGCGGCACGCACGGTCGTCGACCGCGAAAAACTGGCGGACACCGAGGTGCCACTGAAAGAACTGTAACGATTGGCAGAACTACTCGTCTTCGACGAATGCCTCGTCAACAGGTGACTCGTCGACAGACGAATCATCGGTAACTTCTGGCGGTAACTCGATTAGCAACTGCCCGTCCGCAGCAAGCGAACCACCAACTGTCCGCCAGGCGCGAACTGCCAAGGACTCGACGGCAAGCATTTCCAAACCGTTGAACTCGCCAGAACTACCGGTAACCTTGGCCGTGCCCAGTGCACCGGGGCCAGCCGTAAGATTGCCGAGCCAGTTTCCCTGCCAGGTATTCGCTGAGCTACGGTATGCCGGAACAACAATGCCACGCAGAAAGTCCCAATAGTTCTCGGTTTGCTCGATAAACATGCCGCCCCTGCCAGGTAAATACACATACCAGACGCTATCGACTATCGCCTTTCCTGCGAACAGTCGGGTCGCTTCCGATAGCGACGACATCTTGATTCCCAGGCCGGCAACCTGACCGCGGCCATCCCGCAATTCCTTCACGGACGCCGACGTCTGCCGAATAGAGGCTTCCCAAAGCTGCAATACTTTTTCCGGATGGGGACTTACTCGCGATTCACCGTCGTTGGTAAACACGATCCCGTCGGAAGCGACCCCGGAATAAGTGAGTGTCACTGTCTGCGAATCGGTCACTGCCAGGGGCGACAAACCCTGTTTGCTGATAAACGGGTTGAAGGCCACTCCGGTGGCAAATATGGCTGCACCCGAAATAATTCCGATAATTAGTACGAGCAGATATTTCATTCGAGCGGCTCCGCTGTACCGACGTAAGTCGCCAGCAATTCAATCCGGCCTGCGGGCGCATCCTCTTCGCCGGACGTATCGGCTACCCAGTGTTCCGCGACGAACCCCCTCAACCGCGCAAACTCGTTTGACCCCGTTCGAAGTCGGCCGATTCGGTGGCCTCCTTCCTGTGCATCTGGCGCCATGTTGACGAACAGTGTCCCTCGAGCCGGAAGATGCATTACCCAGTCGATCACATCTGACTCTTCTTCCTTCGCTACTGTGCGCGCAGCCACACCAATAACAACATCGCGCGCGTTTCGAATCTTGAATAATTCTGCGCTGACACCTGCTAACACGTCATCCTGCGGCCATTCCAATCCGGCGGGCAACCCGGATTTCTCCCCCGCAGTACCGACCATTATCCGGTCCATTGGAATGTTGACGTGGAACGACTCCTGATTGCCACCATTGGGCGCCACAGTGACCAGCGACACCTCACGATGTTGATCTACCACCGGCAGCGAATACAACGCACCCGCTGCTGCAGCGATACCCAGCAAAATTCCGATTAAGAATGTCTTCAGCAAAACGGTTCCACCACTCAAAAATTCATGCGCCAAAAGAGGCTCAAGCAGCGAGTTTAGTTAAATTGGACCGATGGCAACAATGACATCGGGCTATTTTGTGACAGACCGCACACGAAATAGCGGCCGAACACGTTGATTTACCGCCAATTAAGCCTTTGAAGAGCATTTGCCACGATCGTTGAGCCCGGTACAATTTGGCGACCACCGGGAATCGCGCAGGATTTACTCGATAGTGACAAAGCCAATCTGCCTATGGTCAGGCCCCAGAAACGTTTCGACTGCTCTGATGTACAGCTTTGCAGAACTTCCGGGGGTGCGTGTTATCGATGAACCCCTGTACGGGCATTACCTGCGTGTCAGTGGTGCCAATCACCCCGGACGCGACGAAATAATGGCTGCTATGAATTGCGTTGGCGACGCTGTCATGCAGAACCTGTTGCTGCAGCAAGCCGATGACCCGTCCCATGTGCTATTCATGAAGCACATGGCTCACCATTTAATCGAACTGGACCCTGGCTTTTTACGCTCTACATACAATATTTTTCTGATTCGTGATCCGCGCGAAATGCTGCCATCACTCACGATTCAGTTGCCGCATGCCACGCTCTCCGATACTGGTTTGCGACGACAATGGGAGTTGTACACTGAACTGCTTGATTCCGGTCAGCACCCCATTGTTCTGGATTCACGCGAACTGCTGCACAATCCAGAAAGCGTGTTGCGCCAGTTGACGCTACACCTCAATATCGAATTCACCAGCGGTATGCTGACCTGGAAAGCCGGCGCACGAGATGAAGATGGTGTCTGGGCCCCGCATTGGTATCACGCGGTGCACAAAAGTACCGGCTTCGCGCCCTACGAGGCCAAGACTAATTTTCCCGATCATTTGCAGCCGCTACTGAATGACTGTAAGCCCTGGTACGAGAAACTGTACGAACAAGCGCTGCGAAGCAATGCAGGGACACTAAATGCGTAACTATCATATGGACGAAACGCAATGAACCTTCCCGATCCACGTAATGCCGACATTCTCATTTACGTTGGCGGTCAATTAAGGCCACGAGAGAAAGCAACTGTCTCTGTTTTCGACAGCGTCGTTCAAGGTGGGGATGCCGTGTGGGAAGGGCTGCGCGTCTACGACGGCCGCATTGCCGAACTGGATGGCCACCTCGACCGGTTGCAGGATTCGGCGAAGACACTCGCGTTCGCCGATGTGCCGTCATCTGACGAAATCCGCAGCGCAATTTTTGAGACTCTCGCGGCGAACGGCATGCGCGACAACGCGCATATTCGACTTACATTAACGCGCGGCGAAAAAGTGACATCCGGCATGAACCCGCGCTTCAACCAGTCTGGTTGTACCCTGATCGTACTCGCAGAATGGAAACCACCTGTTTACTCAGACGCAGGCATTCGAGTCATTACCGCGTCTACCCGCCGCAATACTCCAGAATGCCTGGATTCGAAGATTCACCACAACAATTTGCTCAACAATATCCTTGCCGCAATAGAAGCCAACGTTGCTGGCGCAGATGCTGCCGTCATGCTCGACGTTAACGGCTTTATATCTGAAACCAACGACACGAACATTTTTCTCGTAAAGAACGGCCAGGTGCTGACGCCGCATGCGGACAGTTGCCTGCCAGGACTTACACGGAAGATGATTTTGACTATTTGTGGCGCTGAAGGAATTCCGGCTCTCGAGCGTAACTTGTCGCTGACAGAGCTTTACACGGCCGACGAAGCATTTACGACCGGAACCATGGGAGAGCTAACCCCGGTGCTGGAGGCCGATGGACGATTGATTGGTGATGGTACCGCCGGACCAATAAGCAAGCGATTGCAGGGACTGCACCGGAGCTTTGCGTACGAGCACGGTGTCGCAATACCATCTTAAGCGAAATACTGCGTAAGATATTCATCCAGGCCGATCGAGTCCGCCGCTTCGATTTCATGCTGCCTTTGCAGCGATTCCTCTGCCTCCTGTCGAAACATTGCACTAGCCGCATCGTCCGGTTGGGCAGTCGAAGCGAAATAGTCTCGGTGACTTTTGGCCATCGCGAACGCGAACCGGAAAAAGCCTGTATGCGCTTCTTCAAGCCCGGCGATAATTAACGCTGATGGCGTCAGGTTGGAATCATCGACCAACTCTTGCTTCAGGCGAACCGCAGCAGAGTAGCTGTCGGTGTCATCATGGCGATCCAGTTCAGTGGCGACTGCCAGCACTCCCGCTATGATTTCATTGGCCCACTCTTTGATTCCAACCGGCTGGCCGTTGCGCTGCAAATGGAAGTCGGGATCGCGACCTCTTTTCGCGGTTAGCGCCTGATTCTCGGTGATTTCCCGGAGTTCCGCGTCATCCAGCTTCGGGCTTTCCAGCAACAAACAATAGAGCAGCAACGCCTCCATAAAACGCATAGTGTTTTGATTGATTCCGCAAGGATCAAACAGGTTGATATCCAAAGACCGAATTTCAACATACTCAATTCCGCCACGTTGCAGCGCGGCCGTCGGCCTTTCACCTGATTCGGCAACTCGCTTCGGTCGGACGGGCGAATAAAACTCGTTCTCGATCTGCAGCAGATTGGCATTTAGTTGCCGATAACGACCATCAACTTTCACGCCTATCGCTTCATACGAAGGTTCCAGGGTCCCTATCGCTTTGCCCAGGTCGCGCACGTACTCGTCAAGACTGTTGAGCGAGATATGTATACGTGACTGATTCTGATTACTGTAGCCGAGGTCACTCATTCGCAGAGACGTGCCGTAAGGCTCGAAATAGGTTTCGTCGTCAAATGATTTCATCGCCGCGGCGTTGCCACCCGCAAATGACTTACACAACGCTGGCGACGCACCGAACAGGTACAACACCAGCCAACCCATACGCTTAAAGTTTCGAATCAGCCCGAGGTACTGTTCGGATCTGAAATCGTCGACGCTGGAATCATCTCCAAGAATGCCCTGATAGGCTTCCCAGAAATGCTGTGGCACGGAATAGTTAAAATGCACTCCGGCAATAGTTTGCATTTGACGACCGTAGCGGTAACCGAGTCCACGCCGATAAACCGTCTTCATTTGACCGACGTTTGATGACCCGTATCTTGCCAGTGGAATCTTATCGTCCTCCGGAATCCAGCACGGCATGCTGGCCGGCCACAACATCTCATCGCCAAGCTGCGAGTACGTGAACTGGTGAATATCGCAAACACAATGCAATGCCTCCCAGGTTGTCTCGAATGCGGGTGTAACGAATTCCAGTAATGCTTCGGAGAAGTCTGTTGTGATGTAGCGATTGGTCAATGCGGAACCGAGAGCCAACGGATGATCCAGCATTGAAAGGCTGCCGTCAGCCGCAATCCGTAACGACTCCTTTTCGATGCCTTTCAATCCACCATACAAGAGATCTGCGCCAGCAGAAGCAACAGCGTTTAGTCGCTTGTCGAATTTATTTGTCAATTGAGGTTCCTGAATACTGTCGCCGGACTCGCGCCCAGTTTTACCATAACCGCGCCGCACACGCGCATTTTCGCCACATTAGTCCGTCTGAACCGTGCAGCCATGATTTAGTCTAAACTGACAGCGAGATATTGCACATGACAAATATAAACGGACCAAACCTGCTCATAGCAACGATTACCCTGGTACTACTCTTGACCAGCACCTCGGCCTTTGGCTTTCGTTGCGGCCGAAAACTCGTCATCGAAAACATGCACGAGGCTCAAGTACGAAAAGTATGCGGTACTCCGACTACCTCGCGCCATCTCGGCTACGCCACACGTGGCAGCTATATCCCTGTCCGTCGCAGTATATCGTCCGGCGTCACGACGGAACACTTTCCAGGCTACGGGCGTTTCATGGAAGAAGTTGAATTGACCGAGTACGTTTATAACTTCGGGCCACGCAAGTTCATGCAACGTCTAACATTCGAAGCTGGCATCCTCGTGAAAATTGAAACTATTGGCTACGGTTACCATGAGAAGAAATCGAAATAGGGTAGTATTCGCCGGTGAATTATATTTCCCTTTCGGCGGAGCAAAGGCTGCATGAGCGAATCCAAACTTAGACGTATGCGCGACCAATCCAAGGGCAAAGCGACCCTTATAAACGAAGGCTGCAAAATCACCGGCGAAATCTCCGGCGACGGCAACTTTCAGATAAATGGCGAGGTCGCGGGCGACTGCGATATTCGTGGCACTGTCCAGTTGGCCGGGAGTGGCTACTGGCATGGTTCTATCCGGGCCGACAACATCATTGTCGCTGGCCACATTGAAGGCGATATTACGGCCAGAGGCAAAGTCGAAATCACCAATACCGCAAAAATTACAGGAACGGTTACCGGCGAAGCAATCGCTGTCGCAGAAGGAGCCGTCGTTGAAGGAGTTATGAAAACAACCGGACAGTCAGAACCGCTTGAGTTTGTTGAAAAACGTGACAATTAGAGCAATATTTGGTCCAAACTGGGCACTATCCGGTCCGGCTGTACTGCAGGTGCTACACTGAAAGCTGCTTTATGGCCGAATAATAAAACGACATGATCGGCAACAGAATTCCACGCTTGCTTTTACTCGCGGTCGCGCTCGGCGTCACCGTGTCGGGCGTCATGCTGTCCGTCTTTTACGGTCAGTATCACTGGCTCGCGGAGCAAATCGTCGAGGCGAGTTCTGCAGAATATAATTTGCGGGCCGAAGCGAGCTTCGAACAACAGTCACAGACACAACTGCAGAGCGCTGCAGAAAGCATACGTGAGGCCCTGAACGGTACCCAGGAATCTGATGTTCTGCTGGCGCTTAATACGGTTCTGATCGAGAACGAAAACCTGACAGGTGTCCGCTACATCAATGCAACTGATCAGAGCTTCGACGCAGGCAATATTCCACAGACCACGGCTCCTGAGGCGACGATCTGGCTTGCGCAACGCTTGATCATCTCGCAGCCCATTGTTGTAGATGGCATTGAAGTTGGCGTTCTGTCTGGTGCTTTCGATCTTTCGGAATTGAACGCGCAAGCGGCCCGGTTCACGGCGGAAATAACGAATACCGAGGTCACCAGTCGACAAGCCAGTTACCTGTGGGCGGGAGCCGGAACTCTGGCTGCCTTGCTACTTCTGGGTGCCGTTGTATGGCTGGTAGTTCGAGACCAGACAAAACGAATACGCCAACTGAAAGTACAGGCGGAAAAACTCCGCGATGCCGACTTCGGTGAGCCAATGGTCTTGTCCCGACACGATGAACTCGGCGACCTCGCTGCTGTATTCAATGACATGCGCCATCGATTGCGCCAAACGACGCATTCACGCGACTACGTCGACAGTTTACTTTCGGGAATGAATGAAGCAATTATCGTGACCGGTAGTGAGGGCAAAATTACGCGCATCAATACGGCGACGACCCATTTGCTCGGTTACGATGAGGACGAATTGCTCGGCACGAGCATCGACTACATCGTCAACACCAACAAGGGTCGCCCGCTAGCCGATGAGTCTCCCTCTGGCTTGCCCAAAGAGGCGACATTTGAGAGCAAATACGGTGAGTCGGTTCCGGTTTCCTACACCTGTTCTGTTGTTGAAGTTGAAGGGGGTGGGCCTCCCCGTCGCATCTACGCAGCGCAAAATATTACCGAGCGGCAACGCGCGGAGAAGCGGATTCGATATCTCGCGCGTATCGATCCGCTAACCAAGATCCCGAATCGAATGCAGTTTCAGCATTTGTTGCAGCGCGGAATCGCGCGAGCCAGGCGGGCCGGCAAAGCCCTGTGCCTCTTTTATATTGACGTGGACCATTTCAAGGAAATTAACGATACGTTCGGTCATCTTGCAGGAGACACTACGCTGGAGACGGTTGCGGAACGACTGCGCGGCGCACTGCCCAAGCGCGCGATCATTGGTCGCCTTGCGGGAGACGAATTTGCCATCATTGTTGATGAACTACGGCCCGACGAAAAGGGCATTGTCGAGACCAGCGAGTTAGCGCAAGAACTGCTGGATCGCCTTGCTGACCCATTTTACGTGCAAGGCCACGAGGTTTTCATGACCGCGAGCATGGGCATTGGCTACTACCCTAAGGATGCACCCAACGTCATTGATTTAATTCGCAACGCCGATGCCGCTCTTTACCATGCGAAAAAGTCGGGCGGCAACGTATTTTCTTTCTACACACCGAAAATGAACGAGGCGTCAGTAGAAAGGCTGATGACGAAAAGCAAGCTGAAGCGTGCCTTCGAGCGCGACGAACTGCTGGTCCACTACCAACCCAAATACAATCTGGAAACCGGCGAGGTTTTTGGTGCCGAGGCGTTGGTCCGCTGGGAGCTGCCAGAGCGTGGAATTGTGCTGCCATCCGACTTTATTCCCATTGCCGAGGACTCCAGTCTGATTATCGATATCGGTGAGTGGGTATTGGACAAGGTGTGCGAGGACTTTCGCTTGTGGCAACGATCAGTGTCCTCACCAGGTCGGGTATCGGTCAATCTGTCGCTCAAGCAATTGCGGCAACTGAATTTCATCAACCGCATCAGCTCGATACTTCAAGGCCATGAAGTCTCACCCACTTCGCTTGAGCTGGAGATCACCGAAACAACACTGATGGAGAACCCCGAACGAACCATCAAGATGCTGGATCAACTGTATGGTCTTGGTTTGCACCTTGCGATTGACGACTTCGGCACTGGTTATTCTTCGCTAAGCGCCTTGCAGCAATTTCCGATAAGCACTTTGAAAATCGACCGTTCCTTTGTCCGTGATATAGTCAATAATCCGGATGACGCAACAATCGTCGATACAATCATTCAAATGGGACGCAACATGAACATGGATGTTGTCGCCGAAGGCGTTGAAGAAGAATCGCAACTGATTTTCCTGCAAAAACTCGGCTGCACCTATGTACAGGGACTACTGTTCGGCGCGCCAATGAGCTCTGATAACTATCTCGAGCTATTACTTGCACAAGCCGACGGCACCGACACCTACCGCGCGCTCTTCGCCTGACTTTTCAGCGGCTCGTCAACGTGCTTAAATTGCCAATGCTCCCGTAACCACCTGCAAAGTTGACTCGATGAATAAATTATCAAAAGTACTTATTTCAGTTGCTCTCATGGCCGCGGCCCCGTTTGCACTTGCCTGTGATTATCCGGCACCACCGAAAAGCCTTCCGGAAGGCGCATCTGCCAGCAAGGAAGAAATGCTGGCTGGCGTAAAGATGGTTGCGGCCTATCAGGAAAAGATGTCCGAATACCTGACATGTATCGAAGCAGACGAAATTGTTGCCACGCAAGCGCTGGCCGACGATGACGAGGACGGCAAGAAGCAGCTCAAGACAATGTCGAACAAGAAGTACAACGCTGCAGTCGATGAGCAGAGCCGGACGGTCGAACTGTTCAATGCGGAGATACGTGCATACAAGTCACGCTCCAAGTAACAAGATTAAGGCTCGTTAACGCAAAACGCCCGTTCGATGACGGGCGTTTTTTTGTGTCACTTGTATTTTGATTACAGGTTGTCGATCTCTCGGCCGAGATCAGTCTTGCTCTCTGTGACTATCCTTTCGAGTACCCGAATCCGCTCCTCCAGCATTTCAATTTTTGCCAGCGATTCTTCGAGCTCCGGATCGTGTTGCTTCTCTTTGTGTTTCATCTTTAAGTACTTTTGGTAGGTGTCTGCCGCGAAAACCACGGCAACGATACAGACTACATAAAACATGGTGTTCATTGGCGCATCCCTTTGCGATTTCTATGGCTCAAAGTCGGCTCAATTCCTGGTCGAGTTGATAGCGCTTTGAGGTAACGTGTTTCTCCAGACGCTTAAGCCGCTCATCAAGCGACACACAACGTTCGTTGATAACGTCAGCATTCGATAATTCTGGTCGCCCTACGGATTCTTTTTCTCGCTTCTTTTCGCGCCGGCGACTCCCACAACAGTTCCTTAACGTCGCGACGTCATATTCGCTGAGCGATGCTGACGGAATTAGAAATACTGCTGCCAGATACGCGATAATCGCGATTGGCATCATCGTCAGGAATGCAATAAACGCAAGGATTCGCGTGACCTTCAAATTGAATCCCAGGTAGCTTGCAAGGCCTGCGCAGACGCCGCCGAGAATTGCACGATCTCTATCCCGGTAGAGGCGCCTGTCCGGCGCTGCATTTATGGCGGTCATGAATGTCTCCCGTAATCACTCTTGTAGCGATGCCAGAATTCACTCTCACCACTACGTCCCGAATATACCAACGGCTTTTCTTTGATGAGTACCGTCGCTCCCAGATAGAGCGCGGCCGTCAACCAGAAAAACAACAACAGGGATATTATCGCAACAACTCTGACGGTTCCGACACGAAAATTAAAGCGATCCGCAATTCCCGCGCAGACACCAAATACCCAGCCGCTCTCACGATCACGATAGAAGCCACGCAAAGGCCCGTAGTTTATATTCCAGGTTTCTCGACTCATTCTTTCTTCTCCACGGTTTCCTCCACTACGTAACGCTTACTCCGCCTCCGCTGGAGCCGCTGTATCTGAGGCTACACGTCGCTTTAGAGCATCGAGTTCTTCGTTCACAGACTCTTCAGCCTCAAGGCTCGCGAACTCATGGTTCAGGTCCTTGGGCAATCCGAGGTCATAGGCCTCTACCCGCCCTTCAACGTCGTCGATTCGACGTGTGTATTGCTCAAATCGCACCATTGCGTCTTCGATTTTGTAGTCGTGGATTTTCTTACGTACCGCCAGTCGGCTGTTCGCGGTCTTGTGGCGCGCCAGCAGCGACTTCTGCCGTGACTTCGCGTCCTCCAGCTTGCTTTCCAGGCGAGCGATATCCTCGTTAAGTTTTGCCAGACCCTCGTCGACTGCGAGGTAGTCCTGCTTCAACAGATCGACCCCGGCGGTAACTCGTGATTTTTCGACCAATGCCGCTTTCGCCAGGTCCTCACGTCCCTTGCGCAATGCCAGCTCGGCCTTTTGGTCCCAGTCGTCCGAGTCACGATCCAGGCGCTCGATCTTGCGGTTCAGGTCCTTCTTGTCCGCTATTGAACGGGCAGCAGCGGATCGAACCTCGACCAGCGTGTCCTCCATTTCCTGAATCATCAGACGGACGATCTTTTCCGGATCCTCTGCCTTATCCAAAATCGCGTTGATATTGGAGTTCACGATGTCACTGAATCTCGTGAATATGCCCATGGTGGTTCCTCTCGTGTGTGTAATGCCTGTCTAAATAAGTGCAGCATTCGTGCCAAACACGTCGCAGCGCCGTAAGCTTTTGTTTTATATACCTAACATCGGCTTCCGGTCGATCGCTTTAAAGATCAAGGAATAGTGAATTTCACTAAGTATTGGTCATTACCATCATAATTTGGTCTAATAGACCAATGCCAGTCGCATTACAGTCACAGCAGATCATCGGTGAGGCACCCGTATTCCTGGAAATGCTGGAGCACGTGTCGCGCGCCGCGCAGCTATCCAAGCCGGTTTTGGTCGTTGGTGAGCGCGGAACGGGTAAAGAGCTGATAGCGTCACGACTGCATTTTCTTTCCGGCCGATGGGAACAAAGTGTCGTCAAGGTCAACTGTGCGGCACTGACCGAGTCCATCCTCGAATCGGAATTATTTGGTCATGAGGCCGGAGCGTTTACCGGCGCCGCGAAGACGCATATCGGTCACTTCGAACGCGCTGATGGCGGCACGCTCATTCTTGATGAACTCGCGACGATCTCCCTGCGAATGCAAGAGAAGATACTGCGTACTATCGAATACGGCGAAGTACAACGCGTTGGGGGCAGTGAAACGCTACTCGTTGACGTACGTATCGTCGGCTCAACCAACGCCGACTTACAGCAACTCGCAGCCGCAGGCGGTTTTCGCGAGGATCTGCTGGACCGTCTCGCCTTTGATGTGATCACAGTACCGCCATTGCGCGAGCGTGTGGAAGACATCATGCCGCTGGCAAGTGCATTCGCAATCAACATGGCCAGTGAGCTGAAGTGGAGTTACTTCCCTGGATTCAGCTCGCGCGTTTCGTCTGCCCTGCTGAGAAACCGGTGGCCGGGCAACGTTCGCGAACTCAAGAATACGATCGAAAGGTCGGTCTACAGATCGCCTGACCCGGAGCAACCTATTGCCAAGCTCGCCCTGGACCCATTCGATACGCCGTTCAAGATTGACGAACCGAAAGCGGCTGCCAGCGGACCATCCACATCGCATCGCCCACCGCTGCTACCAGCGGACCTGACACAGCGACTGATTGATACCGAAGTGAATTTGCTGAATGCCGCGTTGGAAAAATCACGATTTAACCAACGCCTGGCGGCCGACATGCTGGGACTGAGTTATCACCAGTTTCGAGGCAAGCTGCGAAAATTTGATATTCGCAGCAAGCCCTGAAACTGCTGACTAAGGGGTTTGGTTTTTAGCCTAGCTTTCATCGCGGTAGCGGCGTACGTAGATTGCGCCAGTCGATAGAAGCGCGCATACAACGATACCGGCCCACATCGCAGGACTCGTCAGAAACTGCACGACATCAAGATGGGCCAGCAAGCTGGTTGCATCTTCCGAAACGCGCCACTGTTCTTCGTTGAAGAATTTTTCGATATCTACGGTATGAAAAAGTGGCAGACCATCTCCACGACCAAGGACGTTTTCCGCGAAGACGTGCGTGCGCAGAATAATGCCTTCAAGCAGCCCGATAAGGAACAGTGGCATGAATGCCATTAGCAATGGAGAGCGCTTCGTATAAGCCGACACGAGCAGAAACCAGCCAATGAACGGTGACATCCAGATACCGCTCGCCACGACTACGATAAATGCCGCTAGCCAGTTATCCAGGATTGCAACAGAACCCCAGATCAACATACCGCCATCACCGCCCTTCATCGATACCCAGATACTCGTAACGATGAGGTTGATGATATGTGTCCCGATAATTCCGACCGCTGTTATCACCGGAATAACGATGATCGCTACGATCAGTTTGGAGATGATGGTTTCTGCATCCGTAACCGGCAACGAGCGCCAGAATAAGATGCTCTTGTCCTTACGTTCCGCGTACAGGGAGTCCAGGCAATAGAAAACAGTCAAGATCGCCAGAGCCATCATGAATACCCAGGACGTTCCCAGAAAAAATCCTGTCAGAGCAGCTTTGCGCTCAGGATCGCCGGCCAGGTTCTGGGCGCCAAAAATCGCTATGTCGAGTTCTGCTGCAAAACCTGAAGCAAATACCAGCATTGCCAGGACACCGAGCGTAACTATGCTTCCGATTGCGATGGGCGTCACGAAGATGGAGCGGTGCTCCCAGAGTTCACGTCTAACCAGTGCTAATTGATGCTTGATCATGCTCGTGCTCCCTTGACCTTCGCCACGAATAGATCGGCTACCGATGGTGTGCGCAGCTCACCGAGTCCTTCCAGGTGTTCGCGACTTACGCCCTCAAACAGCATGACGGATTTGCCGAACATCTGACCTTCCGCAATAGGCCCGAGCCCTCTCGCTTTGTCAGCCTCCGCTCCGGATGCTGCGATCTCAACATAGCTGTCCGCAAGAGCATCCATTGATGAGTTGAGAATAATTTTGCCGTCATTGATAAACATGATGTCTGTAAGCAGGTTTTCGATTTCTTCGACCTGGTGAGTCGTGACCAGAATAGTTCGCTCCTCGTCGAAGTAGTCGTTCAACAAGTTCGCGTAAAACTCCTTGCGGAAAATGATATCCAGGCCAAGCGTCGGCTCATCAAGGACGAGTAACTTCGCGTCGATCGACATGATGATCGAAAGATGTAGCTGCGTGACCATGCCCTTCGATAACTCCTTGACCTTGGAGTTCGACATGATCTTTGTTTGTTGCAATAACTCTTCGGCCCGTTTGCGTGAGAAATTCGGGTGAATCGCCTCGACATAGTCGAGTAACTGCGTGACCTTTATCCATCGCGGCAGTACAGCAACGTCTGCAATAAAGCAGATGTTTTGCATCAGCTCCTTGCGTTGCCTGAATGGATCAAGACCCATCACCGATAGCTGCCCTTCGCAGTCCGTCAGCCCGAGCAATGCCTTTAACAAAGTCGTCTTGCCGGCGCCATTTGGGCCGATCAAGCCGAGAATCTTGCCGCTTTCGACTTCGAAGCTGACGTTATCGACAGCGGTAAACGAACCGAACCGCTTGGTTACTCCATTAGCGCTGACCAGACTAGTCATTCTCCCCTCCAGAATTCTTAGTGGATTTCGTTGATTCTGCTTGTTTCAGCAAGTCTGCTGCGTCCAGGTGCAGACGCTTTATGGTTGCAACGACCTGCGGCCATTCTTTTTGCAGAAACCGCCCTCGCTCGGCCTTGAGTAGCATCACCAACGCGCCTTCATTGACGAACATTCCCCGGCCGCGTTTTTTCTCAACGAGTCCCTCGTCGACCAGTTCCTGATAGCCCTTGAGCACAGTAAGCGGGTTAAGCCGGTATTCGGCAGCAACGTTCCTGACCGAGGGCAAGGCATCACCTTCAACCAGCACCTCTTCCAGAATCATTGCGACGACCCGGTCTCGTAGCTGCCGATAAATCGGCT
>CAYWBZ010000037.1:0-15829 GCA_964456535.1 uncultured Woeseiaceae bacterium | reverse complement strand
CAGCTAAAGGTCTAGCCGAAAAAGGAAGTAATGGTCGATCAGCAGCGCCGTGAACAGAAACCCGAGATAGCTGATTGAGTACTTGAACATCAGCATCGGTAGTTCCTCGTCCTCATGATCGCGGTACATTCGAATGGCGTAGTGGAGAAAATACGCACCAAGGCCGAGAGCGGCCACGAGATAAATCAGGCCGCTCATGCCAATCAGATACGGCATGATCGTGACCAGCAGCAAGAGAATCGAATAAAGAAGAATGTTAAGCCTTGTATAGGCCTCGCCGTGCGTGACCGGCAGCATCGGAATATCAACCTTCGCATATTCTTCCAGTCTTGCGATCGCCAGTGCCCAGAAATGCGGCGGCGTCCAGACGAATATAATCAAAAACAGCAGCAACGCGCCGCTGGTAACCTCATTGGTCACAGTGGTCCAACCCAGAACCGGTGGCGCCGCACCGGCTGCCCCACCGATCACAATGTTTTGCGGTGTGGCACGTTTGAGCCAGACCGTGTAGATCACGGCATAACCGATCAAAGAGAAAAAGGTCAGTATGGCCGTCAGTGCATTGACCAGAAACCACAGAATCAACATCGCAATGACGCAGAGAACAGATGCAAATGTCAGCGCTGCCTTCACCGTCAGCTTGCCCTGTGGCAACGGACGGCCGCGAGTTCGCATCATGAGGATATCGGTGCGATGGTCGAGTACGTGATTAAAGACGGCTGCGGCGGACGAGGCCATGCCGATACCCAGTGTGCCGTAAACGAGCGGCTCAAGGCCCGGCCAGCCAGGAACGGATAGAAACATGCCGACGATCGCAGTGAATACAATCAACATGACCACCCGCGGCTTCGTCAGCTCGTAGTAGTCGCGCCAGTCGACAGGCGATCGAGATGCTGCTTCGGTGTTCACGTTTATTATTATTCAGCCTATCTGTGACAGCTTTAGAAGACGCTTGATGTCTTCAACCATATCGCTGGGGTCAACCTCTGGTTCGAAATACATCACGAGGTTACCCAGAGGGTCTACCAGGAAATATCCGCCAGCCGCCAGCGCTGCAGGTTTCTTGTTATTTAGAAGTAGCGAGAGATCATGGTCTCTCAACGTTATGAGCCCTGCATGCTCAGCAGCGAGAAACACTGTATCTGGCGACGAATCGCCGTGCAAGAAGACCCGCTTGAGTCGGTCAATCTCCTTCCCGAGCATCTTTCGCGATTGTCTAATCGTATAAAGAGCATCCTGACAGCGTGTCCCGCACTCTTCGTCATCCGAATAAAGCAGTACCCAGTAACCGTCGCCCAGCTTGGTGAGTTCGGATTCCGGGATTTCATCGGCGATGTTAACGATCGGCTCAAGCAGTGCGCCATGGTTCGTGCGCCCTGCCGGCTGCAGTCCGCCGCTGTAGTACATCCAGGTTGCAACGGCCAGCGGGCCGAAGAATACGGATGCGATCAGGAGCATTTGCACCCGCGCCCAAGTAGTTTTTTTCTCAGTCATGTGTCGAAACGCTTCTTACGATAATTCCAGACAAGCAGGCCGGAAAGGACAGCACCCATGGCAAACCATTGCAGCGCGTAGCCGAAGTGCTTGCCAGGGCCAAACTCCGAGGGCACCCAGTGGCGTAGGAAACCGTGGTCCTCGTCGTGCTCCATCAGCAAGACAAAAGGCTGTATCTCGCGGCCCAGGGCTGCTGCCACCTCTTCGGATGACGGGTAAACGGCATGTTTCGGCCATGATTGTGTTGCGTCGAAAGCATCATCCATTTTGTAACCCGGCTTAGGCAACGAACCCGCGCGACCGCGGACGCTTAATTCATCCGTGGGTAATTCGAGCCGGGCGGCGTCAAGCCCGGCGTCGGTCTTTTCGACCCAGCCGCGGTTGATGAGTAACAGCGGTTCGTCGGCGGCGATTTCGAGCGGCGTCAAAATGTAGTGACCGTAACGGCTATTGATAATGATGTTATCAAGCACTATCTGGTGCTCACTGTCGTAGCTGCCGGTTGCCTTCAGTCGCTGGAAGGATCGAACCGCCATCCCATCCTGCCAGGCCTTGAAACCGGTTTCGTCACTATAAGCGTATTGAGCGGCCCGTTTCTCCAGGCCGCGAGAGACTTGCCAGGCGCCCAGGCCCGCGAACTGGACAACCAGAAATGCACCAACGACCAGCGGTAGCCATGTGGGCAGCGGCTTCTTCGTTTTGCCGTTCACGTTATACTGCTCGCTCGATTCTGCATGGTGAATTCCATGAAATACGTCGTTTTCACACTGTTGGCCGCAATACTGATCAGCCTGGGTTCCGGGCTATATTATCTATCCCGCGACGACGCTGACTCGCCCAAGGTGCTCAAGGCGCTGAAGATCAGGGTAGCGCTATCCGCCATCCTGATCATCTTTCTGGTGGCATCCTACTTCCTGGGCTGGATACAACCCACGGCTTGATCTACATCCAGTAGACGAAGACGTACAGGCCGACCCAGACAACGTCAACAAAGTGCCAGTACCAGGCCACGGCCTCAAAAGCGAAGTGTTTGTCAGCCGAGAAGTGACCCTTTAATACGCGGAACCAGATAATCGTTATCATGATCGCGCCGATGGTGACGTGCATGCCATGGAAGCCGGTCAACATGAAGAACGTCGAGCCGTAAATTCCGGAGGTCATCTTCAGGTTCAGGTGCTCGTATGCCTCCATGTACTCAACGCCCTGCAAGTATACGAAGATGAAACCGAGAATGAATGTTGCGGCAAGGAACAGCGTTAGCTGACTACGTTTGCCTGCGATCAACGCGTGGTGTGCAATTGTGATTGTGATCGAGCTCGTCAATAGCAAGATCGTGTTGATGAGCGGCAGACCGAGCGGTGCCATGGCCGTGTATTCGCCACCAACATTGCCTGGACCGTTACTCGGCCAGGTGCTCTCGTAGCCACTCCACAACATCAGATTCGTGAAGAAATTATTACTCTCGCCACCCAGCCATGGAATAGACATGTTGCGAGCGTAAAAAAGAGCGCCGAAGAACGCCGCGAAGAACATGACTTCTGAAAAGATGAACCAGAACATTCCCTGGCGGAATGACTTGTCGACCTGATCGTTGTACAGACCATTGACGCTTTCGCCGATGACCGTGCCGAACCAGCCCGTGAGCATGAAGATCATGATCGCGAAACCCGCCAGCATGATGTAGAAGCCGGCGTCTGCGCCATTCAGCCAGGTCGATACGCCAAGCATCAAAAAAAGCAGGCCGACCGAGCCGACAACAGGCCAGTGGCTGCCGTGTGGGACGTAGTAGCGTTCGTCTGCGCGGTGGTCGTTGGGAGCAGTAGTCATGTTAATTCTCTATGTTCGCGCTGACGCGAGCGGTATCAAAAAATGTGTATTGCAAAGTAATGGTGTCGACGTAGTCTGGCAGCTCTGGATTCACGATGAATTGTAGCGGCATTGGTCGCTCTTCACCGGCCATAAACTCCTGGCTCGTAAAACAAAAGCACTCGATCTTTGTGAAATACTCCGCCGCGGTTGACGGCGTAACGCTCGGCACGGCCTGAGCGACCTTGTCCTCGCCAGCCAGGTTCTTTGCTGTAAATGTGGCGTAGTAAATCTTGCCGGGATTGACGGTCATGCTGTCGACATCCGCCGCAAACTCGAATTGTGCGTACGAATTAACATTCGTTACGAACTCAATACGAACTTCGCGAGTTAAGTCAGGCGCCTCCTTAACAACAGCCGCCTCCGCGTTCGTACGACCGCCAAAGCCGGTGATCTCGCAGAACACGTCATACAGCGGCACGAGCAAAAAGCCGAAACCGAACATCGCGACGGTCATTATGAGTAACTGACCGACCAGCGAGCGATGGTTGTTTTTCTCAGGCACGCAGGACACCCATCAGGATAAAACCGACGAAAAAGGCGAGCGCGATCGCCGAGACGATCAACGTCGTACGGCGAATGTTCTTCTTACGCTCTGCGTCATCCATGGCTAGTGAAAGCCGTCAGCACTGCTGAGTTTTGGTGGCGTCTCAAATGTGTGGTGTGGTGCGGGTGACGGTACAGTCCATTCCAGCCCCTGCGGGTTGTCCCATACTTCCGCCGTTGCTTTCGGGCCCTTCTTCGCCGTCAACAGCACCCAGACGAACAGCAGTTGCGATACGCCAAAACCGATCGCACCAATACTGGCGATGGTGTTGAAGTCTGCAAACTGCGTTGAGTAGTCAGGAATACGACGCGGCATACCGGCCAGACCCAGGAAGTGCATTGGGAAGAACGTGACATTGACGAAAATGGTCGACGCCCAAAAATGCAGCTTGCCGAGCTTCTCGTTGTACATGTGGCCGGTCCACTTCGGTAGCCAGAAGTAGGCACCCGCCATGATCGCGAACACAGAACCGGGTACCAGTACGTAGTGGAAGTGAGCTACGACGAAATAGGTATCGTGGTACTGCACATCAGCCGGAGCAACCGCCAGCATCAAGCCGGAGAAGCCACCGATCGTGAACAGAAAGACAAATGCGAGCGCGAACAGCATCGGCGTTTCGAACGTCATCGAGCCACGCCACATCGTTGCAACCCAGTTGAATATCTTCACGCCCGTTGGCACCGCAATCAACATGGTCGCAAACATGAAGAACAGCTGACCCGTCAGCGGCATGCCGACCGTGAACATATGATGCGCCCAAACGATGAACGACAGGAAAGCGATACAGGATGCGGCATAAACCATCGAGTCATGGCCAAACAGCGGCTTACGCGAGAACACCGGAATGATCTCGGAAACGACGCCGAACGCCGGCAGAATCATGATGTAAACCTCGGGGTGACCGAAGAACCAGAAGATATGCTGGAACATCACGGGATCGCCACCACCGGCAGCCAGGAAGAAGCTGGTTCCGAAGAACTGATCGGTTAACAGCATTGTCACTGCGCCAGCAAGTACCGGCATTACTGCGATCAGCAGGTAGGCGGTGATTAGCCAGGTCCAGACGAACATCGGCATCTTCAGCAACGACATGTCCGGTGCGCGCAGGTTAATGACGGTCACGATGATGTTGATCGCGCCCATGATCGACGACAGGCCCATAAGGTGGACCGAGAAAATCAGGAACGGGAACGCATCGCCGGTTTGCAATACCAGTGGTGGATACATGGTCCAACCACCAGCTGGAGCGCCGCCAGGCATCAGCAGCGTTGAGCCCAGGAGACCGAACGCTACCGGCAGAATCCAGAACGACCAGTTGTTCATGCGCGGCAACGCCATGTCTGGCGCACCAATCATCAGCGGTATCATCCAGTTGGCAAGGCCGACAAATGCCGGCATGACCGCACCGAACACCATGATCAACGCATGCATCGTTGTCATCTGGTTGAAAAATTCCGGATGCACGAACTGCAGTCCGGGGATCGCCAGTTCGGAACGAATGACCATAGCCATTGTGCCGCCGACAAAAAACATGACCAGACTAAATATCAGGTACATCGTGCCGATGTCTTTGTGGTTGGTCGAGAACAACCAGCGCTTGATGCCCTTGGCCGGGCCGTGATCTTCGTGCTCGTCGTGACTGACGTGGGCGTCGTTTACTTCCGTATTCATTTTCCTACTGCTCCGCGTCATGGCTGTTTACCCAGGCTTCATAGGCCGCAGGTTCGACGACTTCGACAACGACTGGCATGTAGCCATGGTCTTTGCCGCACAATTCCGCACATTGGCCGCGATAGGTGCCGGCTTCATTCGCGATGAACCAGGCTTCGTTGACAATGCCTGGAATTGCATCTTTCTTGATCGAAAGATCCGGCATCCACCAAGAGTGGATAACGTCGTTCGATGTGAACAGCAAACGAACTTTGGCGCCCTTGGGAACGACCACAGGATGGTCGACTTCGAGGAGATAGTTTTCGACTTCGAACGGGTCAATACCAGACCCCTTGCGGCGAGCTTCGATGCTCGAACGGGCAAGGCTGGAATAAAACTCGATGCCAGAGTCCTGGTATTTGTAGTGCCATTTCCATTGATAGGCGGTGACCACGATCGACATGTCGGGATTACGGGAGTCCTCAATTTTCACCATCGTCTCGGCAGTAGGAATCGCCAAGAGAACAAGAATGACGACCGGGATCGCGGTCCAGATAACCTCAGCGGTGGTGCTGTGCGAGAATTTTGCCGACTGAGCGCCTTTCGACTTGCGGTGCTTGAACAGCGAGATGATCATTACGCCGAAAACGACGACGCCGATCGCAACGCACCACCAAAACACCATCATGTGCAGGTTGTAAGTCTCAAGACTAAGGTCCGTGATGCCCTTGGGCATATTGAGCGCCCAATCGGCATTCGCCGTGCTGGCCAGACCAAGGCCGAGCGCGCTCAAAAACGATTTTCGTATCATTAGATAGTTCACCTAGCGAGCTGCAAGCAGCCGCAGTACAAATGTTTTCCGGATGTGACGAATTAATGAACTGGTGGGTTCTGTATGGCCCGGGAACACCGGGTATTCGTCTGTTGGCCGGCTTGGCAGGCAAACCCTGCCAAAAAGCTCGCGAAGTGTACTCAAATCCCGCTGGCCATGCAATCCTGAAAAGACCCCAGTAAGAGAATAATTTGATTATTTTACAATGAGTTACGGGAAATTTTGCAATTAGTTCCGAATCAGCTGCGGCGGACCGGTATCTGGCCAGCGTCGATGCGATAGTTCGCCGGGTCCATTTTGGGACCAGCACCCCAGCAATGGCCGAAGACCAGCTCCAGATCCAGGGTGATGTTGCCGTCGACCGCCATGTCATCGAGGGCAGCAACCATAGCGCCATAGCGTTGCTTGCCGGTGAGCGAATGAGCCCGTCGATTCAATGCGTTACGTGCACCGACAGCCGTAAGGTCAGCAAACAGGCGAGCACTGTTCGTGTAGCGGACAGACAGTCGGTCGACGTCCAGCACTGGATCTCGAAGTCCGGCATTCACAAGCCCGTCGCCAAGATGGTGCATGTCCAGGAAGCGAATTACATGGGCATTGTCGTCAATCGATCCCCATGCACGGCTGATTTCCTGCAGGCTGTCGGGCCCGAGTGTCGCGAACGCGAAAACACCGCCTTTTCGCAGAACCCGCGCAATTTCAGCAAAGATTATTGCAGGGTCGTTTGCCCAAGGTAGCAGGAGGTTCGAGAAAACCACATCGATGCTCTCATCGGGAAATGGCAGCGCATCTGCGCTCGCCTGTGCGAAAGTACCTTTCGATAACCAGCGCTTCTTCTCGCGAGCCTTTTTTAACATCCGATGAGCAATATCGACCGAAATGACGTTTGCTCCCTTGAAGCGTTTTTCGAGTGCTCGATTTGCTGTGCCGGTGGCCGCACCGAGATCAACGACGGTCCGCGCATCAACCAGCAGCGGCTCAAGTCGCGCGAGCAAGCCATCACGCGTCACCGTATGTACGAAGTCGGATTCGTCAAATGTGGCTGCGGCACGTTCGAAACGGCGCCGAATGTGGTGGCGGTTCAGCATCCGCGAAACGGTAGCACGCTTTCATCGGCTAACACTGAATTTCGCGGCGTGCGACGACGCTGTCGAGCTGACAGTATTTTCTGATGTGGATCATGGAATTTCTGGCGCCGCGAAGTTGCGTGTTTTGCGGGGAGCCAAGCGAAGGTGGCGAACAAAGTATCTGCACGGGGTGCTTCGCGGATCTGCCGTGGAACGAGGTGCCCGTCTCGCCAACGCCCGGAATCTTTGAGGCGTCGATCGCGATGTTGCACTACTCGTTCCCGGTTGATGTGGCGATCAAGGCATTGAAGTTCAGGCGCAAACTTTTTTACGCACCTGCGTTCGCCGAGATTCTCTGTGCAGCAAAGCCGCTACTTCCACCGGATATCGATGCTGTGCTGCCTGTGCCACTGCACTGGCGAAGAAAAGCGCTGCGCGGATTCAATCAGGCGACAGAGTTTGCGCGGCCAATAGCGAAGTCGCTTGGCGTCCCTCTTGCTCGAAGCGTGCGGCGAACAAGAGCAACGCCATTTCAGTCAGGGCTGGACGCGGCGGAGCGAGCACGAAATCTACGAAGTGCGTTCGCCATTTCGCGATCGGACCCGGGCACACATGTACTGATAATCGATGATGTCGTCACGACCGGAGCAACGGCACGGGCACTCGCAAAGCTGTTGCTATCGTCCGGTGTGACTAAAGTGAGCGTGCTGGCCGTCGCGCGTGCCGGGTGAATCAGTGTCTGATGCTAAGCAGTGACCGGATTGAAGGTGTAGTGCAATACGATGCCGATGAAAATAACCAAACCGATATAGTGGTTGTGCAGGAATGCCGCAAAGCACCCTGCCGGTTGCCGGTCGCGGGCGAGCCAAAGGTGATAGGCCATCATCAGGCCGGCCAGCAATACGGACAGGTAATACCAGATACTTAGGCCGGCGCGATAGCCGATCAATAATAGTGCGACCAGCATGAGCGACTGCAAACCCGCAATCACAAAGATGTCGACTTCACCGAAAAGAATCGCGGTCGACTTGACCCCTACTTTAAGATCGTCTTCACGATCGACCATGGCGTAAAATGTGTCATAGATAACAGCCCATATCATCGCCGTACCGAATACCAGCCAGGCAAGCTCCGGTGTTTCGCCGGTCTCGGCCGCGAACGCCATGGGTACGGCCCAACCGAACGCGGCACCCAGAATGAATTGTGGGATAGAGACAAATCGTTTCACGAACGGGTATGCGACCGTCAGTCCCGCCGCAACAATTGCCAGCATTTGTGCGGGATAATTCAGCATTGTCGCGAGCCCGACGGCGATAAGGCTTAGCGCTGTAAACAGAACCAGGGCTTCAAATGGCGCCACCGCGCCCGAGGCTATCGGTCGTGTGCGAGTTCGCTCTACGTACGGATCGATTTTGCGATCGACATAGTCGTTCAACACACAACCGGCCGAGCGCATGACAATTACGCCGAGCATGAATACGACGAACAGCCCCTGATCGGGCGTGCCCTCGCCGGCAAGCCAAAGCGCCCAAAGAGTCGGCCACAACAACAACCAGATACCGATTGGTTTGTCGATGCGCATCAGCTTGCCGTAGTTGCGAAGCTGGCTTACCAATTCTGGTGCGAAGTTGGGGGCCAAGAGCTTATTCATGATCGTGAGTCTACACTTTCCCGTATCGGCTGGCGTCGCCCAGCCAGCGGCGAACGATCGCTTCCGCCCGGCTATCAGATGCCTTATGTAATACTTCCGCGGCAATTTGTACCTGTGGCATCAACTCTGCGTCGCGAACCAGGTTGGCGATGCGGTAATCGGGTAAGCCGGTCTGTTTAGTGCCCAGCAACTCTCCGGGCCCGCGGAGTTCGAGATCGCGTTGTGCGACGACAAATCCATCGTTAGTGTTCCGCAAGACGGCAAGCCTTTCTTTCGCAATCCGTCCCAGCGGTGATTTGTAAAGCAGTACACAATGACTTTGAGCGACACCGCGACCAACGCGGCCGCGAAGTTGATGTAGTTGAGACAGGCCCATGCGCTCGGAATTTTCGATAATCATGAGGCTCGCGTTTGGTACGTCGACGCCGACCTCAATGACCGTCGTTGCAACCAGTAGCTGAATTACCCCTTCCTTGAAGGCTTTCATGCCGCGCTCTTTTTCCGCTGGCCGCATGCGGCCGTGCACGAGGCCGATACGTAAATCCGGCAAGGCCTCTGTGAGCATTTGATAACTGGCTTCCGCGGCCTGGTAGTCGAGTACCTCGGACTCTTCGATGAGCGGGCACACCCAATACGCCTGTTGCCCGGAAGCGCAGGCGGATCGCACCCGCTCAACAACTTCGCCGCGCCGGGTTTCCGGCACGGCGACGGTCGAAACGGGCTGGCGACCGGGCGGCAGTTCATCGATAACCGATGTATCGAGATCGGCATACGCGGCCATAGCGAGCGTGCGCGGAATCGGTGTCGCTGTCATGACCAGTTGATGCGGCTGGCCTTCTGCCGTGACACCCTTGTCGCGCAGCGCCATGCGTTGATGAACACCGAAGCGGTGTTGCTCATCGATAACAACGAGGCCGAGTCGCTTGAAGTCCACGCCCTCCTGAAACAGGGCATGCGTGCCAACGACGAGCTGCGCGCCTCCGCTGGCAATGGCCTCCAGTGATTCACGTCTCGCTGCTGCACGTTGGCTGCCGCTAAGCCAGGCAGGATCGATTCCCAGTGGTCGAAACCAGTCGCAAAAACTACGCCAGTGCTGCTCAGCGAGAATTTCTGTGGGCGCCATGATTGCTGCCTGTACGCCGCAGGCAATCGCTTTGATGCAGGCGATGGCCGCAACAACCGTTTTGCCCGAACCAACGTCACCCTGTATCAAACGCATCATCGGGTGCGGTTGGGCGAGATCGGCAAGAATATCGTCGACGACACGGTCCTGGGCACCGGTCAGTTTGAAAGGTAATTCAGCGATGAAACCACTGACGTCTTCGTTGCCGTCCGTCAGGGCGACTGCATCCTCTGTCGCCGCGAGCGCGCGCAAATTGCGCAAGCTCAGGTAATGCGCCAGCAACTCCTCAAACGCCAGCCGTTGCTGACATGGGTGGGTGCCAGCAAGCATCTCCAGTACATCTGCGTCCGGTGGGGGGCGATGCAGATAATTGATGGCGTCGGCGAGCGATGGCATGCCGAGCTTCTCGGTAACGGCTGCGGGTAGTAACTCCTGTGGCGGTGAAGCGAGCATTTGCTGCAAGGCCTGATCGGTCAGACTACGCAGTCTTCCCTGTTGCACACCTTCGGTTGCAGGGTAGATGGGTGTCAGCGAGTCATCGGTTGCCGCATCCTGGCTCTCGCGTAAAATGCGGTACTCGGGATGAATCATTTCGAAGCTGGATTTTCCGCGGCGTACTTCGCCAAAGCAGGTAACGTGAACGCCTGCCTGGAACTGTGCTTGCTGCTGCCGTGAAAAATGAAAAAAGCGCAGCGTAAGTTGCCCACTGCCGTCGCTAATTCGAACCAGCAGGTTGCGGCGTCCCCGGAACACGGTTTCCGAAAGCAGAACTTCTCCTGTCACGAGACATCGACTGCCAGCGGCGAGTGAGCCAATCTCTACGAGTTGCGTGCGGTCTTCATAACGCAGCGGCAGCAGAAACAGCAGATCATCGACCCGATACAGGTTGAGCTTTTCGAGCTTCCTGGCGAGCGCTGGGCCAACACCCTTCAGACCGGTTAACGGAGAATCTTGTGCCATGTAGGAGCGGTCCCGGACCGCGAACTAAACAATGAGGACTGCGTCTGCCTCGACATCGACACCTTTGGGAAGTGATGCGACGCCCACAGCAGCACGTGCCGGGTATGGCTGCTCGAAATAACGTTCCATTACAGCATTCACGGTTGCGAAATCGTCGAGATTAGTCAGGAAGACGGTGATCTTGACCGCGTCGTTGAGGCTGCCGCCGGCCGCCTCTGCAACGGCTTTCAGGTTCTCGAATACCTGTGTCGCGCGTGCTTCAAAGTCACCGTCAACAATTTCCATCGTCGCTGGCAACAACGGAATCTGTCCCGACAGAAACACGAGGTTTCCAGATTGAATCGCTTGTGAGTACGTGCCGATCGCGTCTGGCGCGTTATCGGAATGAATAGGTTTCTTGTTCATAATTATATTTCCAGTTGTCACGCACAGTCGCGTGAAACACGAATGACGTTCTTCATATTGCGCACACTGCGCATGATTTTCGCAAGGTGTACACGATCTTTCACCAGCAGAAGGAACGACAGTACCGAACAGTCTTCGTGACGACCCAGCACTTCAACCTGCTCGATGTTCGAGTCACAGTCACCAATGGTCGCAGCGACTTCCGCCAGAACACCGGGTTTGTTCCTGGTGTCTGTCTGAATCTGGCAGAAAAAGTCGCGATCGATATCCTTCTCCCAGTTCACCGAAATCCATTTCTCGGGTTGCTTGCGGAAGTTCGACAGGTTGCCGCACTGGTTCCGGTGAATAACCACACCGCGGCCGGCAGTCAGGTAGCCCATGACATCGTCACCGGGAATCGGATAGCAGCACTTGCCGTAACTGATAACCATGCCTTCGGTGCCGGAGATGATCAGGCTGGCCGTATTTTCTTTATCTTCTTCGTCTCCCATGCCGGTCAGGAAGCGTGCCGTAAGTGGCGCCAGTCGCTGCCCAAGACCAACCTGCTCGAAGAGCGCGGTATTATCGTCCAGGCTGAGATCCACAAGCGCTTCGGCCATTCGCACTTTGCCGACCTTGCGCAGTGAAGACCCAATGTCCTTGAGTGACCTGTCAAGTAAGCGCTTGCCCAGATCAACGGATTCGGACGAGCGCAGGTTCTTCATGTGCTGACGAATCGCGGTTCGAGCTTTTGCGGTCCGCACAAAAGTTAGCCAGTTGGGGTTCGGTTTTGCGCCCCGGGCTGTAATGATCTCGACGGTCTGACTGTTTTGCAGTTCCGTACGTAACGGCACCAGCCCGCGGTTAATTTTTGCGGACACGCAGCGGTCTCCAACATCGGTGTGCACCGCGTACGCGAAGTCCACCGTCGTTGCACCTTTGGGTAGCGGCATGATGTCGCCCTTGGGCGTAAAGACATAGATCTTGTCAGGGAATAGATCGACTTTGACGCTCTCGAGGAATTCCTCCGAGGTTCCTGACTGGTGCAGCTCTTCGAGGTTGGACAGCCACTCACGCGTACGTCGCTGTGGGCTCGCGTCAGTCTTCTCGTCAGCCTTGTAAATCCAGTGCGATGCAACGCCCGATTCGGCAAGGCGATCCATATCGCGAGTCCGAATTTGTACTTCAAGCGGCAGCCCTTTGGGACCGAACAGCGTCGTGTGCAGCGACTGATAACCATTGATACGAGGAATCGCGATGTAGTCTTTAAAGCGGCCCGGCATAGGTTTGTATAAGCCGTGCACAATGCCAAGCGTCTGATAACAGGAATTTACGTCGTCACAGATAATTCGAAAGCCATAAACATCCACAACATCGGAGAGCAGGCGCTTCTTCTCGGCCATCTTGTTGTAAATACTGTAAAGGTGCTTTTGCCGGCCAACGACCTCACCTTCGACCCCCTCGTCGGCCATCGCCGTACCGAACTCTTCGGAGATTTTCTTGACGATCTGTCGTTGGCTTCCCTGACTCTTTTTCAAAGCAGTTTCGAGCACGCGATAGCGAAATGGGTGCAGGTGTTTGAAACCAAGATCTTCTAGCTGCACTTTCAGGCGGTTGATGCCAAGGCGATTCGCGATCGGTGCGTAGATATCGAGTGTTTCACGCGCGATACGTCGCTTCTTGTCGGCAGGCATCGCGCCCAGCGTTTGCATGTTGTGCAGACGGTCGGCGAGCTTCACGAGAATGACGCGAATGTCTTCGATCATCGCGAGCATCATCTTACGAAAGCTCTCAGCTTGCGCTTCGGCGCGACTGCGGAATTTTATCTGGTCCAGCTTGCTGACACCGTCGACAAGCAATGCGACTTCGCTGCCGAATCTCTCGGCGATATCATCAAGTGACGCTTCCGTGTCTTCGACCGTGTCGTGCAGGATTGCTGCCGTAATCGCCTGCGCATCGAGATGCATGTCGGCCAACTCCTGGGCGACCGCAACAGGGTGCGTTATGTAGGCTTCACCGGTTTTGCGTTTTTGCCCGGCGTGCGCCTCCGCACCAAACTCGTAAGCGGCGGTGATGTCGACGAGCTGTTCGTCCGGCAGGTAGGACTGCAGTGTTTCCACAAGACGCCGTACGCCATGGTCGCGCTTATTGGCGCCCGGCAGTTTTGACAGAATTGTTGCTGCGTAATCCATGCCCTGATCATACCCGTGGATCAGGGATTGTGTCGCTGTCGTATTGTGTGGGAGAGCCCTGGCTGGACTCAGTCGGCACTAGTCGCGACTAATCGCCGATGGAAATTCCACGAACCGGCAGAACATCTTCGAGCAACTCGGTCTGCAGTAATTCTTCGGTAGCGGGCTCTTCGATCTCTTCAAGTATTGAAGGAGTAACGAGACCTTCAGCGATTTCGCGCAGGGCGACCACGGTGGGTTTGTCGTTTTCGAGGTCAACCATCGGGTCGGCGCCGTGAGCAACGCGGCGTGCGCGCTTTGCAGCGACCAGCACCATTTCAAAAATGTTGTCGATATTATGAAGGCAATCTTCGACCGTAATTCTGGCCATGTGTCTAATCCTCAGGTTAAGTCCGAAAAGGGGTCAGAGCCCTTTTGAGTGCGGTGCGGAAGTCTACGGTAGTACAAGGACAGAATGCGACGACATATAACCAAACATTATAAAGGGCCTAGCCGAGAATATGCTCCAAAGTCTCGCGCAGCTTGGGATTGCTGGTCGATGACGCTTCTCCCTCGCCCTTCAAAACCACTTCGAGATCGATGACGGCTGCGTCGAGGTTGTCATTGATAATGACGTAGTCGAAGTCGACCCAGTGGGCCATGTCGCTGCGTGCATCTCTGAGACGGCGCTCTATGACCTCAGGCGCGTCGGTCCCGCGGTCGCGCAGCCGACGTTCGAGCTCAGCCAGAGACGGTGGGAAGATAAAAATTGTGACACAGTCGGGCATCGATTCGCGCACCTGCTCCGCGCCCTGCCAGTCAATCTCGAGCACCACACTGCGATTGTCCGCAAGATGCCTCTCAACCTGGCTGCGACTCGTTGCGTAATAGTTGTCAAACACACGCGCATACTCGAGCATCTCGCCCGCATCACGCAGCCGCATGAATTCCTCTTCGCTGACGAACAAGTAGTCGACCGCATTCGCTTCATTGCTGCGTGGTTCGCGCGTTGTATAGGAGATTGAAAAACGAAGTTCCTCCTGGTGCTTGGTCACCACCGCTTGCACCAACGTAGTCTTGCCCGCACCCGACGGTGCCGCGAAGACAAACAAGCTCCCCGATTTGTTACTCGACATTCTGAATCTGCTCACGCATCTGTTCGATCAGGACCTTCAAGTCCACGGCGGATCTGGTGGTATCTGTGTCAGCAGATTTTGATCCGAGTGTGTTTGCCTCGCGATTCAGCTCCTGCATTAGAAAGTCGAGCCGTCTGCCCACGGGCTTCTCATCCGCCAGTGCGTCACGAATCTCGACCAGGTGACTTTCAAGCCGATCCAGCTCTTCGTCAACGTCAATTTTCTGCGCAATCAAAGCGAGCTCCACTTCGAGTCGCGCCGGATCAGCTTCGACGTCAAGTTTTTCGATTCGAGCTTTCTGTTTCAGCCGTGACGCCGCCAGCACTTCCGGCATCCGCGCGCGTACCGAGGTGGCAATAGCCGCTATTTCCACACAACGGCCCTCAAGCATCTCCGCAATGCGCTGTCCTTCGCTAAGACGCATTCCGTTGATTGCTTGCAGAGCAGTATCGAGCAAAGCGCTTGCCTCGCCGAACAGCGGTTCGGCATCAATCTCGGGCTGCTGCATCACGCCCGGCCAGCGCAAAATTTCCACGGGATTCACCGCGGCCGTTGCCGGGAGCTTTGCTGAAACCTCTGAAATCCGTGCGCCGATGAGCGCGACGAGATCGGTATCGACCTGCATTTCCGATTGCTGATCGGTCGCCCGCCGGAAGAACAGCCCGCATTCAACCTTGCCACGGCCAAGGACGGCGCTTGCCTGCTGGCGAAAGGCCTGCTCTTTTGGCCGCAAATCTTCGGGCAGTTTGAACTGCACATCGAGGTAACGATGATTAACCGCACGGATCTCCCAGGTCAGCGTACCGAGAGTCGTTTCCACGGACTCGCGTGCGAAGCCTGTCATACTGTGTAACATCAGCGTTGTTCTCCAAGGATGTGCAGCAATATTGCTGTACAGGTCACGTTTTCTGAGGGGACAACATTCTAAGCTGTGGCCGCATAGTTGGT
>CAYWBZ010000036.1:0-15903 GCA_964456535.1 uncultured Woeseiaceae bacterium | reverse complement strand
AACAAGTTAAGGGCATCGTTGCCGAGCAACTCGGAGTTAAAGAAGACGAGGTAACAAACGATGCTTCATTCGTCGATGATCTGGGTGCTGATTCGCTCGACACCGTTGAATTGGTTATGGCACTCGAAGAGGAATTCGAAACCGAAATCCCTGATGAGGATGCTGAAAAGATCACCACCGTTCAGCAAGCGATTGATTTCGTAACTGCTCGCCAGAGCAAAGACTAAGAATGTCGGCGCGGCGCATGTCGCCGCGCCACTTTTCTTTAGTACCCTTCGGCATTTCTGCCACTTCAAGACGAAACTAACTTGAGCAAACGACGCGTTGTAATCACCGGCATGGGGATAATCTCTCCGGTCGGTAGCCGACTTGAAGACGCCTGGTCGAACGTCTGCGAAGGTATTTCCGGCACAACACTGATCGATGTGTTTGACACCAGCGACTATCCAACCCGGATTGCTGGTCTCGTCAAAGACTTCGACGTCGATTCCTATTTGACGAAAAAAGATCAACGCAAGAACGATCCGTTTATCCACTATGGCGTGGCAGCCACGATGGATGCGATAACGGACTCAGGTCTTGAGATCACCGAAGATAACGGTCACACCATTGGCGTCGCTATGGGTGCCGGTATCGGTGGAATAAAAACCATCGAAGACAATCACAACAAAATGCTCGCCGGTGGCGCACGTAAAGTGTCGCCGTTTTTTATCCCGGGCAGCATTATCAATATGACCTCTGGTCAGGCCAGTATCATGCAGCACATCACTGGTCCTAATATTTCCATCGTCACCGCCTGCGCGACATCGACGCACTGCATCGGTTTATCGGCGAGAAGCATTGAGCATGGCGATGCGGAGGTTATGCTTGCGGGTGGGTCCGAATATGCAACGACACCACTGGCGATGGCTGGATTTTGCTCCGCTCGTGCAATGTCCACGCGTAATGACGATCCAAAAGGTGCCAGCCGACCTTACGACATTGACCGTGATGGGTTTGTGCTAAGCAATGGTGCTGGTTGCGTAGTGCTCGAAGAACTCGAACATGCGAAAGCGCGTGGTGCTCGAATATATGCTGAGGTTGTCGGCTTCGGTATGAGCGGCGACGCCTACCACATCACCTTGCCACCGGCCGACGGCGAAGGTGCTCGCAAGTGCATGACTGCTGCTATTCGCGATGCCGGAATCGACGCAGCGGATGTCGATTACTTGAACGCGCACGGTACATCAACGCCCGCCGGCGACATTGGAGAGACCAACGGCATTAAGCGTGCGTTTGGTGATGCCGCTAAAGACCTCACAGTGAGCTCAACAAAATCGACCACGGGCCATCTACTGGGCGCGGCTGGCGCGGTAGAAGCGATCTTTTGCGCATTGGCTATCCGCGATCAGGTTATTCCACCGACAATCAATTTGGAGAATCAGGATCCCGAGTGCGATCTGGATTACACGCCGAATGTTGCGCGAGACGCGAAGGTGCACACCGCGATATCCAACTCGTTTGGATTCGGCGGCACTAACGGCAGCCTGATTCTCAAAGCATTTGACTGAGGTACTGTCCGGGATTTCCGGCCCTGATGAGCTGCGCAGGCTCAATCAGCTTTTTCCTGACCGATACCCCTACTTATTGCAGAGTACCGCCCATGACGACGGGCTAGGGCGCTTCGATATCTTGTTTGCCTTTCCCGGCGATTCGCTTGTGCTGGAACAAAGCCGTGAATTGAACGGACCTCACGCGGGGAACCGGACAAAATTTCTGAGTGCACTCGACGCCTGGTGGGAGGAAGAACGAGTTGCTGCCCGGGAAAGTCCTTTGCCGTTCCTCGGCGGATGGTTTTTGTATCTCGGCTATGAACTCGCAGCGGAAATTGAACCCAGTTTGCAACTGCACAATGATCCGCAGCTGCCAACGGCTTTTGCTGTACGTTGTCCCGTTGCCATTGTTTACGACCATGTCAGGCAGCAATGCAGCCTTGTTTGTGAAGACAAGAGTGAACAGCATGCCGCGCAAATTCATCGCGACATCGCGCAGCTCGCCAGCAATCAACCGAAGATCAAATCTCGTACCTTGACGGTTACCGACGATCCACCGGAGCAATTCACCACGGCCGTCACGAGCGCCAAGAAATACATTGCCGCGGGTGACGTGTATCAGGCAAATCTGTCACGACAATGGACAGTCCTGGTGCCTGAAACTCTGGGTTCAGAGTCCATCTACGAGTCACTATGTGCGGCCAATCCGGGGCCGTTTGCCGGCATCGCCCGCTGGCAGGGCACGTCGATAATCTCATCATCGCCAGAACGGCTTGTCAGCATCGATAAGGGCGTCATCTCCACACGCCCGATCGCGGGAACGCGTAGACGAGGAAAGGACGATGCCACCGATGAGGATCTGTCCAGCGAATTGTTTGCACACCCAAAAGAACGAGCGGAGCATGTAATGCTGATCGACCTGGAACGGAACGATCTGGGTCGGGTCTGCGAAGCCGGCACAGTCGAAGTCGATGAGATGATGGTGCTGGAGAGTTACGCACATGTGCATCACATTGTCTCGAACGTCCGTGGACAGTTACGCGATGATGTAACGCCCGGCCAGGCAATTGCGGCGGTGTTTCCTGGAGGCACGATTACAGGCTGCCCGAAAGTACGTTGTATGCAGATCATTGATGAACTTGAGCTTGCGCCCCGTGGGGCCTATACGGGATCCTTCGGCTATCTCAATCGCGATGGCAGCCTCGATTTGAACATTCTGATTCGCACGATGGTAAAGCACGGCAACGACGTAACGTTTCGGGCCGGAGCGGGAATCGTTGCCGACTCAGAACCACAGGCTGAGCTTGATGAAGCAAGAGCAAAAGCGGAAGGTATGTTGCGAGCACTACAAAATGGCTGACTGGTTTTCGAATGGTGAAGCTGTCGGGCATCTCGATGCGAGCGACCGTGGCATGCAATACGGTGACGGTCTTTTTGAGACGGTCGCGATCCGCAACGGTGAACCCCGCCTGTGGGATTACCACATGGATCGCCTGGCCAAAGGCTGTGATTTACTCAGCATCACGAAACCTGCGGACGCTGAATTGACCGCCGGCGTTATAGATGCGTTACATCAGAGTAATACGCCGACCGCTTACTGTGTTGCAAAGATCATCGTAACGGCCGGGGCTGGCTTGCGAGGTTATGGCCGCGCACTGTCCGAGACGCCAACGGTACTATTTGGTGCTTTTCCGGCATTGCCACCGCCTGTTGAATCGTACCGCGACGGACTGCAAACGGCACTCTGCCAAACCCGTCTTGCGATCAATTCCCCAACGGCCGGAGTCAAAACACTTAATCGACTTGAACAGGTACTGGCGCGCTCCGAATTTGTTGAAACAGGCGAGTTCGAGGGGCTGACAATGGACGCGGATGACAACATTATCTGCGGTACTATGAGCAACGTGTTCTTCGTCACAAACAACTCTATTTCGACACCATCACTGGCTCGCTGCGGTGTTGACGGTGTCATGCGCCGGCATGTCATCGAAACGCTGCGCGCGCAGGGTATCGATACACAAATTCAGGCTATTAACCTCGTCGACTTGAAAAATGTTGATGAGGTTTTCATATCGAACAGCCAGTTCGGCGTAATGCCGGTACGAAGCTGCGCCGATATGCAATGGCCAGTGGGCAATACAACTCGGAATATAATGGCGATTCTGGCGAACAATGGTGTTGTTGAATGTCGCCAATGAAACGACTGTTGCTCGCGCTCGGGCCGCTACTGCTGGTTGCCGTGGCTTTGGTATTCGCGGTCACAAATCAGGTCGACAAATTCATGACTGCACCGCTGGCGATCCCGGACGACGGTGTTGCTTTCGAAATCCCAGCTGGCAGTTCATTCGCCTCCGTATCCAATAAACTGGTTGCCGGTGAGCTAATTGCCAATGATCGCTGGTTGCGCCTCTACGTACGCTGGCACGACCAGGCAGGAGCTATTCAAGCGGGCGACTACTGGATCGAACCTGGTGCAACACCAAAATCGCTGCTGGATCAATTTACGAAGGGTGCGGTGCGCTTGTACGCATTCACTATCGTAGAGGGTTGGAATCACAACGAAGTTTTGCAGGCGCTGCATGCCACCGACACTATCAAAGCAACAATGACGGATGAGGACTGGCCCGCGTTGCTGGATTCTTTAGGCGCTGAGGTCACGCATCCGGAAGGGCTGTTCCTGCCGGAAACCTATAGCTTCCCCCGCAATACAACGGATCGGGCGTTGCTTACACAGGCGTACGCGCTCATGCAGAAAGTACTCGTGGAAGAATGGGATGGCCGTAGCGATGATGCACCAGTGAAGTCACCGTATGAAGCACTGGTTCTCGCCTCGATCGTGGAAAAGGAAACGGCCCGTGCAGATGAGCGGCCAAAGATCGCGGGCGTATTCACTCGCAGACTCGACAAACGCATGCGGCTGCAGACTGACCCGACAGTTATCTACGGCATAGGTCCCGCGTTTGATGGCAATTTGACACGCAAGCACCTGAAGACTGACACGCCCTACAATACCTATACGCGTCATGGCCTGCCGCCAACACCGATTGCGATGCCGGGCAGAGCGGCCATCAATGCAGCATTGAACCCCGAGGATGGAACAGAATTGTATTTCGTAGCGTCAGGCCTGGACGATGGCAGCCATAAATTCTCGACGACAAAAGCGGAGCACGATGCCGCTGTCGCCGAGTATCTGATTCGCCTTCGCAAGAAAAGACGGTCTGGTGGCTGAGTTGAATCGCGGGCGCTTTATCACCGTTGAAGGCATCGAAGGTGTTGGCAAATCCAGCAATATCGAGGTCCTGGTCAACCACATCAGGAATGCCGGCTTCGAGGTACTAACGACGCGTGAGCCCGGAGGCACACCGGTCGCCGAGGATATTCGCAAGCTGCTGATGGACCACGGCGACGAGCCTATTCCCGAAATTGCCGAGTTGCTGCTGATGTTCGCTGCACGCTCGTTGAACGTTAACAATGTCATTCTGCCCGCGCTGCAAGCCGGTAAGTGGGTCGTCTGCGACCGATTCAGTGATTCAAGCCGGGCTTATCAGGGAGGCGGCCGCGGCTTGCCGATGGAAACCATTGACAGCCTTGCGGAGTGGGTCCATGGGGACGTCAATCCCGATGTGACGATTCTCCTGGACGCGCCCGTCGAGGTCGGAATGGCCCGAGCGAGTAATCGGAGCGCACCAGATCGTATTGAGAGCGAGAAACATGAGTTTTTTGAGCGCGTTCGCGCGTGTTACCTGGAGTTGGCGTCGCGCAGCCCGGATCGATTTGTTGTCATCGACACGACCCGCAGTCTGGAAGAGGTGCAAGCAGAGGTTGGTCTGCTGGTAAAGCAACTCATCGATGTTAATTCACATTAAGTATCACGGATAACATACTGTTTTATGGAACTAAGTTGGCACAGTGAGTTCGCCAAGTCGTGGTCAGACCGCAGCAAGCAGGGGCGCCTGCCGCATGCAGTACTGCTGACGGGTCCTGTCGGCGTAGGCAAACGGGCTGCAGCGGCGTGGATTGCTGCGCAGCGCCTCAAACCGGACCCTTTTGGCGCGGCGTTGCCGGTTTTTCCATTTGAGGTCATACAACATCCCGATATGCGCTGGATATCGACCCCCGAGGACAAGAAAACGATCGGCATCGATCAAATTCGGGGGCTGGTCGCTGAGCTCAACCTGACCAGCTACGAAGGACTCGGCAAAGTCGCGGTTATAGAACCTGCGAATGAGATGACCGTCAATGCAGCCAACAGCCTGCTCAAGACGCTGGAAGAGCCACCAGGAGATACGTTGCTGGTCCTGGTAGCCGACCGGGTAGGGAAGCTCCCTGCGACGATCTTCAGCCGCTGTCAGCGTATCGATCTCGCCGTCCCTGCAGAATCCGTTGCCTTGCCATGGTTGGATCGACTACAGCCCGGAGCGGCATGGATAGAAGCGTTGCGGATGTCTGGTGGCGCGCCTTTGGCAGCTATTGCAGCGCTCGAAGACCTTGAAACCAGCGCAGGAATGGGGCGCGATCTGCAGGTATTGGGGAACGGCAGGGGTTCGGCGGTGGAGATCGCTGGTCGCTGGGCAAAACTCGATCCGGGGTTCGTTCTCAATTGGCTTTCACAGCAGATAAAGCTTGCTGTATTGGCTACCACAGCGGGCCGGGAGTTGGCGGATGGCCTCACAATTGACGATTCTGTGCTGCGCCGCATGGACAGGCGAAATTTGTTCTGCTATTTAGACATAATCAATCGACTGCGGGGGCAACCCGGCGGATCGTATAACGTTCAGCTGGCCTTTGAGGGCTTGTTGATCGACTGGGCGAGTGGACTGAAGGATTGCGGTCTGGCGCCACCCACCGACGGTATGGAGCTGATGCTGGCCCGCCGGCAATAGAGAAAGTGCGAAATGAGCAAACCTGGACTGCTGACACTGACCATCAAAGACAAAAGTGCCTTGTACCTTGCGTACATGCCCTACGTGATCAATGGTGGATTGTTTATTCCCACCAATAGCTCGTACCGCCTTGGCGACGAAGTCTTCATGTTGCTGAACCTGATGGGCGAGGAAGAAAAGATTCCAGTCGCAGGTACTGTGATCTGGATGACGCCGAAGGGTGCACAGGGAAAACGCACTGCTGGCATTGGTGTGCAGTTCTCAGATCAGGATCAGGGGAACACGCAGAAGAAGATCGAAAACTACCTTGCCGGCGCTCTTGGTGGGGACAAGCCTACTCATACGATGTAGGCAAACAGTCGTCACGACTGATCGTGATTGATACCGCCCCGCAGCACATACGCCTGATACCCGCGTTCACTCAAGATATAAGCACCTGCTGAGCTGCGCCGACCGGTGTCGCAGCACACAATGTATTTCTTGCTTTGATCCAGGGTGTTGATCTTCAGACGCATGAAGTACAGGGGAATGTTGAGCGAGCTATCCAGGTGCTGATTTTCGAACTCGCTGGGTAGCCTGACATCCAGCCATTGGCCGCCACCGCGAATAATTTCCTCAGCCTCGGGCATACTGACCCAATCCAGCATCGGTTCATTGAGTAACTTCTTGAAGTCGTCCTTGCCCAGCCGCATCACCGCACCGTCACTCTGCATCGTGACCGTTGCATTGCGTTTCGCGTCCGAGATCAGCGCTTCTTCGCCGAATGTATCGCCAACCTTCAGCTCAGCCAGCTTGATACCTTCTTTGCTCAGTGGCGTCTCACGAGTCACGAGAGCGGAACCCCTGATCAGCACATAGAAGTAGTCACCCTCAGCACCTTGCTTGAGAATCACGTCGCCAGTTCGGTAATTGATCTGCTGCATACGCATGAAGATCGCCTGGATATTTGCCGGCGGAATCTTGTGGAATGCTTTGGTCTGCAACAACATCGTCATCCAGTCTTCGCTGGTCTGGTCTGACTTGCCGGCTAACTCGGAAACTTCGTAAGTACCCGTCTGATCCCACGTCAGCATGACATCGAGGAGGTCGCTGTCGATGGATATAAACTGAACTCGATCTCTCGCACGTCCGGTTACACGACGCGGGTAGACCGGGGCGACCGGGTTACGGGCCAGCTCGCTGCCACCTTCGACGGTACCAACGACTTTCGCCTGATCGACGAGCTCCAGAATGCCGGAAAGGATGTACAACGTGCGTTTCTCGGTGTCACCTTCCTTGAACAGCAATTGGCCAGGCGACATCTCACGGATCTGCACCTTGCGCGCGAGCGCAGCAAGGTTGTCCCGTTTCAGGCCGTCTAGCGGAGAAAACCCTCTGAGCAGCTCTGTGCTTACCTGCTCACTTGCCATTATTCATCCTGTAATTCACTTAAGTTTCGCTCGTGGAACTGCAGAGTCCCGTTAGCGTGTATTCTACCGTAAATTCAATGACTTCTGGAACCGCTCTATGGTCGCATCGTGAAGCGGCGCACAGTTTATTTTCGCGTACGGGGCGCTCTGTGACGCCTGTCACAGGTCAGACCACCCATTGTGCGGCTCGAATCGCTCGCCATGGGCTTTGGCAAGTTCGTTCAGTCGCATGACAACAGTGGTCGTACCGCGCTCCCTGGCGTAGTTCAGGGGGCCACCGCGAAACGGCGCGAACCCCGTGCCAAAAATCACTCCTGCGTCCAGCAGGTCGGGATCAGTCACTACCTCATCATGCAAACAGGCAACCGCTTCGTTGACCATAGACAGTATCAGGCGATCTTCGATATCAGCGGGCAAATTGTTGCTGTCGCTTGCCGGTTTGATGGCTTTGCCATCTTCCCAACGATAATAACCCTGTCCTGATTTCCTTCCGAGAGAACCGCTGTCGACCATTTCCTGCAATGCTTTCGGGATCGGCCGTGTTGATCCGGCCCCCAGGACCTTCGCAACGTGCAAAGCAACATCCAGGCCGACACTATCGGCCAGTTCGACGGGCCCCATCGGCATGCCGAAGGCTTCCGCCACTTTGTCGATCTCAGCCAGCGGCACGCCTTCCTCAGCAAGGGCCATTGCCTCGCCCATGTAAGGCGCCAGGATGCGATTGACCACGAATCCAGGTGCGCTCGCGCATTCCAGCGGCAGTTTGCCGATGCCTTTCGTAAAGGCGAAGCCAATATCGAGTGCATCCGGATCAGTATCATCGCAGCGAATCACTTCGACCAGCGGCAGCATGGCCACCGGATTGAAAAAGTGCAGCCCAATGAACCGCTGCGGCTCGCGCAGGACAGTGCGGAGTTCTTCCAGTCGAATACTCGACGTATTGGTGGCAAGCAACGCGCCAGGCTTCATCTTCGCCTGCAAGGCTTCATAGAGTGCCTGCTTCGCCTCCAGATTTTCGTAAATAGCCTCAATCACCAGATCTGCATCTGCGACACCGTCGCCGTCGACATCTGAACGCAATCGCTCGGAGGTGGCTGCTCGTTTCTCATCGTCGCGAACACGTTTCGAAAATAATTTCGCTGCTCGCTTCATCGCCGGATCGATGTATTTCTGCTCGCGATCCTGCAATGTCACCGTGTGGCCGCGGAGGGCACACCAGGCAGCGATGTCGCCACCCATGACGCCGGCACCAACGACGTGCACGTGCTTAACTTTAACGTCGGTCTTGTTTCCCTGGCCTTTCAAGCGGTTTTGTAGAAAGAACACTCGGACCAGATTTCTCGAGGTGCTGGAGCACATCAAGTTCGCGAAGCTCTTTGCTTCTGCGACGTATCCTGAAGTTACCGACGCCCCATCCGATGTCCAGATATCGATCATCGCGTATGGGGCAGGGTAGTGATCCTTGCGTGCTTTTCCTCGCACTTGCTTTAGCAGCATGTTGCGCACCATCGGGCGCGCGACGCTCATATTTAACAGGCGATCAACCAGAGGCGCTCGTTGTTTGGGCGGCGCAGAGCTGAGAATCGCGGCAGCATCTTCACGCCACTTATCGTCCGTCGTGATCTTGTCAACGAGCCCAATCGACTTTGCCTTGCCGGGCGCGATCGGGTTACCCGTCAACATTATTGCCATCGCCGCTCGGACGCCACAGATCTGCACAGCCCTTACGGTGCCGCCAAAACCGGGATGCAGCCCAAGTTTTACTTCTGGCAGCCCGAGTATCTTTTTGTCCCCGGCGAATACGATGCGGTAGTCGCAGGCCATGGCTAGCTCGAGTCCACCGCCAAGGCAAAATCCATTGATGACTGCGGCCGTCGGACAACGCAGGTCCTCGATCTTGTCCATCAGCTGCTGTCCGAGACGCACAACTTCCTGCGCATGCTCGACTGAGTCGATCTTGGTGAACTCTTTAATGTCCGCACCCATGACGAAACTGCGGTTCTTGCCAGACCAAATGACCAGCCCTGTCGGCGGAGACTTGGTCAGCGGTTCGAGAACCTTATCCAGTTCATGCAGTATCTCGGAGGACAGCACGTTCACTTTCGCATCCGCCGTATCGAGGCATAGCCAGACTACGCCTTTGTCATCTGTTTCGGTTTTCCAGTGTTGAATGGTCATATCACTCATCGCAGTTCAAAATCACAAATTATTGGCAGGTGATCGGACAGGCGCACGTTCGGAATTTCGAATCCGGTTACATCGATACCGTCCTGGTACAGCACGAAATCAAGTTCCTTACGCGGCGACCGACTGGGGTAGGTGGGCAGACTTTCGGTGTTTGCGGATGTAAGCCCGGCCGCTTTCATGAAAAGATATATCTCGTTTTCGCCCCAGAACGTATTGAAATCGCCGGCGACCACAACAGGTTTCTTAGTCTCCTGAATCAGGTCGTAAAGACGGCGCATTTGCAGATGGCGGTGGCGATACTTCAGTGACAGATGCACCAGAAATATCGAGTAGTCTTTCAGCTCCAGTTCGATGATCAACCGCTTAATTCCGGTATCGAAATAATGAAACTTCTCACCGTGCACCCGATTCGCCGCCATGAAGGCGTTGCCCTGTTTTCGGACAATCGGCAACAATTGATTGAGCGACCTCTCGCCGTACTTCGTCTCGTAGGAAGTATTCATGCCCAGATCTGCAGCAATTTTTTCGGCCTGATTCACCTTGCGACTGCGAATCGAGCCGGTATCAATCTCGATGAGCCCGACAATGTCCGGATCGACGGATTTGATGAATTTCGTGATATCCGGGAGTACGGACTGGTTGCCCAGAACATAGCCCGCGCCGGGCAGTGGCATGTGCATACTGGCGCCACCGCCGACGGCATATCGAATGTTGTATTGGAGGAGGCGCATGCGCTGCATAAGATACCGAATCGGCCGTTGCAGCGCCATGCGCGCGTACAGTCATTTTATTCGTTAAACTAAGGCCATACTTGGAATAGAGGTATAACAGGTGTCTGAAAGTAACCCGATAAACGTCTTCGCGACCCATACGTTTGAAGAAAGCTTCGATTACCTGCGCGTATTTGAGTTCCTCGAGGGCGTCGATCGTTTTTACTACATCAACGTGAGCAAGCCGGAGAACATCCCGGGATCGGGCGGATTGCAGGCGATCAAGGATGAATTGATCGAACAAATCAAGGCAGCAGAAGCGGTATTCGTGCTATCCAGCATCTACGAAGATAAGCCCGATCTCGTCAAATTCATGATGGATGTCGCCGAAGCGAACCACACAAACATGATTGCGATCCGACCATTTGGCAGCGGAGCTGAAACGCCGCCCGAATTGCTTGAACGCTGTCAGGAAAACATCGGCTGGAATGATCGTGAGATGGCAGACGCATTGCGCCGCCAGGCCCGCGGTGAAGATACGGCCCGCTGGGAAGTCCTGGACTTTCCAGGCTTTGATGCGGACGGGCCCACCGATTAGGCCAGTCGTAATCGCTCACCGGGGTGCCTCCGGTTATCTGCCGGAGCACACGCTCCCTGCGAAAGCACTCGCATACACGATGGGTGCGGATTACCTCGAACAGGATGTCGTTGCGACGCGTGACGATGAGCTGGTTGTCTTGCACGATATTCACCTGGATCGCGTTACAGATGTTGCCAGTCAATATTCCGGGCGCGCCAGAGCTGATGGTCGCTATTACGTCCGCGATTTCACGCTCGATGAAATCAAGCAACTGAAAGTCCACGAACGAACGAATGCCGATGGGACACCGGTATACCCGGATCGCTCCAAACCCAGTGACGAAGTATTTCATGTACACACCTTCGCCGAGGAACTCACTTTCATCGCAGAGCTACAGGCAGAGGAGGGCCGGCCAGTGGGTATTTACCCCGAGATCAAACGCCCTGCGTGGCACCGGAACGAAGGCGTTGATGTCACACCGCTGTTCCTCGCCGTATTACGAGAGTTCGGCTTCGAATCGCACGGTGACCCGGTCTATGTACAGTGCTTCGACGACCAGGAGCTGATCCGGATCAGGGACGTCTACAATTGTGAGCTGAAGTTGATTCAGTTGATCGGTGAGAACGAGTGGGGCGAGGCCGATACCGACTACGATCGGCTGCGCAGCGCCGATGGCCTCAAACAGCTCGCTGAAAGGGTGGACGGTATCGGGCCATGGATCAATCATCTTTACCAGCGACGTCCAGGCGGTCTGATTAAAGACTCCGGTCTGGTAGCCAGGGCACACGGAGAAGGGTTGGCTGTGCACCCATTTACCTTTCGAAAAGACGATCTTCCGCCGGGATTTGAATCATTTGCGGAACTTATGGGGTTCGCAGTCGACGAACTCTCTATTGACGGCCTGTTCACAGATTTTCCGGATCTGGCCAAAGCGCACTAGCACCCAAACGGCATAAAGACGTAATGAAGAAGGTAATACTGCTTGCAGCACTACTCACATGGGCGCCACTTGCAGCGGCTGATTCTGGATTGAATCTATCGAGTTACGAGGGCAAGGTCGTGGTCATCGATTTCTGGGCATCCTGGTGCGTGCCGTGCCGACGTTCATTCCCATGGATGAATGATATGCACGACAAGTACACTGCGGATGGACTGGTCATTATTGCGGTCAATCTTGATCGATCCGCGGACGACGCCGCTCAGTTTCTCGCGAAATATCCAGCCAAGTTTGAAATTGCCTACGACCCTACAGGCGTGTTGGCGAAAAAATACGGTGTGGAAGTTATGCCAAGTTCGATCATAATTGGGCGAAATGGTGAGATGATTGAGCGGCACGCCGGATTCAAAGTGAAGCAACAAGACGAATATGAGGCCACCATTCGGGCGGCACTGAAATTGGAGAAAGAAAAATGAAGACCTTCCTGGCAATGGGAATATTGCTGGTTTGCAGCGGTTGCACATCGATGGGTGTCGAACCCTGGGAACGAGACGTTCTCGCGAAAGACGAAATGCAATTGACGACGGATGCGCTGGAAGCGGCGACAGACGATCATATTTATTTCAGCAAAGAAGCATCCAGCGGTGGCCGAGGATTCGGTGGCGGCGGTTGCGGTTGCAACTGAGGATATTGCCATAAGTCGAAAAAAAGAAGGTTCGATTTCAGCGGCACTCGCGGCCGCTACCTGCAGTTTGCTCGGAACCGGAATTCCGACGGCCGTCGACGCACAGGAAGAACCGACCTGGGACTTCAATACGTCACTGTTGTACTACGGTGAGGATGAAAACCGGGTTCAGGAATTCAGTCTTAAGTCGATAATTAGCCGCATGTTCGCCGATGACCGTGTATTGACGTTCGGGCTCACCGTTGATGGGCTAACTGGCGCAACACCAAGCGGCGCGATACCGCTGGATACCGTACAAACTATTACCAATGCCTCCGGCAACTCCGTCTACACCGTTCCTGCCGGCGAGCTGCCGCTGGATGAAGAGTTCCGGGATACCAGAGTCGCGATTACCGCTAATTGGCAGCAACCGGTTGGCGAATCGAGCCAAATGAACTGGGGGTTCAGCGCCTCAAAAGAATACGATTACCTGCACCTTGGCCTCAGTGGGCGCTTTGCGAAGGATTTTAACAAACGCAACACCACGGTCTCGGCAGGATTCGCAATTTCGAGTGATGAAAACGATCCCATTGGCGGTACGCCGGTCGGGCTTTCGTCTGTGCTCGATGTGGGAGATTTGAGCAACCGCCGCGGTACCGACGACAAGGATATTGTGGATTTTGTCGTGGGAGTTTCGCAGGTAATGACAAGAAATCTCGTGATGCAGGCGAATTACTCATATAGCAACGAAAGTGGCTATCTCAGCAACCCCTTCAAGATACTCAGTGTTGTCGACGGAACTACCGGCGATACGATTAGCCGTGTTCCGGCACCGGGTGGTGGCCCCACGCACGAGTTCCTGTTCGAAAATCGCCCCGATGACCGCACCAAGCATTCTGTGTACACGCAAGCCAAGTACTACATGAACGGTAATGTGCTCGATGCCTCCTATCGTTACATGACCGATGACTGGGAAATTGACTCGCACACAGTAGACCTCAGATATCGCTGGCCGGTTGGCAATGACAAATATTTTGAGCCACACCTGCGGTTCTACACTCAAACTGAGGCAGAGTTTTATCGCCTTAGCATTACCGACGGAGCGCCTTTACCGCTTTACGCATCATCGGATTATCGTCTCGGCAATTTCGACGCAATAACAGCGGGCGTGAAGTACGGCTGGAAGACGCGCAACCAGAATGACATGAGCGTTCGGGTTGAGTTCTATCAGCAGTCGGGATCGGTTCCCAACGGTCAGATTATTGGTAATCAGGCGGGGCGTGATAACTACCCTGACCTGAATGCTCTTATCGTTCAATTCAGCTACCGGTTCAAGAAATAGACCGAAATGTCAGCATAGAAGCCTTACCGCAGGGCTACTCAGGCCGTTTTCAGGCCATGGGTAGCCCCTGCGAATTGCTGTGCGAGGCCAGGTCTGCTCGTGATGCGGAGAAACTGGCCGCACTGGTAGCCGCCGAAGCATGGCGAATCGAAGAAAAGCTCAGCCGCTATATCGACGGCAATATCATCCATCAAATCAACTCAGCGGACGGCAAGCCGGTCGAGGTCGATGGTGAGACGGCCCAGTTGCTGGATTTTGCAGGAACGCTTTACTCAATGAGTGATGCTGCCTTCGACATCACGTCTGGCGTACTGCGGCGAGCATGGACTTTCGATGGCAGCGATAATATTCCGGCGGCGAAAGACGTCGAGGCCCTGTTGATCCTGGTTGGCTGGGATAAGGTGGACTGGCAATCGCCGCAACTTACTATGCCAGTGGCGATGGAAATTGACCTGGGAGGCATCGGCAAGGAATACGCGGTAGATCGTGCTGTCGGCATTCTTCGGTCTGTTGGCGATACGCCTTGCCTCGTAAATTTCGGCGGCGACCTGGCCGTGACCGGACCACCACAATTGCGGAAGGCCTGGACGGTAGGAATTGAAGCTGTAGACCTCAATGGGGCAGCAAACCTGATCGAACTTCGGCATGGAGCGTTGGCAACCAGCGGCGATGTTCGGCGATTCCTGATGAAAGATGGAGTACGCTACGGTCATGTGATCGATCCTCGAACTGGTTGGCCAGTTGAGGAGGCGGCATCGTCCATCACTGTAGCGGCAGACACCTGTACGCAGGCGGGCATGTTGTCGACTCTGGCGATGCTGAAGGGCGCATTCGCAGAACAGTTTCTCGACAGTCAGTCGGAGCAGTACTGGTGCCGTCGCTAGACATCAAACTAGATATTACATTAGAAAATGATCATTACTTATTGTTTTTGAAGAGATAAATATCTAATTGCCTTTTGAATAGCGACCATTTATGGTCATAGAAGGTCAATTCGGCCTTGTCAGGATTGAGAACCCGGTCCTTTATTGAGCGGCAAAATAAACTGATCATGACGCGATGTTTGTAGAACTTCCAAATGAACTTATTTTCATTGCCGGCGGGGCATTCCTGCTTGGCTGGGTTCTGGCTGCGATCAGCGGCAGCTTGAGCGCGCGACATCGGGCGAAGAAACGTGACCCGCGTGATGACCGAATTCGTGGACTTGAGGCAGAGTTGCGAATCGCGCAATCCGATACCACTGATTCGCGGACCCACCTCGAGAAGCTTGAGGATGAGCTGAAGGAAACGACCATCGGGCTGGAGCGGCGTGATAATGTCATCACCCAGCAGCAGTCGAAGCTGGATAAAGTGTCATCGGACCTGAAAGATTCAGTCTTGAAAACGCGTGAACTACGGTCTGAACTCACGGACCGTGCTACGGCAAGCGTGCACGCTGAAGCCAAGATTCGTGAGGTGGAAACAGAGTTGTCCGTCGCACAGGCCTCGACCGACATGATTGCCACCGGAGTTCTCGACTATTCATTCATACCCGACAAGCAAGACCCGGATGCCGAAGGCAGCGAAGACGACGATGTATCCGATGAGGTTAGCAAAGCGTCCAGCTAGCTATTTGCTGCTTGTCACAATCCTGATTGCTTGCGCTGCGTGTTCTGCGAA
>CAYWBZ010000035.1:7565-16004 GCA_964456535.1 uncultured Woeseiaceae bacterium | reverse complement strand
ATTAATTATGTTTCAACGGGTTGATTTTGACCCAAAGCAAGCCATCTGGCTTATGTTCAAATTATGGCAAAACTAAAGATTCTCGAGTTCCCTGACCCCCGTCTCAGGACCAAAGCGACCCCCGTAGCGGCCGTCGACGACGATTTGCGCAAGCTAATCGGCGACATGTTCGAAACGATGTACGCCGCTCCGGGCATCGGGCTTGCAGCAACGCAGGTCGATGTTCACCAGCGCTTGCTGGTAACGGATGTGTCTGTCGACAAGGACGATCCACACGTATTGATCAATCCCGAGATTCTCGAGAAAGATGGTGTGATCGCCACGGACGAGGGCTGTTTGTCCGTTCCCGGTTATTATGAGGAGGTCGAGCGCGCCGAGCATATCAAGGTGCGTTTTCTTGACCGTGAGGGTGCCGAGGTCGAACTTGAGGCGCACGGCCTGCTCGCTGTTTGTATCCAGCATGAGATCGACCACCTGGACGGTAAGTTATTCGTCGACTATCTGTCCGAGGCGAAGCGAACGCGCATTCGCAAGAAACTCGAAAAAGAACGTCGCCAGCAAGCAGTCGTCGTCTAGGCCGTAAACGTTGAGCACACCCCGCATAGTTTTTGCCGGTACGCCGGAGTTCGCGCTTGCGTCACTCACCGCGTTGGTCGACGCCGGACACTCCGTGGTCGCCGTGTATACGCAGCCAGACCGCCCGGCAGGCCGCGGCCGTCGAGTTACTGCCAGCCCTGTGAAGCGCTATGCACAGGAGCGTGGGATTGTCGTGCTGCAACCAGAGACCTTTCGTGACGAAGCAGCCGTTGCAGATCTCGCAGCATTGCAACCCGACGTCCTGATTGTTGCTGCTTACGGGTTGATTCTGCCGCAGAACGTACTCGATGTACCGACCCACGGTTGTTTGAACGTACACGCATCGGTGTTGCCGCGGTGGCGTGGTGCGGCACCGATACAGGCGGCAATACTCTCCGCCGACGAAACCACCGGTGTGAGTTTGATGCGCATGACTGCGGGCCTGGATTGTGGTCCGGTTTTTTCTGAAGGTGTTATCGCTATCGGAAAAGACGAAAGTGCGGGCGAACTGCATGACCGCCTCGCAATTCTTGGCGGCGAGCTTCTGGTAAAGGATCTTCCGAAAATACTGAGCGGCGACATTAGTCCGGCCCCGCAAGATGAATCGCTGGTGACCTACGCTGCGAAGATTCAGAAGCAGGATGCCGAGCTTGACTGGGCGCTGTCAGCGGATGAATTGCAGCGCCGTATCCGGGCCTACAACCCGGTACCTGGAGCATTCTTTTTTGCCGGCAATGAACTGCGCGTGAAGGTCTGGCAGGCGTCGGTCATGGCTGGTGTTAACGCCGCGCCCGGTTCGTTCGTGCAATACGATGCTGCCGGAATAGTCGTTGCCTGTGGCCGCAATGGTTTGCAGCTGGTGTCGTTGCAGCTGCCCGGCAAACGCCGCGTCCCGGCGCATGAATTTGTTACGCAGACAGATTTGCGGGGATGAAAACAGCGGGAGCGAAAGTCAGGGCAGTTGCTGCCGAGGTTGTTGACGCTGTTGTTAGCGGCGGGCAGTCACTGGACGCAGCAATCGCTAAAAATGAGCCACGCATTGCCGAGGGTGATCGTTCGTTAATGCGCATGCTGTGCTACGGCAGCCTGCGACACTATTGGCGGCTGCAGAGCTGGCTGGATCAACTCGTCAGCAAGCCACTCAGGAAGCGCGACCGTGTTGTTAACGCACTGCTCGTCGTTGGTCTGTATCAGATTGCAGAGATGCGCATACCGGATCATGCCGTGGTTTCAGAAACCGTCGAAGCGGCCAGGCAACTGCGCCGGCCGAAACTGGCCGGGCTCGTGAATGCCTGCCTGCGGCGCTTTGTACGCGATAATATCGCAGCGACCGAGCCCGCTGATGAGCCGTCCGAGTGGAATCATCCAGCATGGTTGATCGAACAAGTAAGAAAGGACTGGCCAGACGATTGGCAGGCGATACTGACGGCGAACAATGGGCGTGCGCCAATGTGGCTGCGCGCGAACACGTCCAGAAATTCGGCAGAGCAGTACCTGCAGCGTTTGCGGGAAGTCGATATGGAGGCGGAGCTGCTAGCGGGGGTTCCGGATGCCATTCGACTCAATGAGCCGCAAGCGGTCGAGAATCTGCCGGGATTTGCGGCGGGTGATGCGTCTGTACAGGATGCGGCCGCCCAGATCGCGGCACACTGGCTGTTGGGTGATCTCGAAGTCAATAAGGCCACATATCAGGTGTTGGACGCCTGTGCGGCGCCCGGTGGAAAGAGCGGGCATTTGTTGGAGCTGGGCGGCGACAGCTTGTCGTTACTGGCCGTGGACAGCGATGCATCACGAATTACGAGTATCTCGGAGAACCTGCAGCGCATCGGCCGTGATGCAACCATAATCGCCGCCGATGCATCGAAACCAGAGGAATGGTGGGATGGAATACCGTTCGACGGCATCTTGCTGGACGCGCCCTGTTCAGCCTCCGGTGTTATCAGACGCCATCCTGACATCAAGTTACTGCGACGAGCGACAGATCTTGTGAGCCTGGCCGCCTGTCAACAATCGATGCTGGAGGCGCTTTGGCCGACGCTCACGCCCGGCGGGACGCTGCTTTATGCGACCTGCTCGGTATTAGCGGCGGAGAATGACGAGGTGATAGGAAAATTCTTGACGGAGCATGGCGATGCCGTGGAAAACGATGTGTTGCCAAATAACAACATCCGCGATCTAATGCGGAGGAAGGCGTGTGGTTATCAGATTCTGCCGGGTTCGGCCGGTCTGGATGGTTTTTACTACGCAGCCTTACAAAAAGAGAAGGTTTCCTGAAAATACTGATGTCCCGACCCACCGCCATGCAACGCACCAACCTATCGCGCCGCTTTGCGACCGCGCTTGTGGCCGTGTTGTTGTTGGGCACTGGCCTCGCACAGGAAAACATCGAACGTGAGGGCTACTTTGAGGTTCGCTCCGCATCCACGCAATCGATAGCCGGTGTGCACAGTCTGGACGCCAGACTGCAACTCGTATTGAGCAGTGAGGCGCTGGCAGCACTGGAAAGTGGCGTGACCCTGACTATCGAAATGCAGATCCAGGTCATTCGCGTCAAACGCTTCCTGGTGGACAGCGTAGACGCTGAGCTTGCCGTTCGGTATGAGCTTGAGTACCGGCCGCTCAGTCAGCGTTACATCGTCAAGAATCTCAATAGCGGCGATCAGGACTCCTTCGCAACACTCTACTCCGCACTGAATAACCTGGGTCGCGTCCAGGCGTTGCCGGTGATTGATGATGAATTGCTGCTTCCAGAGCGGGAATACCGGGTGCGGTTGCGCGCAATGCTCAACACACAGCAATACCCGGCACCGTTACGACTCCTGTTTTTCTGGCGCGGTCAGTGGCAGTTACAAAGCGAATGGTTCGAATGGCCGTTAGAACGCTAAAGCGCATATTTTTTACTTTGATGGGTGTGGCTGGCGTCGCGCTGGTTTTGGTTGCGTTGTTCCTGCTTTCGAAAACGGTCCAGCAGTCCGATGATTTTGATCGCCTTCAGGACATTATCCTGGCAATTAATATTGCCGGCGGCTTCATACTTGTACTGATATTGATCGGCAACCTCTGGCGCTTGTTCCACGATTATCGTGAGAGCGTTCCGGGTGCAAAACTAAAAGCGCGAATGGTTGGTATGTTTGTTGGTCTGGCCGTGTTGCCGCTAATCGTTGTGTTTTACTTTTCCGTGCAGTTCATCAATCGAGGTATCGATAGCTGGTTCAATGTACAGGTTGAAGAGGGTCTCGATAACGCGCTGACGCTCAGTCGGGCTGCGATTGAATTTCGAAAGCGCCAGCATCTGCAAGCTATAACGCAGATTGCACAAAAACTTGCTGTGGTTTCGGAACGGCAGCTGGTATTCGAATTAAGCCTGTTGCGCAGGGAAAGCGGTGCCAGCGAGATGACACTGTACGGTGATAACAACCGGGTGCTCGCGACCAGTTCGGATAGCTCGGCCGGCTCATTCCCAAAACCACTGGCCGAAGAAGTATCGCTACAAATGAGGCAGGACCGGCCATTTGTGAGTCTTGAGCTACTCAGCACCGGCAGTGCTGAAATTCGTACAGCAGTGGCTTTCACATATCGCGGTAATCGCTCGCGAGAGTCGCGCACAGTCCAGGCCCTCTTTCCAGTCGATGAGCGACTTGGGGGCATGATCAACAGCGTTGAAAAATCCTACTCCGAATATCAGCGTCTGGTGTTCTTCCGTGAAGACCTGAAGGACCTGCTTACCATCACACTCACGTTTGTATTGTTGCTCAGTTTGCTGACAGCGATTTATGGGGCGTTTGTTCTGTCGCGGCGTCTCGTTGCACCTATCCAGGATCTGGTTGCAGGTACTCGCGCGGTGGCGATGGGAAATTTCGATACTCGATTGCCCACACCGTCGCGGGATGAGATCGGGTTCCTGGTCAGCTCATTCAATGATATGACCCAACGACTCGCGACAGCGCGTCGTGAAACTACCCTGAGCCAGGCACTAGTTGAGGCAGAGCGCACCAACCTGGAGGTTATTCTGGCGCGCCTGTCGACCGGGGTGCTGGCTCTCGAAGCCGATCTGAAAATTCGTAACGCGAACCAGGCGGCGGGTTCCATTCTTGGTGTGAATCTCGAAACCAGCGCCGGCGAATCCATCCGGGATGTGGCAAAAGGTATGCCGTTGCTGGAGCAGTTTGTCGATGTTGCCTGCATGCACCTTGATGCCGGCGAAACCGAATGGCGCGAACAGATCGTATTGCGTGGCGAAGTTGGCCGGCGCGTTTTGACCTGTGCCTGCACGACGCTGCCGGGTGACGAAGATAATGCTGCCGGCTACGTTATCGTTTTCGATGACATCACCGCGTTGTTACAGGCACAGCGCGATGCCGCATGGGGTGAGGTCGCACGTCGTCTCGCGCACGAGATCAAGAATCCGTTGACACCTATTCAGCTGTCGGCCGAGCGCATGCGCCGCAAGTACCTCGGCACGATGGACGAGGAAGAAGCACAGATACTCGACCGCGCGACGCACACGATTGTGCAGCAAGTTGAAGCGATGAAGGAGATGGTGAACGCATTCAGCGATTACGCTCGCGCACCTGATATGGATATCGGTCTTTTCGATCTCGACAAGCTGGCGCACGAAATCGTGGATCTGTACAGAGCGCAAGAGAGCGGTGTTGAAATCGTCCTGACATCCGATCCGACGATGCCGCTGGTCGAGGGCGACATGGGTCGTATTCGACAAATACTTCACAACCTGATTCGCAATGCCGTAGAGGCTCTGGAAGGAACGCCGCATGGGCGTATCGATGTGCAAATCGCCGCGGCCGAGATTGACGAAGTCAAAATGGTGCGGCTCCGGGTTGAAGACAATGGACCCGGGTTCAAGGCCGGATCGGTGAGTCAGATTTTTGATCCGTATGTAACAACAAAACCGAAAGGCACTGGCTTGGGATTGGCCATTGTTAAAAAGCTCGTGGAAGAACACGTTGGCACAATCCGCGCGCAGAACCGAAGTGACGGGGGAGCAATGATTAGTATCCGCTTGCCGCTGAACGAAGCGGCCAGGGAAATGATGATTGCAAAGGCGCCCCGGCGCGCCGATAAGAGGAGGGAACAGGCATGAGTAGTCCTCATGTATTGGTTGTAGACGACGAGGCGGATATTCGTGCGTTGATCCAGGACATCCTGGGTGACGAGGGGTATGGCGTAACCGTCGCCGCTGACGCTGGGGAGGCCCGTAGCGCCCGAGCAGAACACAAGTTCGACCTTATCCTTCTGGATATCTGGATGCCGGATACAGATGGCATTACTTTGTTGCGTGAATGGTCCGATGCCGGCGACATGAATTGCCCTGTCGTCATCATGTCTGGTCACGGAACCGTCGATGCTGCGGTTGAAGCGACCCGGTTAGGCGCATTCGACTTCGTTGAGAAACCATTGTCGCTGGCGAAGTTGCTCAGGACGGTGGAGGCGGCACTTGAATCAGCAGGCAGGCAGTCCCGTGCGGCGATTAATCTGCTGCCGTCATTGCTCGCACCTGTAGGTCGCAGTGAAGTCATGCAGGCGCTACGTGATCGTGTGCAGCAATATGCTCGTCACGATGGCTCCGTATTGTTTAGCGGCGAGTCAGGAACCGGCCGCGGTGCATTTGCACGTTACATGCATGCGCTCAGCCGGCGTACGGGCGAACCGTTGACCAGCCTTACGGCTGCGTCGGTCACGGAAAGTAATGCCGAGGAGCAGTTGCTGGGCCGTGAAGACGGCGATGAGATAATGGCCGGCGTGATCGAGCGGGCTTCGGGCGGAACGCTGGTTATCGACGAGCTCTCGGATCTTCCCGGCATCGCGCAAAAATTATTGTTGGGAGCAATTGAAGACGGTCGCTTCATACGAGTCGGTGGGTCTTTGCCGGTGAAGCTGGATGCGAGAATTGTTGCGACGGTCGGTGCGGACGTTGATGCGTTGATTGAGGCAGGCGGGTTGCGGCGCGATCTGGTCGCACAGTTGAGCATGTTGAGTCTCAGGGTGCCGCCGTTGCGCGAATACTCGGAAGATGTACCCGAGCTGCTGACCTACTATGTCGACAAACTGGTTGATGCCGAAGGGTTGACGTTTCGCCGTTTCAGCGTCGCTGCGCAAAATCGGCTGCGCAATTATCCATGGCCGGATAACGTTCGCGAACTTAAGCACCTGGTTCGACGGCTGCTCTTGTCCGGTAGTGGAGAGGACATTGCTCTGGATGAAGTCGAAGCGGAGATTAGTGCAGTAGCGCCCGTAAATGAGCCGCTCGTAAAGCAGGATCTTCTGGCGCTGCCACTGCGCGAAGCACGCGAACATTTCGAGCGTTCTTACCTGCAGCAACAACTCGTGCTATGCGATGGCAAGGTCGGGCAACTGGCGAAGCGGGTTGGTATGGAACGCACGCACCTTTACAGAAAGTTGCGATCACTCGGAGTAGATTTCAAGTCAATAGGGTCTGAAGATACGTAGGAGCGGCCCTTAGGCCGCGAAGCTTCGCGGCCTAAGGCACCCAAAGGGCATAACAACCGCTCCTACGGTAGTTCGAGGTGGTGTCGCGGAACGTCACCTCTGTCGATCGGGAGTATTTTGCCGTCTGGCATAAACCGTAAACCCGGATTGCCGAAGTCATCGATGCTTAAGCCACGCAACAGGTTTAATGCCCGCTGCTTCTCGTCAATGCTCGGCCCCGCTGGTCTTAGTTGTACGGTTGAGGTTATCTGTCCGCCAATAAACCGGCCGTTGCCGTCGAGCGTGACAGTCAGAATGGGTGCAATACCTTTAATCCCTGCAACGCTGATGCCGTAGTAGGTTGCGAAGTTGCCCAGGCTGTAGGCGATGAGTCTTTCCTTGTAGCGCTCCATGCCGCGGACGACATGCGGTCCGTGCCCGACGACCAGATCAGCACCGGCATCGACCGCGCCTCGTGCAAACCAGACGACATCTCCTCTGGGCTCTCCATAGTATTCTTCGTCCGCGAACGGGATGTGCGTGACATCCACTCCCTCTGCACCACCATGAAAGGTGACGATGACAATGTCGTGCTCTTCGGCGTGCGCTGCGATCATTTCGAACGCGAGCTCATAATCGAGCAGCATGTTGGAATTCTTGGTCACGGCAAAAGCCAGGAAGGCGACAGACATATCTCCGCTGCGAATTATCGCAGCGGTCCCTTCACGACCCGAATGTGCAATGCCGGCTGCCGTGAGTGCGTCCATACTGCTGCTGCGGCCTTCTTCGCCAAAATCACGCGCGTGATTGTTAGCTAAACTCAGCGCATCAAAACCGGCGCTCTTGTAATGCTCTGCGTAACGCGTCGGTGAGCGAAACAGGTAACAGGCAGCCGGGTTGCTACATTTCTTTCCCGGTTCGCCGCCATCGACAAGTACGCCCTCGAGATTGCCGATTGCTACATCGACTGCGGCTATCACCGGAGTAACGGCGGCCAGAAAACTGACCCCGTCATCGTCGGGCAGGTGATCTTGAGGGTAGTCCGTACCGATCATCATGTCGCCGACCGCCGCAATGCTGATACGCATCGACGACCTGTCAGGTGGCGGTGGTGGCGCTGGTTTTGGTTCTTCGACGGGCGGAGGTGCAGCGGTGGGTTGCGACGCTGGTGCTTCGGGGGCAGGTGTAGTCGCGCAAGCTGAGAGCTGCAGTGTAAGCAGCACGACAAGGAGTCGACCGGAACTAGTCACCGAGTCGGATACGCATGACGTCAATTTTGGCCGCTCTTAGCCGGCTGCGAGTGACATTGAGTTCGTCAAGATCGTCGATGGGGCCGACATAGACGCGGTAGTAATCACGATTATTGACCTTCGCACGCTGCACACGGGATTCGATGCCATGCAGAGCAAGCTCGGC
>CAYWBZ010000035.1:0-7465 GCA_964456535.1 uncultured Woeseiaceae bacterium | reverse complement strand
CGCTTTGCCATTACATCTCGTCCGGCGCTGATACGCCGAGAATGGTGAGACCGTTCGCAACAACATTCTTCACGGCTGCGTACAACGTAAGTCGTGCGTCACGCAGTCCGGCGTCATCGACCAGGACCTTGTGGGCACTGTAACTGGAGTGAAAATCACTAACGAGGTCCCGCAGGTAATGCACCAGTGTTTGCGGTGCGCGGTTTTTCGCGGCCAGTTCGATGATCTCGGGATAACGACTCAATGCAGACATCAGCGACTTTTCCTGCGCTGCTGTCAGCTCGCCAAGGTTGGCTCGCCCGTTATCCCGATCCCAGTTCATCTCCAGCTCAATCGCTTTGCGGAACACGCGCGCGATACGCGCGTGCGCATACTGAATGTAGTACACCGGGTTGTCATTCGACTGTGTTTTTGCCACGTCGAGATCGAAATCGAGGTGCTGGTCATGCGAGCGCATAACGTAATAGAAGCGAGCGGCATCGTTGCCAACCTCTGCCCTGAGCTGCCGCAAGGTGTCGAATTCGCCGGAGCGTGTCGACATTTGCATTTTCTCACCGCCCCGATACAGCGTAACAAACTGCACCAGATTGACTTCCAGATTGTCGCCGCGGTACCCCATTGCTTCGAGACCAGCACGCAAGCGGGCCATGTAGCCGTGGTGATCGGCGCCTAGAATGTCGAGTAGATAATCGAATCCACGCTCGCATTTATCGAAGTGATATGCGATGTCGGAAGCGAAGTAGGTCTTGATGCCATTTTCTCGCACGACGACACGATCTTTTTCGTCACCGAAATCCGTGGCCGGAAACCAGATAGCGCCGTCCTTTTTATACAAAATACCCCGCTCCTCAAGTACAGCAAGCGCGGCGTCTATGCGGCCGTTCTTAGTAAGGCTTTGTTCGGAGTACCATGTGTCGAAGGTGACTCCAAACTCTGCCAGGTCATCTTTGATGTCAGCAAGAATTGATTCGAGAGACTGTTGTCGAATGTGATCGAAACCCTCTTCACCCTGCAACAACTTCGCTTTCGCGATCAACGCCTCAACGTATTCTTCTTTATCGCCTTCGGGAGCATCGGCGGGCAGTCCGTCCAGCACGTCAGTCGCTGCAGGCGGGACAAGGGACGCCGTATCGATTTCTGCAGCGATGTCGCGAATGTAATCACCGCGATACCCCCCTGCAGGGAAGGGTATTTCGACGCCGTTCGACGCCAGCCACCGCAGCCAGACACTGGCGCCCAGGATATCCATTTGGCGGCCCGCATCATTGACGTAATACTCGCGATGCACGGGGAAACCGGCCGCTTCCAGCAAGTTGCCAACCGTCGCGCCGTAAGCTGCGTGGCGACCGTGACCGACATGCAGTGGACCGGTCGGATTCGCAGAAATAAATTCGAGCAAAATTTTTGGCGCAGCTTTCTTCGGCTGTCGGCCGTATTCCGGGCCCGTGTCCAAAATGGATTTCAGCTCGGCATGAAATGCCGACGGGCTCAGATGAAAATTGATGAACCCGGGGCCGGCAATCTCAACTTTGTCGACCTGATCGTTATTACCCAGAGCGGCAACAATGCTGGTTGCGATTTCGCGTGGATTCTTCTTTGCGAGCTTCGCCAGTCGCATGGCAACGTTGCAGGCAAAATCGCCATGGCTTAAGTCGCGTGTGCGCTCAACCGTACTCTCAATAGACAGGTCTGCTGCGGCTGCGGCAAGCTCCGGCAGCGCGGCGAGTGCGTCATTAACAAGGTTTGCGACTAAGTGCTTCATGGGGAGATCGGGTCTGGTCTGGCGAGCCGGCAATTCTACCGGGTTATTAGTGCTGGTCAAAAAAGCTCGACTGGATCGACATCTATCGACCAGCGGACCTTGCGGGCGGACGGGTCGTTCTCGAGGATCTGGCGCAGCTCTCTGAGCTCGCGATGCAAGGTTGAGCGGTCGCTGCTTTGGAGTAGCAGCTGCGCTCGGTAGCGGCCGGCCTTGCGGGCCATCGGCGCATCGACAGGACCAAGTACGCGAATAGATTGATTCGTCTTGGTAGCCAGATGGTGCCGTGCGACCTCCAGAAAACGGTGTGCATCTGTTTGTCGGTGGGCGGCAGATCGCAACAGCGCGAGCCGGGTGAAAGGAGGCCAGCGAGTAATTTCCCGCTCGGCAAGCGCGTTCTCGGAGATCTGACGATAGCCGCCCTCTATCAACGTTCCCCAGAACTCGTTTTCCGGGAATGCCGTCTGAATAAGCACCTCGCCCGCGCGGCTCTCACGGCCCGCGCGGCCGGCAACCTGAATAACCGACTGCGCCATGCGCTCGCCGCTGCGAAAGTCCGTCCCGAATAGTCCCTGATCAGCATTCACAATGCCGACCAGTGATAGTTTGGGGAAGTGGTGCCCCTTGGACAGCATCTGTGTCCCGACGAGAATATTCGCATGCCCCAACGTCGCGTTCTGAAGAGCTTCGTGCATTGCTCCCTTGCGCTGTGTGCTGTCGCTGTCGATGCGGCTGATAACGGCAGCAGGAAATCGACGCGTGAGGGAATCCTCCAGGCGCTCGGTACCTTCACCGAGCGGCCTGACTGCCTCGCCACATTCTTCGCAATGCTCTGTGAGCGGGCGGCACACACCACAGTGATGGCAGCGCAGTTGTTTACTGCCTGCGTGCACGGTCAGGCGTGAGTCGCAACGTTCACAGCCTGCGATGTGTCCGCAGCTGCCACAGATTAATGTGGGTGCGAAGCCGCGCCGGTTCAGAAAGATTAAAACCTGGCCGTCGGTATCCAGGTGCTGATGAATGGCGGCGGCCAGCGGCTCGCTGATGCCATCGATTGCCGGCGTGCGGACTGTATCGATCAGTCGCAGGGTTGGTGGGATCGCACCGCCAGCGCGTGCTGGCAAGACGATGTGCTCGTAGGAGCCGGTGCGACAATGCTGCAGCATTTCGAGTGTGGGCGTCGCGCTGCCAAGGATCACGGGGATGTTGAGGTGCTTGGCTCTTGCAATGGCGAGATCGCGAGCCGAGTAACGCAGCCCCTCCTGTTGTTTGAAGGAGTGGTCGTGTTCCTCGTCGACGATGATCAGGCCTGGGTTCTTCAGCGGCGTAAATATGGCGGAGCGCGTGCCGACAACGAGATGTGCGGCGCCGGATCGTGCTGCACGCCAGGCGGCCAGACGCGCGCTGTCAGTTAAACCGGAATGCAGCAGCGCGGGTTCGATACCGAGCCGATCACGGAGGCGAGAAACAAGCTGCGGTGTCAGCCCGATCTCCGGCACCAGGACCAGCACTTGTTTGCCCTGCTCCAGAACATCCTGCACGCGTTGCAAGTAGACCTCGGTCTTGCCGCTGCCCGTCACCCCATCAAGAAGGTATGCGCCAAAGTGATCGCTGGTTCGCAACACGGACAGCGCTTGCTGTTGATCCGCATTGAGCTCCGGGCCCGGTGTTGCCGGGGTAACCAGGCGCTCATCAAACTCTTGCGCACGTGATTTGAAGGTCGTGATCATTCCTTTGTCGGCCAGACCTTTTGCGGCTCTGCGCCAGGTCGGCAGGAGCTCAGTCAACAAATCGGTGTCCAGCCCATCGCCGCCGGCATCAAACAAAGCTCCGAGTAGCTCGGCCTGTTTTGGCGCTCGACGCGCGAGGACTTCCAGGTCCGTTTGTTCGGCCAGGTCGGTTGCGACCACCCTTTCGATTGTCGGGTGCAATGGTTTGCCGTGACGAAGCAGGGAAGGCAGTGCAGCGGCGACAACTTCACCAATGGGGTGGTGGTAATAGTCGCTGGTGAACCGGATCAGCCAGAGGTCGGCTGCCGACAATATCGGAGCCTCGTCCAGAGCCTCGGTACAGCGCTTCAATTTTGCCGCCGGGACGTCCGACTCGTGCACAGACCCAAGCACCATCCCGACCTGCTCACGGCGCCCGAAAGGCACCCGGACACGGCGCCCAGCAAAGGGCTCTGACCCCTTTTGTGGGGGCAGGTAGTCGAATTCACGTGACAGCGGTACGTTGACCGCAATTCTGAGTATGGGGCTGTCGCTCACGTTGCTTTACATAATCCTGTGGTTTTCGTGTCCTGACCTGTCAACTCAGGTCTCGCTCGGGCGTTAATCAGGAGAGACAACTTAGATCACCACGTGGTGGAGTCAAGGGATATGACGATAGACTCGCTGAAATTTGCGGTATCGTGCACAGCGAAACCGACGGGAGCACGGACACTGCAAAAGGAACGGCAACTTGGTGAGTTTCTGGCTGAGGTCGAAAGGCGTGCGTTGCGTATCGCCGAAATCGCCGTGCGTGACCGGGATGAGGCGCTCGATCTGGTGCAGGACGCGATGATCAAGCTAACGCGTAACTACAGTGGCCGCGGTAGTGAGGAGTGGCCGCCACTGTTCTATCGGATTTTGCAGAACGGTGTGCGGGACTGGCATCGACGTCAGGCGGTGAGAAATCGTGTGATGGTATGGTTTCAAAAAGCGAAGTCCGACGACGGTGATCAGGATGTTATTGCGGCAGCGCCGGATCCGATTGGACGTTCGCCGGACGAGGAATTGCAGAACTCTGAGGCTATGCGGGACCTGGAGCTTGCAGTGCATGATCTACCGACCCGGCAACGGGAGGCGTTCATGTTGAGAACATTTGAATGTCTCGACGTTGCGGGGACCGCTGTAGCGATGGGCTGCAGTCAGGGTAGCGTCAAGACGCACTATTCGCGGGCGGTCCATACGCTACGGGAAAAGTTGGGAGAACACTGGCAATGAAGAAAACAGACGAGCAACTTGCAGAAGCGGCGAAACAGGCATTCGACCAGTCGGTCGATGGACTTGATGCCGCTACGTTGTCGCGGCTGAATCGCGGCAGGCAAGCAGCACTTGCTGAGACCAGACAGCCTGTCAGGCAATGGCTGCGCTGGATGCCGGCAACAGGCGTGGCGGCCGCGGCTCTGTTGGCGCTGGTCATACAGCAAGGTCCGGGCGATGTGGATGTTATTGCCGCGCCCGCCGCAGACCTCGAAATGCTGCTGGGCGAAGAAAGCATCGAGATGCTCGAGGATCTCGAGTTCTACAGCTGGCTGGATACAGAAGAGCTGGCAGGCGACGGAGACCTTGGTTAACAGTGGGCTGCAAACATTGCTTTGCAGTGTCGCTCTGTGTGGTTCGGCGACTGGCGTTGCCGAGGACGAAGAGGTTCCGGATATGGAGTTCCTGGAGTATCTGGGGCTGTGGGAAGAAACGGATGAAGACTGGCAGCTGCTGGATGGCGATGCAGCTGCTGAAAATGATGAACGGAGCGATCCCGTACCGGAAGGTGAAGAATCGACGGAGACGGAAGATGAAAGCTAAATTCATTGTGGGGATGGCCATGGTGCTTATCAGCTCACTGTCGTTCGCAGCAGATGAAATTTCCTGGGCCAGCCTGAATGCGTCGCAGCAGGCCGTATTAGCCGAGTTTGCGGCGGACTGGGACAAAATGCCGCCGCAGCGACGGGAACGTTTGTTGCGCGGTGCCAGTCATTGGGCGGGGATGTCGCCACAGCAGCGCCGAGAGGCCCGAGCTCGCTTTTCAAGTTGGCGTCAATTGTCCGACGAACGAAGAGACGTTATTCGTGATCGATATGAGGTCTACCGAGACCTGCCCGCCGAGGAACAGCGGCGAATTCAGGATAACTATCACCGTTTCATGCGCATGGACCGCGAACGGCGGCAACGCATGCGTGACCGCTATCGGGAAATGACGCCCGAAGAACGTCAACGTGCGCGTGACCGAATGAGGGATCGACCGAGACCCGCGACGCGAGACTGAATTGCGATCATTACCTATCCGGTTTGCTTTGTGCCGTAAGACCACCTCCGTTAAACTGCCGCAGTCCAAATGGAGTGGTCTACATGAAAATCGGTGTACCGAAAGAGATTCACGCGGGTGAACGACGTGTCGCTACGACACCTGACGTTGCCGCACAACTAATCAAGCTGGGTTTCGAGGTGGCTGTTGAATCGGCCGCTGGCGCTGCAGCGAACTATTCAGACAACTCTTATAAAGAGGCTGGTTGCGACATTGCAGCAGCAGACGACATCTGGTCGCAATCTGATGTGGTACTCAAAGTCAGAGCCCCGGAAGGCGACGAAGCCGGCAAGCTGCGCGCCGACCAGACCCTCATCAGTTTCCTGTGGCCGGGGCAGAATCCCGAACTGCTCAAGCAGCTGACGGACGGTGGTGTTACCGCGATGGCCATGGACAGCGTGCCGCGTATCTCGCGCGCCCAGAAAATGGATGCTCTGAGTTCGATGGCCAACATTGCGGGTTATCGGGCAATAGTCGAAGCAGCGCAACACTTCGGACGATTCTTCACGGGCCAGATTACTGCCGCCGGTAAAGTGCCGCCCGCCAAAGTCATGGTGATTGGTGCTGGCGTTGCGGGTCTTGCGGCCATTGGCGCTGCGAAGAGCATGGGCGCCATCGTACGTGCCTTCGATACTCGCCCCGAAGTCAAAGAGCAGGTCGAGAGCATGGACGCTGAATTCCTGATGCTTGACTTCGAAGACGACGAAGATGGTTCTGGCGAAGGCGGCTATGCCAAGACGATGAGCGAAGAATTCATCAAGGCGGAGATGGCGTTATTCGCCGAGCAGGCTAAAGACGTCGACATTATTATCACGACGGCATTGATCCCCGGCAGACCAGCGCCTGAGCTCATTACCGCGGACATGGTTCATTCGATGAAGGACGGCAGTGTCATCGTCGACCTGGCAGCCGAGCAAGGCGGCAACTGCGAACTCACAGAGCCGGAAACGATTGTCAAGACGGACAATGGCGTTTCGATTATCGGTTACACGGATCTGCCCAGTCGTCTGGCAGCACAGTCGAGTCAATTGTACGCAACCAACCTGCGACATCTGCTCACCGACATGACGCCTGAGAAGGATGGCAACATCGTTGTCGACTTCGAGGACGAAGTCGTTCGTGGCGCAACCGTCTGTAAGGGCGGCGAGACGACCTGGCCACCACCTGCACCGAAACTTTCTGCAGCTCCAGCCAAAGCTAAGCCCGCACCGGCGCCGGTGATCGTAGAAGAAGAACCTTCCGTGGCGGGCCCGATCATAGGAATGATCGTCGGTGGTCTCGCGTTACTCGGACTGGGCGCGGTTGCTCCCGAGTCATTCATGACGCATTTCACGGTGTTCGTGCTGGCCTGCTTCGTGGGCTACATGGTGATCTGGAATGTATCGCCGGCGCTGCACACTCCATTGATGAGTGTGACGAATGCGATATCGAGCATCATCGTGATTGGTGCCTTATTACAAATTAGCGCGACGAACACGACGATCATGTGGATCGCCGCCGCTACCGTTCTTGTAACGAGCATTAACATCGCGGGCGGCTTCGCCGTCACGCGTCGTATGCTCGAAATGTTCCGTAAGTGAGGTCGAGAAGATGAGTCAAGGCATCGTTACAGTGTCGTACATCATTGCGACCATACTTTTT
>CAYWBZ010000034.1:4318-16164 GCA_964456535.1 uncultured Woeseiaceae bacterium | reverse complement strand
GCGGCAATCCCTGGCGGGTCAGGATGAGACTCGTCGGTCCATCCTGCCGTTCGATGGCGTAGCGCCAGGCAACCGCGGTCTCTACTGCGTCGCACGGACGCCAGACGCTCATGTTCGGCATCAGACGTAATGACGCCGTGTGTTCGACGGGCTGATGCGTCGGCCCGTCTTCACCCAGACCGATTGAGTCATGTGTGTATACGAGGACATTCTGAATCTTCATCAGAGCGGCCATGCGCAGCGCATTTCGCGAGTAATCAGAGAACGTCAGGAATGTGCCCGAGTACGGTAACCAGCCACCGTGCAGACGCATGCCGTTGCAAATCGCGGTCATGCCGAACTCGCGGACGCCAAACCAGACGTAATTACCGGCTGCGTCATCTCCCGATATGGGAACTGATCCGTTGTGCTTGGTCAGATTGGAGCCTGTCAGATCAGCAGAACCACCGGCCATTTCGGGTAGTGCCGGCGCGAATGCATTCAACGCAATCAGTGAAGCTTTCCGCGTTGCGACCGATTCGCCCGCTTCGTCGATGCCGGCAATGGCTTTGTCGGCGAAGTCGCTCCAGTCGTCTGGCAAGTTACCGGCCATCCGCCGCAAGAATTCGCCGGCGAGCTCAGGATGCTCGGCTTCGTAGGCCGAAAATACGGCATCCCATGCACTTTCTGTAGCAGCACCACGCTCTTTGCTATCCCAAGCGGCAGCAATATCTTCGGGAATCTCAAAAGGTGCCGACTCCCATCCGAGCTCCTTTCTGGCTGCAGCGATTTCCTCATCACCCAATGGTGCGCCGTGTGTTGCTGCAGTGCCCTGCTTGTTGGGTGAGCCGAAGCCAATAATGGTTTTGCAGCAGATCAACGTCGGCCGATCAGTGTCCGAGGTAGCTTGCTCGATGGCGGCGGCGATCGAAGTCGCGTCGTGGCCGTCAACATCCCCGATAACCTGCCAGCCATAAGCTTCAAAACGCTTAACGGTGTCATCCGTGAACCAGCCACCTACCTCGCCATCAATCGAGATATTGTTGTCGTCATACAGGCAGATGAGCTTGCCAAGCTTCAGGGTGCCAGCAAGCGAACAGGCCTCGTGTGATATGCCTTCCATAAGGCAGCCATCACCCAGGAAAACCCAGGTCTTGTGATCGACGATATCGTGGCCCGGACGATTAAACTCGGCCGCCAGCATTCTTTCTGCCATGGCCAAACCAACCGCATTGGTTACGCCCTGTCCCAGCGGTCCCGTCGTAGTTTCGATCGGTCCACCTGGCTCGTATTCCGGGTGTCCTGCCGTTCTGTATCCGAATTGACGAAAGTTTTTGAGCTGATCGATCGAAAACTCTTCGTAGCCGGTCAGGTGCAGCAGGCTGTACAACAACATGGATGCGTGGCCGTTCGAGAGTACGAAACGGTCGCGGTTGGCCCATCGCGGGTTAGCCGGATTGTGTTGCAGGTAGTCATTCCAGAGTACTTCGGCCATGTCCGCCATACCCATCGGGGCACCGGGATGACCTGAATTCGCGGCCTGAACCGCATCCATACTCAGGGCTCGAATCGCATTCGCGAGATCACGCCTGGCTGGCTGGCCGGCGCTGGATACTTTATGTGTCATGTGACCTGTCTTGTAGTGGGGACCGTGGTGGCCTCTATTTGTGAGGGTGATATTCGAACTTGGTGAACGGTGTATTTTCCCTGTTATCGAGGGCCGCATCAAGGGTACAATGCGCCACCCCTAATTTTGGATTCACTCTAGCTTATGTCTGACGCTTTCCTTTTTACGTCTGAATCGGTCTCCGAAGGCCACCCGGACAAAATTTCTGACCAGATCTCCGACGCCATTCTCGACGCAATTATCGCCGAGGATCCCAAAGCGCGCGTCGCCTGTGAAACCATGGTCAAGACCGGCATGGTCATTGTGGCTGGTGAGATCACAACCTCTGCCTGGGTCGACATGGAAGAGATCGTGCGCGAAGTCGTTCTCGATATCGGCTACGACGAGTCGAGCAAAGGCTTCGACGGCGCCACCTGCTCCGTGCTCAACGCGATTGGCAAACAGTCGCCTGACATCGCGCAAGGCGTTGACCGTGAATCTGAACAAGCACAAGGTGCCGGCGATCAGGGCCTGATGTTTGGCTATGCTACCAATGAGACCGAAGTTCTCATGCCCGCGCCCATCACCTATGCGCATCGCCTGGTCCAACGGCAGGCAGAAGTGCGCAAGAACGGCACCTTACCGTGGCTGCGCCCGGACGCGAAAAGCCAGGTGACCTTCAACTACGAAAATAACAAGCCGGTTTCTATCAACGCCGTCGTTTTGTCCTCGCAGCACAGCCCGGACATTTCAATGGCAGATTTGCGCGAAGGTGTGATGGAAGAAATCATCAAGCCCATATTGCCTGCTGAGTTCCTTAGCGCCGATACGCAATACCACATCAACCCGACCGGACGATTCGAAATCGGTGGTCCTATGGGTGACTGCGGTCTGACCGGACGCAAGATTATCGTTGATACCTACGGCGGCTCCGCGCGCCATGGTGGTGGTGCATTCTCTGGCAAAGACCCATCCAAGGTCGATCGCTCCGCTGCCTACGCCAGTCGTTACGTTGCGAAGAACATCGTCGCCGCCGGTCTCGCCGAGCGTTGCGAAATTCAGGTGTCTTACGCAATCGGTGTCGCAGAGCCAACATCCATCAGTGTGCAAACATTTGGCACCGGAACCATTTCGGATGCGCAGATGACAGCGCTGATACGCGAACACTTCGACCTCACCCCATACGGAATTTTGACGATGCTGGATCTGATCAAGCCGATCTATCGTCAGACAGCCGCTTACGGACACTTCGGCCGGGAAGACATCGATCTCAGCTGGGAACACACTGACAAAGCAGAAGCGCTGAAAGCCGCCGCTGCGTAAACTTTTTTTAGGAGATTCACCATGAGCAGCGAAGCTCACGCTATTCACGATAATGACTACAAAGTTGCAGATATTTCTTTGGCCGAATGGGGCCGCAAGGAAATAGCCATCGCCGAGACTGAAATGCCCGGCCTCATGGCATTGCGCGAAGAGTACAAAGGCAAGAATCCGCTGGACGGCGTTCGTCTCACGGGTTGTCTGCACATGACTATCCAGACCGCGGTACTTATCGAGACCTTGAAGGAACTCGGCGCCGATATTCGCTGGTCCTCGTGCAATATCTTCTCTACGCAGGATCACGCTGCCGCCGCAATCGCAGAATTCGGTGTTCCTGTTTTCGCCTGGAAAGGCGAGACCGAGGATGAGTACTGGTGGTGTGTCGAGCAAACCATCAACGGACCGGATGGCTGGCAGCCCAATATGATCCTCGATGACGGCGGCGATCTCACGATGCGACTGCATGACAATTACCCTGAGATCATGGAAGGCGTAAAGGGTCTGTCGGAAGAGACGACGACTGGCGTCAAGCGCCTGTATGACATGATGAAGGATGGCTCCCTCGCGTGCCCGGCTTTCAATGTTAATGACTCAGTAACCAAATCGAAGTTCGACAACCTGTACGGCTGTCGTGAGTCACTCGTTGACGGCATCAAGCGCGCCACGGACGTAATGATCGCCGGCAAGGTTGCGGTCGTTTGTGGCTATGGCGATGTGGGCAAAGGTTGCGCGCAATCGCTGAAAGGTCTCGGAGCAACCGTCTGGGTTACGGAAATCGATCCGATTTGTGCGCTGCAGGCAGCTATGGAAGGTTACCGCGTCGTCAAATTTGACGACATCTGCGATCAGGTCGATATCGTCGTCACCGCGACGGGCAACTACCACGTTGTCTCCGGACCACAAATGGACCGTATGCGCAATCAGGCGATCGTCTGCAACATAGGGCACTTCGATAATGAAATTGACGTTGCCTACCTGAAACAGTACGAGTGGGAAAATATCAAGCCGCAGGTTGATCACATTATTTTCCCGGACGGCAAGCGCATTATCCTGCTCGCAGAAGGACGCCTCGTAAATCTCGGTTGTGCGACGGGACACCCAAGCTTCGTCATGTCGAATTCATTCACTAACCAGGTTCTGGCGCAAATTGAGCTTTGGGAAAATGGCGACGACTACGGCAAAGAGGTTTACGTCCTGCCGAAGCACCTTGATGAAAAGGTTGCGCGGTTGCACCTGGACCGCATCGGTGCGAAGGTCACCGAATTGTCCAGTGCACAGGCCGATTACATCGGTGTTGAAAAATCCGGACCGTACAAACCGGAGCACTACCGCTACTAAGGAAGCAGCTTATTCAAGCGACCGCTGACGCAACTGACAAGGAGTCGATTCGGGTTCTGCACCTGACCGATCCACACTTGTTCGCCGACCCTGACGGCGAACTCAGAGGTATCGTCACTGCGGATTCTTTGCAGCAGGTTCTTGACCACTATAACGCCGGTGACTGGCGCGCAGAACGCGTGCTGATCACCGGCGATCTTATCCAGGATGACAGCGCTGAGGCCTATGACCGGTTTCGCGAACTGCTGCTGCCTCTTAATATGCGCATGCACTGTGTCCCGGGCAATCACGACGTCCGCGATCTGATGAAACCGGTTTGCAGGCGACCGCCGTTCTCTTACTGCGCCACGGAGGAGATTCGGAATTGGTTACTGGTCGGTCTTGACAGCTGCATCACCGGCGACGCCGGCGGTGAGATCGCGACCGATGAGTTCGAACGACTCGACGCGATAGTCAGTGCAAGCCCGGCAAAACACATTATGGTTTGCTTGCACCACCCGCCTGTTCCGATGGGCAGTACGTGGCTCGATACCGTTACTTTGAAAAATGGCGCAGAGCTGCTCGAAAAACTGCAAGCAACAGGCAGGGTGCGATTACTCGTTTTTGGCCATGTTCACCAGCCATACGAGGATGAGCACAATGGCATTCAGGTCATCGGTACACCTTCCACCTGCCGCCAGTTCTTACCCGGCAGCGACGACTTCGACATCGATGACCGTCCACCAGCCTATCGCCGCATCACCCTGCATGCCGACGGCAGCAGCGAAAACGAATTGATCTGGGTAGGCAATTGAGAATTGCACCACTCTTTGTCTCACTTACCCTGCTGGCACTGCCGGTGCATGCGGACGAACCTGGGCATCCAGTGACAATGTGGAAAGTGGCCGGCGCCAGTAATTCTGTTTACCTGCTGGGCTCGATTCACCTTCTACGATCGCAGGACTATCCACTGCCAACGGCAATCGACGCAGCTTACGACGATGCTGAAGTGCTGATCATGGAAGTCGACATGGACGATATGGATCCATTCGCCGCACAGGCCGCGTTCACCCGGTACGGCGTCTTGCACGACGATACGACACTGCGTGACCTGATGGGCGATGGTCTGTATTTAGAGGCTATCGCAGCCGCAGAGATTATCGGCATTCCACTTGGCATGTTGCAAAAGACCGAACCCTGGTACGCGGCGATGACCGTTGAAATCATGATGCTCAGCCGAATAGGCTTCAACCCGGCATTGGGCGTCGAGATGCACATGATGTCGAAGGCTACCCAAGACGGAAAAGCCATCGAGGGATTCGAAACCGTCGAAGAACAAATTCAGTTCCTGGATGGCATGTCGTTGCAGGCGCAGCGAGATATGCTGCTTTCAACACTCGCCGAAAGCACCAAGTTAGGCGAGATGATGGATGATCTTATCGATGCCTGGCGCCACGGCGATATTGCAGAATTGGAAGCCGGCATGCTGGACGAGCTAGCCAAGCATGAAGAACTCAATAAAGCACTCGTCACCGACCGCAATTCACGCTGGGTCGGGCAAATCGAAGAGCTGCTCGACGATGTTGACGATTACCTGATCATCGTTGGCGCATTACACCTTATCGGTCCGCAAGGCGTTCCAAATCAACTCGAAAGTATGGGCTACGATGTTCACCAGTTGAGCGAGCCACCACCACTGAAGTAGGATGCGCCCTCCCTGGGAGGAATTTCATGAGTCTTTTTTCAAACGCGCAAGCCGTCATCGCTGGCGGTGTCAATTCACCAGTACGTGCATTTGCTGCCGTAGGTGGTGAACCCATCTTTTTCAAAAGCGCTGAAGGCGCCTACCTCGAAAGCGAGGATGGTCGGCATTTCATCGACTACGTCGGCTCGTGGGGGCCCATGATTTTGGGCCACAGCCATCCTGCAGTAATCGAGGCCGTGACCGAAACGGCAAAACTGGGACTCAGTTTTGGCGCGCCGTGCGTGCTGGAAACCCGGATCGCAGAAAAAATCTGTGCGCTCGTACCGTCCATCGAAAAAATTCGCATGGTGAGTTCGGGAACTGAAGCAACCATGAGTGCCCTGCGCCTCGCGCGAGGCCACACCGGACGCGACAAGATCATCAAGTTCGAGGGTTGTTACCACGGCCATTCGGACTCGCTGCTAATCAAAGCAGGTTCCGGTGCCCTGACGCTGGGCGTGCCCAGCTCGCCGGGCGTACCGGCCGGCCTCGCGCAACATACGATTACCTTGCCCTACAATGATCTTGACGCACTGGACACCGTATTTGCGGAAATCGGTGAACAGGTCGCCTGTGTGATTGTCGAGCCGATCGCGGGCAACATGAACATGGTGCCACCGGTGCCGGGCTTCCACGAGAAGTTGCGCGAGCTTTGCACTACAACGGGAACGATCCTGATATTTGATGAAGTGATGACAGGATTTCGTGTGGCGAAAGGCGGCGCCCAATCGATCTTCGGGATAACTCCGGATCTGACGACGCTCGGCAAGATTGTCGGTGGTGGAATGCCCGCGGCGGCCTTTGGCGGTCGCGCTGACATCATGGCGAGTCTCGCCCCGGACGGCCCTGTTTATCAGGCAGGTACACTCTCTGGAAATCCAGTAGCGATGGCGGCTGGTCTCGCCACGCTGGAGCAGATTGATGCACCGGGATTCTACGAATCGCTGACCGCGAAAACGAAGCAGCTGATCAACGGTTTGGCGGCTGCTGCAGCCGATGCGGGCGTTGCGATGGCAACCGAGTGTGAAGGCGGAATGTTTGGGCTGGTCTTTACGGATGCCGAATCTGTTCGCAGTTTCGATCAGGTCGCTGCGGCAGACGTTGAACGATTCAAGAAGTTCTTCCACGGAATGCTGGAGGAAGGCGTTTATCTGGCTCCGTCAGCGTTTGAAGCGGGATTCGTGTCCGCCGCACATGACGATAAGGAACTTAACGCTACGATCGACGCTGCGACGAAGGTATTTGCGACGCTATAGAGTTGCCCCGGGCCCACGCACTGAGTCTAACAGTTCATCGACAAGCTTCAGCCGCGCCAGCGTGTCACTACTCTCCAGGCTTCGTTGCTTCTGCTCCAAGTCGATCGGCAATATTTCGAGAAACCGGTAGGCAACCCAGACAGCATCATCGTATTTGCGCTCCTGCGCCTCGTACAGTCGGCCAAGATCATCCATCACATTTTCGAGTATGTGCGCCAAAGGCCGATACTCGTTCGGCAACAGCAGTGATTTTTCTGCGGCTATGAGATCGACTTCGCCAATGTTGAGACCATCATCCTGACGCTCGCTCGAAATCAGCCGGAATCGCTGCTCGCCCTGCGCCGTCACACCCAATAAGCCATCACTACCCTGATACCAGTCCGAGATTCTCGCCACGGTGCCAATACTGTAGGTGGTAGCTGGCCCCGCTTCCTCACCGTCACGTATCAGCAAAACACCGAACGGTGAATCAGTCTTCAGGCACTGGCTCACCATATCGAGGTAGCGAGACTCGAAAATCCGCAATGGCAGAGGCCCACCCGGAAACAATACGGTATTCAATGGAAAAATCGGTATTTGCACACCTTAAGTATAGGTGACGTTTCACGAGTCATCATTGTGTCGGAACCGGCCCCTACCGATTCCAGGGCACCGTCAGCTTTCCTGCTCCAGCTCCAGGATATCGCCCGGTTCACATTCCAGTGCTTCGCAGATCGCAACAAGCGTTGAAAAGCGAATCGCCTTCGCTTTACCGCGTTTGAGAATGGACAGATTGGCGAGGGTTATACCAACGGCCTCCGACAACTCAGTCAGGGACATCTTGCGCTGCAGAAGTACTAAATCGAGATTTACCTTGATTGACTTTGCCATCAGATCGTCAACTGGTGCGACTCGTTAATACTAGCCGCCTCATTCAATACGCCGGACAACACAATCATCGCCAGACCGATGAATATTGTTCCGCCATTCAGTTCGAACGCCGGGCTTAATACGATTCCCGGCAAATTCAGCGAGTATTCCTGAAGTATTATCTGACCACCAAAATACTGCAGCAGTGGACTGGTCAGCGCCCAGCCTATTGCCACGTAACCAATCCTCCTGATTCGCGCAGAGTTCTTTAGATCAAAATTGTCGCCGGCTGCAAGCGACGTAAACACAGCCCGTAGTTGCAGCAGCATGTAAAAACCAACAATGCCGCCAACTTCCATCATCAAGACGAAGGTATAAAACGCGGATAAGCTCGATGTATCGATACTTAAATGCCCTTTCCCGCTGATTTTGGGATCACGAACACCTTTGGACTGCGCCGTACCTTCCGGAAATTCGTCGAGATCGATGTTGAAGGAGGAAAAAACGCTGATATCGATCCCCCAGTGCTCAGCAATGGACGAATGCCCGATAGTTATTATCAGCGTGACCAATGGCCACGCAATCAACGATATGAAAGCGATTACCCGGACAATATCGAGGACGCGCTTGACCGCTCTTGCGAGGGGATTTTTCGTTTCAGTAGACATGCAATATTCCCGTGTTGGGTTATTTATCGTTTATCGATAATAGACTAACTTTTATCGAATAACAATAATTATTACATGATTAACGATATTTATTGACTATGATCCGCGCGTTCTCTGCAAAAGCGCCGTCAGCGTTTGCCTCGCCGAGCCAAACCCGCCATTACTCATGAAGACGACCTGGTCGCCTCCCAATACCTTTTTCGACATGTCATTGACCAGCTGGTCGTAGTCTTTGTGCACACTCAACTTGCCGTTCAGCGTTGCTAACGAAGCGTCGAACCCTTCACCCATGCCTTCGGGGCGGTACATCCAGATAAGGTCCGCATCCTTGAGCGAATCCGCCAGCGCGTCGTTATGCACGCCGAGTTTCATGGTATTGGATCGCGGTTCGATCGCTACGACCACGCGTTGCCCGGGGTAGCGAACTCGCATCGACGCAATGGTTTTCTCAATGGCGGTCGGATGATGCGCGAAGTCGTCATAGATGGCGATGTTCGCAACCGTCGCCGTACGCTCCATACGCCGTTTGACACCCTGGAAGCGGGATAGCGCATCCACGGCGCGTTCGAACGACACACCGACCGATACCGCCGCAGCAACTGCCGCAATCGCGTTATCGAGGTTGTGATAGCCGCCCATGCGCCAGTGCGTCTCAGCGGCAGCGCCCGATGGGCTGCGCATACCTATGTGGCGTTCAACTTTGTCGCCAAACCTGGCGACCCAATCCATGTCGTCGCCAGCACCGAAAGTTTGCACAGGAGTCCAGCAACCCATTTCAAAAAGTTTTTTGAGATCTTCGTCGCTGCCGTTGGCAATGATATGTCCATCGCTTGGCACCATGCGCAACAGCTGGTGAAATTGCCACAGGATCGCATCCATATCCTTGTAGATATCGGCGTGGTCAAATTCGAGATTGTTCAGGATCAGCGTACGCGGCCGATAGTGAACAAACTTCGCGCGCTTATCGAAGAAGGCCGTGTCGTACTCGTCTGCTTCGACGACGAAGAATCGGGATTTTCCGAATCGAGCTGACGTACCGAAGTTAACCGGAATACCGCCGATAAGAAATCCGGGCTCAAGACCTGCGTCCTCCAGGATCCATGCAAGCATGCTTGCCGTTGTGGTCTTGCCATGCGTGCCAGCAACGGCAATAACGTGCCTGTCGTGGAGAACGTTCTCGGCAAGCCAGTGCGGCCCTGATGTGTAGCGATGCTTGTTATTCAGCATCGCCTCGACCACGTCAACGCCGCGACTCATGACATTGCCGACTACAACACAGTCCGGATCAACCGCGAGTTGTTCTGCGTCCATGCCTTCGTGAATTTCAATTCCCAGCTCTTTGAGCTGAGTACTCATCGGCGGATAGACGTTGTGATCGCAGCCCGTCACTTTGTGGCCTGCCGCACGGGCTAAAGCCGCGACGCCGCCCATAAATGTTCCGCAAATGCCAAGTATGTGTATATGCATGTTGTCCTACGCCACCGGTCCAAGCATGGGCTTGAGAACAGCGAGCAAATTTAATTGTACGAACAGCACTGCGAATGCGACCAGAAAGCCAACAATCCACTGCCGTTCGATAGTGCGTGCAATGATATGTCCTTCGACCGGAATCGACCACAACCAGATCAGCAGCAGCGCCCAGTCGACCTCGACTTCGGCGAGCAACAATGGGAAAGCGAGGTTGCCACCAAACTGCACGACGCTGAACACGATGCTGCAGCCCAGTATGGCAGTGAAGCACCGCATCAACCGGGCGCCTTTACCAAACTGGTTGACGACGATTGCGTAAATTCCCAATCCAACAAACGCGAGTGTTAAGTCGATTAGAAGACTGGAGCTTTGGTAGGACTCGAGAACCACAACAGCTCCGACGCCAACCAGAAACCAGATGGCTGCGACCATGACGAACAGTACGGACGAATGCGGGATGTCATCCGGACCCTTGCGCAGAAAAATTATCTCAACAAACGTTTTGAACAGAGTTAGCACGTTGCGGATCATCGCATGTTAACCTCCCTGCATGCCCGATTACTTGTTCGTCGATCACCCCGACAACATCAGCCAGAATCTCACCGGATACGCGAAACTCGGCGTCGACACCGAGTTCATGCGTGAGAAAACTTACTTCGCGCAACTTTGCCTGATTCAAATATCATCGCCTGACGCGATCTATTGCGTCGATCCGCTTGTTGAAGCGGGTCAGGCTGAATTCTGGAAGCAGCTCCTGGCCAATACTTGGGTTGTTCACTCGGCGCGTCAGGACATCGAGGTCGTTTACCAGACTGCCGGCGCGATGCCGCGCGAGATTTTCGATACGCAGATTGCGGCGGGACTACTGGGACTGCCCGCACAGATGGGCTATGCCGGTCTGGTCAAGGAATTATTTGATGTCGATATGGCGAAGTCGCACACGCGCGCAGACTGGACGCGGCGTCCACTGCCCGATGCGTTCCTGGATTACGCTGCGGAAGATGTTGAATACCTCCTGCCCGCCGCCGATATCCTGAGTGAGAAGCTGGACAAAAAAGATCGATTTGAGTGGGCTATCCAGGACTCGCAATTGCTACTCGACAGCACACTTTATGACGTCTCGGGGGAACAGGCTGTTGATCGGCTGAAAGGCGCGCGTAATTTCCGTGGTCCCAAGCGCGCCGCTGCAGTTCGCCTGGCCGCCTGGCGAGAGGAAGAAGCTATTCGTCGCAATCGGCCGCGACAATGGATACTGCGTGACAATGTTTTACTCGACATCGCCTACAGGCTGCCGGCGAGCGAGAGTCAGTTAGCAGAAATCGAAGGCATGCCGCCAAAAGTGGCAAGCCGAGCCGGTAAGGAACTTGTTGATGCCGTCGGTGCTTCCAGAGGCGATGAAAACGGATACGAGCCGCCGCGTCCGCCGGACGAAGCACAAAAGGTATTACTCAAGGAAATGCAATCTCAGGTCGCGGATTGTGCAAGAGACCTGGACATCGCAGCTGAGACTGTCGCGTCTAAACGCGAACTATCGTCAGTAATTATTTCCGGTGCGCGAGACTCGAGGGTTTTCACAGGCTGGCGTCGAGATCTAATCGGCGAGGAGCTGCTTAAACTCCTGTAGGAGCGGCCCTTAG
>CAYWBZ010000034.1:0-4218 GCA_964456535.1 uncultured Woeseiaceae bacterium | reverse complement strand
GCCGCGACCGGTATTCATGTCTGTAGCGGCCTTGCGGCCGCCGCTGCGCTTCGCGGTCTAGGGCACCCAAGGGCATAACAACCGCTCCTACGGCAGCACTGCCGTCAGTCGCTCATAAACCTCTTCAACCGGGCCGCCGGCATCGATCGTTATTAACTTGTTGCGGCTTTGGTAGAAATCGATCAATGGCTCCGTTCTTTCGTGGTAGACATCAAGGCGATTACTGATCGTTTCTTCATTGTCATCTACACGCTGTATCAACTCACCACCCGCCTCCGTGCACGCATCGAGTTCTTCCTGCGACGAGAAGTTCACGTTGAGAAGCTTGCCAGTTCGTGAACAGGTGCGGCGCCCCGTCAGGCGTTTCATGAGAATCTCGAAATCGATATCCAGCAAGATGGCCGTATCAAGCGGCGTGCCGAGTTCATCAAGCAAGTCTTCCAGATCGAGCGCTTGCTGTGTCGTACGCGGAAAGCCGTCGAGGATGAACCCGTTTTCGGCATCCGGCTGACTGATACGCTCTCTGATAATTCCCAGAACGACCTCGTCAGGAGCCAGATTTCCGGCATCAATCACGGCCTTCGCCTGGAGCCCGAATCGAGTGCCGTTCGCTATGGCCTGGCGCAGCATGTCACCAGTGGACACCTGCGGAATATTTTTGTCTGCCATCAGCTTTTTGGCCTGGGTGCCCTTGCCTGATCCCGGCGCGCCCAGTAATACGATACGCATTTCTTTTATCTCTCAATCACAGAGTTTTTGTCCGACCAGCGATCGGGCGACGTACGCTACCGAGAAAGGACATTGAGGTCAATGCGCGGTATCCTCTCACGCGTCAAAATCAAGCAACGGGAACCCGATATCATGTCTGCAAGAAATGCCTTTTACGCCCAATCGGGCGGTGTCACGGCCGTCATCAACGCATCCGCCTGCGGCGTCATCGAGACGGCACGCAAGAATCCAAACAAGATCGCCAACGTTTATGCGGGGCGCAACGGCATTATTGGCGCGTTGACCGAAGACATGATCGATACCAACAAGGAAAGTAAAGCGGCCATCGCTGCCCTGATGCACACCCCTGGCGGAGCATTTGGATCGGCCCGCTACAAACTCAAGGGCATCGAAGAGAATCGCGCTGAGTATGAGCGACTGATCGAGGTCTTTAGAGCGCACGATATTGGTTACTTTTTCTATAACGGCGGTAACGACTCGATGGACACCGCGCATAAAGTGTCGCAGATCTCAAAATCCATGGGCTATCCGGTGACTTGTCTGGGCGTTCCAAAAACCGTCGATAACGATCTGCCGGTCACGGACAACTGCCCCGGCTTTGGCTCAGTAGCAAAATACGTTGCAGTTTCAACTCAGGAAGCTGGTATGGACGTGCTCTCGATGGCCAAGACGTCGACCAAGGTATTTATTCTGGAAGTCATGGGCCGGCATGCCGGCTGGATTGCAGCCGCCGGCGGCCTCGCGGGCAAGAACCCGGAAGATGCGCCGCACATCATTCTGTTTCCGGAAATTCCGTTCAAGAAACGGGCATTCTTAAAGCGCGTTCGAGAATGCGTCAACAAATACGAATATTGCGTGATCGTTGTCAGCGAAGGGGCACAGTTCGCGAATGGCAAATTCCTGGCAGAGGCCGGTACTCGTGACGCTTTTGGCCACGCCCAACTGGGTGGTGTCGCGCCGGTGGTCGCGCATATGGTCCGCGACAACCTGGGTTATAAATTTCATTACGCTATCGCCGACTATTTGCAACGCTCGGCCCGCCACATCGCCTCCGATGTCGACGTGAAGCAGGCGTACGCAGTGGGCAAAGCAGCAGTTCAATACGCCCTGCAGGGAAAAACAGCCGTCATGCCTGTCATCAAACGGGTCTCGGACAAACCGTATCGATGGGTGATCGAATCGGCGCCTCTCGGGCGCATCGCCAATAAGGAAAAGATGCTGCCCCGCCGTTACATCACCAAGGACGGCTTTGGGATCACCCAGGCCGGCCGCCGCTATTTGGAACCTTTGATCAAGGGAGAGAATTATCCTCCATATATCAACGGTTTACCGAAGGTCGCCAAGCTCAAGAACAAGCCCGTCAAGCCGCTGATCGGGACAAAATTTGTGGTATGATGCGCGGCCTGTTGCGAGCTGGACGTCAAGTCTGGGAGCGCTCGCAGCTACCGCAAAAAATAAAAACGTGATTTTACTGAACGATGCCCTTGCGCCTGTTTTCATAAATGGGTGATGGCGGCGGCGTTTAATCTTTCGAAACACAGTCAGGAGACAATCTGATGACTAACGAGATGGCCCTTTGGCTCTCGATCGGTGCAGCTGCACTCGCAATACTGTTTGGACTTCTTTCCACACAGTGGATTATTAAGCAACCGACTGGCAGCAGCCGGATGCAGGAGATCCAGGCAGCGATTCAGGAAGGCGCGAATGCCTACATGAATCGTCAATACATGACGATCGGCGCTGTAGGTGTCGCATTGTTCCTGGTCCTCGGTCTGACACCGGTTATTGGTTGGGCGACCGCTATTGGATTCGCTATTGGCGCTATTCTTTCCGCGCTTGCGGGCTATATAGGCATGTACGTCTCGGTACGCGCCAACGTTCGCACCGCTGAGGCGGCTACCAAGGGCGTCAATCCGGCACTCAATGTCGCATTTCGCGGCGGCGCTATCACGGGCATGCTCGTCGTTGGCCTGGGTCTGCTTGGTGTTGCCGGTTATTACCTGGTGCTGCTGAAAATGGGCTACACGGCTGAACACGCAATTCACGCGCTGGTTGGCCTCGCATTTGGTGGATCATTGATCTCCATCTTCGCTCGACTGGGCGGCGGCATCTTCACCAAGGGCGCCGATGTTGGCGCTGACCTTGTAGGTAAGGTCGAAGCCGGTATTCCGGAAGACGATCCACGCAACCCGGGCGTAATCGCGGATAACGTCGGCGATAACGTTGGTGATTGCGCGGGAATGGCCGCTGACCTGTTCGAGACCTACGCGGTTACGATCATTGCCACCATGTTGCTTGGCGGACTGATCGCCGCAACTTCTGCTTACGGTGCTTCGGCCGTTGTTTATCCCCTGGTACTTGGCGCTGTTTCAATCGTCGCATCGATCATCGGTACGTTCTTCGTTAAGACGTCGGATGGCGGCAAAGTCATGGGGGCACTATACAAGGGCATGATCGTTGCAGGTGGTCTTGCCGCAATAGCTTTCTACTTTGTTACTACGACAATGTTTGCTGACAGCGCAGTTGCGATGAGCATTTTTTACTCGGCACTGATCGGCCTTGCCTTGACGGCGGCGCTGGTTGTTATCACCGAGTACTACACCAGCACCGAATACGCTCCTGTTAAGACGATTGCTGAAGCATCGCTTACAGGTGACGCCACCAACATCATCGCGGGCCTCGGCATTTCGATGAAAGCCACTGCTCTGCCAGTGATCTCCGTTTGCGCCGCCATCTACGGCACTTTTGCGTTGGCGCCGGCTGGCGTTGAACTGGGCGGCCTCTACAACATCGCAATTGCAGCGACAGCAATGCTGTCGATGACGGGTGTTGTTGTTGCATTGGACGCGTTTGGTCCGATCACAGATAACGCGGGCGGCATCGCCGAGATGGCAGAACTGCCACCGGAAGTTCGCAAGATCACTGATCAGCTTGACGCTGTGGGCAACACCACCAAAGCAGTAACCAAAGGCTACGCCATCGGTTCTGCCGGTCTTGCGGCGCTCGTCTTGTTCGCCGACTACACCCACGCACTGGATACAGCGGGTCTTGACGCCGTGTTCCACCTCGACGACCACATGGTCATCATTGGCCTCTTTCTCGGCGGCATGGTGCCATTCCTGTTCGGCGCGATGGCGATGGAAGCTGTCGGCCGCGCTGCAGGCTCCGTGGTTCAGGAAGTGCGTCGCCAGTTCCGCGAGATCGAGGGCATCATGGAAGGTACCGGCAAGCCGGACTACAGCCGTGCTGTTGATCTGCTGACCAAGGCTGCGATCAAGGAAATGATCGTACCGTCGCTGCTGCCGATTCTTGTACCACTGGCAGTTGGCCTGTTGCTGGGCCCGAAAGCACTCGGCGGATTGCTCCTCGGAACGATTGTTACAGGTCTGTTCCTGGCGATCTCAATGACTGCCGGTGGTGGTGCCTGGGATAACGCCAAGAAATACATCGAAGATGGCAACTGCGGTGGCAAGGGCTCTGATGCTCACA
>CAYWBZ010000033.1:0-16292 GCA_964456535.1 uncultured Woeseiaceae bacterium | reverse complement strand
CCAATCCCCCAGGCCATAAAAAGCCCGAACGCGGCAGCAAGACCGATGTAGATGTGTTGCGCTTCCATTACTCGCTCCCGAGGGTCACTGATGGCCCCCGATTAGTTATTCTTGATTAGTGTGAGAGCAACAGCTCGAGTCGACGACCAACACGCTCGGCCATATCTGCAATTTCGCCAGTCAATTCAATGACCTTGTACATGAACATGGCGTCAATTGGATTCAGATCTTTTTCAATTTGAAACAGGGCGGCTCGCAATGCGGCCTGTCTTTCGTCGGTATCGGTTTCTATCTGGTCGAGTTCTTCAATTAAGCCCTCAACCAGGTCGACCTCAGCACCGCGAAAACCCGCCGTGAATAATTCGTCGAGTTCACGGACACTCTTGCGGGCCTGCTTCGCGGCATCGACATTCCGCGCGACGAATTCCAGAAACTGCTCAGCAATTTGATCAGGTATTTGCAAGCGGCGACCCACAACCAGACCCGATACATCCTTGGTACGGTTTGCGATTTTATCCTGTACCAGCAACAGTTCGAGCAGGTCCTCCCGGGGAACGGGCATGAATAGACTCTTCGGTAATTGCAGCCGGATCTTCTTTTTCAGATTGTCCGCTTCGTGCTCATATCTCTCGATCAAATTGCGCGCCGCAAGCGCCTTATCCCAGTCGCCTTTAATCGCTGCGGCGAAAAACGGCTGTAGTTGCTTGGCGCATCGATAAGCGATACCGATGTGTTTTTCCAGCGGTCTTACGGGCGATGAGCCGAAGATATTTGCCAGCATGTTGGCCATCCGATACTTCCCTCTAAGCATCATTTTGGAGCCGCAATCCTACCACAGCGACCACCCCAAATAGACAATTCTCGGCGTGCTAAACTGCCCGGTCCCGAACCCGGAAAGGATGCAAAGTCACGCTATGGCCTATTGGTTAATGAAGTCGGAACCCGACGTTTACAGCATCGACCACATGCAAAAAGACGGTCGCGAAATGTGGGACAGCATTCGCAATTATCAGGCCCGCAATATGATGAGGGATGACATGAGAATCGGTGACGAGATTTTCTTCTATCACTCGAACTGCAAGGAACCGGGCATCGTCGGTATTACCCGGGTCGCGAGCGAGCCTTATCCGGACCCAATACAGTTTGACGAGACATCGCGATACTTCGACCCCAAGAGCACGCAAGAAAACCCGCGCTGGATCCTGGTCGATGTAGAGTTTGTCCGGAAATTGTCACGCAATATTACACTGGCTGAGATCAAGGCAGAGAAGAGCCTGGAAGATATGATTCTGACGCGCAAGGGGAATCGGCTGTCAATCATGCCGGTTGAGAAGAAACACTGGAACAAGATCCTGAGCCTCGAATGAAACGACGCGGTAAGCTGTTCATTGCGGTCGCCGTTGCGATTGCTATGGTATTGCTGGGAACCACACCGGCTCGCCTTGACTACGTTCCGCTGATTGACGAAAGCCCTGACCTTCAGGCCTTGTTGCTCGAATCGCCGGCCGACCTGATCCCGGGCACGGAAAAGCGGCTTACCTGGTACGATGAAGAACAGCAAACCGAGTGGTCCGTTGTCGCCTTGCATGGCTTTTCGGCCTCACGCCAGGAAAGCGCACCGCTTGCTGAATTGGTCGCGAAACGACTGGGTGCCAACTTGTTCGAGACTCGGTTCTCGGGACACGGCTTGAAGTCAAACGCGCTGGTCGATGTCAGCGCAGAGGCATGGCTCGATGACGTCGCAAATGCACTCACTATCGGTCATCTGATAGGTCAAAAAATTGTGGTTATTGCCATGTCGAATGGATCGGCGTTGGCACTGTCCATGCTCGACCACCCGACTATGCAATCGGTTGATTCCTTGATCTTGTTGTCACCCAATTTCGGACCCGCCGATCCGAAGGCGATGTGGATCACAGGCCCTGGTGGACCCTTGCTGCTACGGATTATGTCCGGCGAAACACGCTCCTGGGAAGCCCACAACGAGCTGCAGGAAAAATATTGGACGACGAGTTACCCGTCGAGAACCCTGGTACAGGTAATCCGCGTCGTCGACCGGGCAAGAGCGAAAATTGAGACCGAGAAAGCTCCCCGATTACAGGTGTATTATTCGCCCGACGACGAGGTCATATCGGTAGCGGCGCTACAATCTGCCTTTGCAGTCATTCAATCACCACAAAAAGAATTGATTCCGGTACTCGAGACAGATTCGCCGAGTTCGCATATTCTCGCTGGCGATATAATGTCTCCAGCTAATACGATTCCCATAGCTGAAAAAATCGCCGATTTTATTTTGCGCCCAATCTCTTAAGCTGCGTTTGTATCGGCGCCGCTCCGCCGAGAGCCAGCATGATCACCAGGTCACCTGGCTCCGCCCACTCAAGCGCAGCCAAGAATGACTCCATCTCTTCTTCATGATGATGCACCTGAGATGTGTCGGCGCCAGCCGCGAGCAATTCATTCTTGATAACGGTGAATACATCGCCGTGCTCGCGACCACGGTGATAGTCGGCCAGTTCTGAGATCATGACCTGATCAAGTCCGATCGCCCAGGCATCACGCGTCATTTCGCGAATAAGATCGTCGGGACGGTCACCCGCCTGACCGAAGCAAAGGACCCGGCGTTTCGCCGGAATAGCTACAGCCATATCGAAAAGAGCGTGCATCGCGGCAGGATTGTGTGCGAAATCGATCAATACCTTCTTACCGTCGACTTCATGAATATTGCAGCGGCCCGGATTCTCGTCCTGCTCCATGGTCTTCAAGCCGTCACGAATAGCGTCGATTGAAAAACCGATGCAGTACGTCAGCGCTGCTGCGGCCAGTGAATTCGCAACGTTGTGGCGAGCGGCCCCACCCATTGAGATCGGAATTTCGTCGCTATGGCAGATGAGTTCGCGCTCTCCCGCTTCGATCTTGAGTAACTCGTCGCCCTCATAAAGAAAGCAAAGGTCGCCGTCCCGACTGGCTGCGGCTATGAGTTCGTTATCAGGATCGAGGCTGAACCAGACAATGGTGCCGTCGAACTCCTTTGCCTTCGCGCGTAGCAAAGCATCGTCCGCATTCAGGATAAGCCGGCCTGTTTCCCGTACCGCGCGACTAATTATCCACTTGATATCCAGCAGCTCTGCGAGGTTATGGGAACCAAAGTCGCCAAGGTGATCCTCGGCAATATTGGTGATGAGAGCTGCGTCCGCCCGGTCGACGCCAAGTCCGCGACGAAGCAAACCACCTCGTGCTGATTCCAAAATGGCGACATCCACTTCCCGCTCTCGCAATACCGCACGTGCACCACCCGGTCCTGACCAGTCACCCCGGTCAATAACCCGCTCATTAACAGCGATCCAGTCTGTCGAACTCAAACCGACGTTTTTCCCGGCGGTACGAGCGATGTGCGTCGCCAAACGCACAGTAGTTGTCTTGCCGTTGGTGCCCGTCACGAGGCCAATCGGCACATCGTGATGCTGATCCCACTGCAACTCGTCAGGGATTTCGCGCACGGCCCAGGTTCTTGAACCGCTGCCGAGACCGACGGAAACCTCATCGTCATCCCATAGCAGCGTTTTGCCGTGGCTTGCGGCGTCTTTAATTAACCTCATTAAAGGCGGATTTGCCTCTTCCGCTGTCGAATTGCGAATCGTATCGGCTGTTTCCTGAAACTCAGGAAGCTCAACATCTTCGCCAAGTTCGTGCGCACTCGCAGCCCATGCCCACTCGTTGATTTCGGACGCCGCGTACAGGGCATCGATGGGTGCTGAAAACGCCATGCTCACGCCGCCCAGCAGCTTTCGTGATGAGAATTCTGCCTCGCTCCAGCCGAGCTCTGCCAGCATGCGCTCAACGTTTGCCTGCCAAACCGGTATTAGCCGATCAGCTTCTTCGGCTGAGCAACTGACGTCGAGGATTGCCCCCGGCCCATCAAAAATCAGGCTGGGTCCCGTCAGTCTGCGAGCGTCAAGAAACTCCATGATGCCGCTTTAATCGCCTTCATCGCGTGCAATACGCACGCCGCGTTCATCGCTGATGATCTCGAGGTCGCCGTCTATCTTGAAACCGCCAGTTTCCGGCAAGTTCATCGTTGCCGTCGTTTTCTTCCCCGAGTCTTCGGTGTGTGCGCCGGAGTTAAAATAAATAATCTGTTTCCAGGTGCGCTTGGTATTGTCGCCAAGCACGAGAATCAGGTCGCCGGCTTCGGCCATTTCGAGTGCATGGCTCGTCGCTTCCTGCTCATCCGGGACGACTTCAATCTGATCCGTCGAAATCCCCTCTTCGAGCAACTTGTTCTTCAGCATTACCGCAACTTCATCCTCACCACGCCCACGACGGTTGTCATCACAACGGCAGATAAAATGATCGAAATGACCCGCTGCGATTTCCGCGATCTCACGGATGTCTTCGTCACGACGGTCGCCAGGTGCGGACAGGACCACAATTTTGCGCCCTTCTACATCGAAACGATCAACCAGCCCGCACATTGCAGTAACCGCCGCAGGATTGTGAGCGTAGTCGAGAATGACGCGGAACGGATGCTCGTCGTAAATGTTCGTGCGGCCCGGAGCCTGGAAGAACGACGAGTCGAAGGTGCGCAGACCGTGGCGGATGTCTTCGAGCCCGATGTCCATGTTGTAGGCCAGTGCCGCCGCGAACATGGCGTTCTGCACATTGTGTAGTGCGCGACCTTCAATGGTTGCCGGAATCAGGTGTGTCCACACGAGCGGCGTATGCGTTTCGTTGTCATAAATCGAAATCATATGACCATTCATGCCCTGCTCGAGCACGAATGCCTGACCGCCCGCCTGGATGTGCTGCTTCACCAACGGGTGGGCCGGGTTCATCGTCACATAGCTGAGTTTCTCGGCATCGGTGTAGTCGGCCATCTGCAAACAATTTACATCGTCCGCGTTGAGCACCGCTGCATCCGTTGCGATTTCGATTGGCACGCGCTTAACCTCTGCCAACTGCTCCAGCGTATCGATGCCGCGCAATCCCAGATGATCTGCGGTGACATTCAAACAGGCTGCGACGTTACAGGTCTGGAAACCCAGGCCACTGCGCAACATGCCGCCACGTGCCGTTTCCATAACGGCTGCGTCCACGGAGGGATCGCGCAAGATCATTTGCGCCGAAACAGGGCCGGTCATGTCGCCCGGCACGCTGAGATTACCGTCGATATAAACACCGTCAGTCGATGTCAGACCAACGGTTCGACCGGACATCTTCAGAATGTGCGCCAGCATGCGTGACGTTGTCGTTTTGCCGTTAGTTCCGGTTACCGCCGCGATCGGAATCCGGCTCGGCGAGTCGGGCGGAAACAGCATATCGAGAACCGGGCCGGCTACATCGCGTGGCGTGCCTTCACTCGGCGCCACATGCATTCGAAAACCCGGGCCTGCGTTAACTTCGCAGATGCCACCGCCAGCGTCACGATACGATTCCGTGATATCACGGGTCAGAAAATCGACTCCGCCGATGTCGAGGTCGATGGCTTTGATCGCCCGAATCGCCATTTCGCGATTGTCCGGATGCATGATGTCTGTGACATCAATCGCGGTACCACCCGTCGACAGGTTCGCGGTCGAGCGCAGGAATACGACCTCGTCTTTCTCTGGCACCGTACCGTGATCATAGCCAAGCTTCGCCAACAGACGCTCTGCCTGGTTGTCAAACTCCAGTCGCGTTAGAACTTTTTCGTGCCCTACACCGCGCCTTGGGTCCTCATTAACTGTGTCAACAAGTTGTTCGATCGTATGCTTGCCATCGCCAACCACGTGGCCGGGAACGCGCTTCGCAGCAGCGACCAGTTCGCCGTCAACAACAAGAATGCGGTGATCGAATCCCTCAATGTAGCTCTCAACAATTATCGTACGACCATGCTCGCTCGCTTTCTCAAAGCCCGTTTCGACTTCTTCATCCGTGCGCAGATTGATAGCGACTCCGCGACCGTGGTTGCCGGCCAAAGGTTTCGTAACAACGGGGAACCCGATCCTCTTTGCTGCACGTACCGCATCTCGCCGGGTGCGCACCATGATTTGTTTCGGTACTGGTAATCCGAGATCACGCAAGATGGTGTTGGTTTCTTCTTTGTCGCTGGCCAGTTCGACCGCAATATTGCTCGTGCGGCTGGTCGTAGTCGCCTGGATACGCTGTTGATATCGACCGTAACCGAATTGAACAAGGCTGTAGCGGTTCAAACGCAGCCATGGGATATCGCGATCTTCCGCCGCTTTGACGAGCGATGCCGTACTCGGTCCGAACTCACGCCGCTGTGCATAACGAATAAAGCGATCGCGCACATCGGCAAAATCCCATTCGTCGTCAGGTGCGTCTTCAAGTGCTAATTCGGAAGGAAGCAGACTGTGTATCAGTTGCAGCGCGAGCTCAGAGGCTTCGCGTCCAACCGCGGCATCCTTGTACTGGAACACCATGTTGTAAAAACCAGGTCGGCCATCGATCGAACGTGTGCGTCCGTAAGTGACATCTGAGCCCGCTACGTTTTGCAATTCGATCGCCACATGCTCCATGACGTGGCCCAACCACGTACCTTCGTCCTCCCGCATTCGGCGCACGAAGCCACCCGGTTCTCTGTACGAACAGCCGTGTTCATGCAGGCCAGGGAGTACCTCGAGCAACGGTCCGATAAAGTCCTCGCCCAGGCGACCTGTCGGCCACTCTTCGAGCACACCGAGGTCCAGCACATGGCGGATAACCGGAAAATGGGCGTACATGCTCGGCCCGACAAATACATTGGTACTCTCAATTTTCATGATTGAAGCCTGTTGTTATTTTCTTGCTGCTGTCACTCGGCAGCATGCGCTTCGCGTGAAACGATATCAAAGCGACCACCCGCAACCAGTATGTGCAGCGTGATGTCGATCAAACAAACCGGATCACCCCGATGTGCACGATCCATTGAAGAATAACTGAGGTGGGTGGGATCAATTACTGTGATTCCTCCGCTGCCCACGACCTCAAGCTCGTCGCCCGGACGAATAAATGCTGCCGTGTCCTCGTCCAGCCCGATGCCAACGGCAAACGGGTTGTAAGCCAGCGCAGTCAACAATCGTCCCAGGCGATCGCGCTGACGAAAATGCTGATCAATGATGAATGCGTTGGTTAAACCCAGACCGGGCGCCATCGTCACCATATCCGGGCTCGGCGTACTACCTTCTGAACCGCCAGCAATCATGTGCTCTGGCATAAAAGCAGCGCCAGCCGACGTTCCAGCCACATGCATGCCATGTGCGTTACGGCGACGAATAAGCTGAGCGACTTTCGTGCCTCCTAACGTGGTGGAAAGTCTTAGCTGGTTGCCACCGGTCATAAACACGCCGTCACACTTTTCGATGTAATCAACGTCTACGCCTTCCTGACAATCTTCGCGAGTAATGAAAGGCAGAACACGGGTGTGCTTCACGCCGATCTTGCGGAACAGCTTCTCGTAATTGCGTCCCGTATCTTCTAGCTCGGATGCGGTCGGGATGATGCCGATTCGGGCATCCAGACCACCACAAACCTCGATAAATCGATTCAGGATATCCGGGCTATTTAGTTTTTCTTCAGCGCCGCCGATTGGAATAATGTAACCGCGGCTGGATCCGGAAATATCGTTTGCAGGACACATGAATCTGGACTCCGCTCAAGATGAGCAAATTGAAAAATGACAGGGTTCGAAAAAGGCTGGGTATTTTACACAAGTATTCAGCAATTCCGTTGCTTAATGCTGCAAAATACCCGCGAATTTCGTTTCAGGACCCTATTCGTGACAGACCACAAGCTACCGCTAGGCCGGGAAACCGACTATCCGAACAAATACCAACCCGATGTTCTGTTCGCGATTGCTCGAAGCGAGAGCCGCCAATCCATTATTGCCAGTACGCCGGACGGCAAATTGCCGTTTCACGGTACCGACATCTGGAATGCCTGGGAATTGACCTGGCTGGGTCCGGGAGATATGCCGGTTGTTGCGACAGCGGAGATCCGAATCCCGGCCGATTCACCAAGCTTGATAGAGTCGAAGTCGCTGAAGCTCTACCTCGGCTCGTTTGCCATGAGTCAGTTTGACGGTCCAGGCGACGTGGCCGATGCCATAACAAAAGATCTCTCAGCCTGTGCTGGCGGGCCCGTCGAAGTGAGTATAGCTCGGGTCACCGATACGGAGGCCAACACCGCATTTCGACTGCCCGGCTCCTGCCTGGACGAACTAACGGTGAGTTGCAACGCCTGGGAGGTGGATTCGACGCTGTTGAAGTGCGATCCGACAACTGATATTCAGGAAGAACTGCACAGCCACTTGTTGCGCAGCCTGTGTCCCGTCACAGCGCAGCCCGATATCGGCAGCATCGCCATTCACTACAGCGGCCCGAAGATCGATCCAGCATCGCTGCTGCAATACATCGTGTCATTTCGCGAACACAATGATTTCCACGAAGCCTGCATAGAGAGAATGTTCGTCGATATTCAGGATCGCTGTCATGCGGAGAAACTGAGTATCTACGCGCGCTATCAGCGTCGTGGAGGTATTGATATCAATCCGTTTCGCAGCAACTTCGAGGACCGCCCCCGAAACCTTCGCCTCTGGCGCCAGTAGCCAGGCAGTTTTGACACAGCCCACAGTTTACAGAAAAGAAGCTTGCTGACCGGCAGGTCATTAACTATACTTACTGACCCCTGAGTCATTAAGTGCACGGAAATGACCAAACCACGCTATCAAAGGCGCAAGGAAGATCGTCCACAAGAGATCACCCAGGCTGCTCTTGAGGCCTTCGCCGAGAAAGGCTATGCCGCGACCCGTGTCGAGGAAGTTGCCAAACGGGCCGGCGTCAGCAAAGGGCTCATGTATCTGTATTTCAAGACCAAGGAAGAGCTTTTCAAGGCTGTTGTTAAGAGCGTAGTTATTCGTCGTATTGACCGGTTGATTGGCAACATCGAATCAACCGACCTTTCATCAGAGGACTTTATTCGCGGGCCACTATTGTCGTTCATGAAACAGGTCCCCGGATCACCGGTTGCAATCGTCATTCGTCTGCTCATCTCCGAGGGACCGCGACATCCTGACCTGGTCGATTATTACTACGAAAACGTCGTCGCGAAGGGGCTCGCCGCAATCACCGGCTTTGTCGAGCGTGGTGTCGAGCGAGGTGAATTCCGAAAAAGCGTGATTACAGAGCTGCCGCAATTGTTCCTGGCGCCGGTCATGCTTTCCGTTATCTGGGGCATCGTTTTCAAAACCCGCGAACTCGACACGGACAAACTCATTGAAACTCAAATCGACATGTTACTCACGCACATCAAGGCGTGAGCGGAGCAAGAGAATGAAAGGAATGTTTATAGCGCTGCTTGCAGCTTGCGCGTTAATTGCCTGCTCCCCTTCTGACGACAGTAATCGAGTCGTCGGTGAACTGGCATCCGATCGCATCGAGCTAACAGCCGAGTTCAGCGAACCGATCGTGGAGATCATCGTCGCTGAAGGAGAGGCCGTCATATCAGGGCAGAAACTACTGCGACAAAACGATGCACGAGCGACGGCGCGCTTGGCCGATGCCGAAGCGCTATACCTGCAGTCCAAAGCACGCATGGATGAAATGATACGCGGCCCGCGCAGCGAACAAATCACCGCCGCACGTGCGACCGTGGAAGGCGCAACGCAGGACCTCGATTTTCGGCAGAGCGAACTCTCGCGAATAAGTGAGATCTATCAACGCGGACTTGCATCCACTGAAGCGCTGGACAAAACCAATGCGGCCCTTGATGCATCTCAGGCGACACTGAAGCTGCGGCTCGCGCAACTCGAAGAATTGCTCGCCGGTACGACTATCGAGGAACTCGCGCAAGCCGAGCAGGCCGTCAATCAGGCTGAAGCCCGGCGCGATGCCGCACAAATAGATGTAGAGAGACACGTTTTTATTGCACCGGTCGACGGTGTTGTCGACAGCCGCCTGTTTGAAACGGGAGAGCGACCGGGTATTGGGCAACCTGTCCTGGTTATGCTCGGGGGCGAGCAACCGTATGCCCGCGTATATGTTCCGGAGCTTCTTCGTGTGCAAATTACACCCGGCACGAAAGCACAAATTTATGTTGATGGCCTGGATGTCCCCATCGCAGGTCAGGTTCGGTGGGTTGCGAGCGAATCCGCTTTCACACCCTACTTCGCCCTGACAGAACGAGATCGAGGTCGCCTGAGCTACATCGCAAAAGTCGACATTCTCGAGGAGCGCGATCGCCTGCCCGACGGCGTCCCGGTCGAAGTCGAATTTGAGCTGGACTGAGCATGTCATCTGAATTTGCCATCGAAGCTCGAGGTCTGACCAAGAAATTTGGTGATCTGCGTGCCGTCAGCGAACTGGACCTCAATGTTCCGCGCGGACAAATCTACGGTTTTCTTGGGCCAAATGGCTCAGGCAAATCGACGACCATACGCATGCTGTGCGGATTGCTGACTCCGACGGAAGGATCTGCTGATGTGCTCGGGACGAAGATTCCGGGCAATGCCGACTTGCTAAAACCGCAAATCGGCTACATGACACAGAAATTCTCACTGTTTGGCGACATGACCGTTCGGGAAAACCTGAAATTTATTGCCGAGATATATTCATACCCGGCGGCCGACAGAAAACCCCGTGTTGACGAACTACTCGAGAAGTACGACCTGATCCCGCAGCGCAATCAGCTTGCGGGTACTTTGAGCGGCGGCCAAAAACAGCGCCTCGCCCTCGCCTGTGCCGTGTTGCACCATCCGGAACTGCTGCTACTCGACGAACCAACGAGCGCAGTTGACCCGCAGAGTCGTCGTGACTTCTGGGCCAACCTTTTCCGCCTCGCCCAGACCGGCACGACCATTCTGGTTTCCACGCATTACATGGATGAAGCTGAGCGCTGCCATCGCCTCGCTATTCTCGACCATGGCGTAAAGGTTGCCGATGGAACGCCACAGGAGCTGCAGGCAGCCACAGGAATGCACGTTATCGAGGTTTTGGCAGACGATCCGTACGCGGCTCAGGTCGCGATCGATGAACGACCGGAGATCGCCAGCGTAACGCAGCTCGGCGTAAGGCTTCGAGTGTTAATTCCTGAAAGCCACACTAATCCGATTGAAATCGTGCAGCGCGCACTTGAAAGCAGAAACGTTTCCGGCGACACGCAGATGGCTACCCCAACGCTTGAGGACGTATTCGTCGCGGTCACTATGAAACCCGGGGAGAATGGAAAATGAAGTCATTGTCACGCCTTGGCGCCATCATCAAGAAGGAAGTCGTGCAATTAAGCCGCGACAGGCTGACATTCGGCATGGTATTTGGCTTGCCCATCATGCAAATTCTCTTGTTCGGATACGCCATTAATACCGATGTCCGAAATCTGAGAACGGCGGTGGCAGACCAAGCCGGCACCCATCTGTCACAGCAGTTCGTCTCCGAGCTACGTGCGTCGCAAGTCGTTAATATTGTTGAGACAGCGGAAACTCCGGCGGATCTCGAGGTTTTGCTACGGCGCGGAAAAATTTCGCTGGGCGTTATGATCCCGGCCGACTTTGACCGTCGTGTTGCCGACAAGAATCGCGCAGCCGTGCAAATATTCGTTGACGGTAGTGACCCGACGATTTTGGGCGTCGCCAATCAGTTGCGTTTCATGCCCATCCAGTTTGACTCGGCACCCCTCAAGCAACAAAAACAGGGCTTGATCGAAGTCCGCCCCTACTACAATCCCGAGCGGCGTACGCCCGTCAATATCGTGCCAGGGCTAATGGGCATTATTCTGATGATGACCATGATGTTATTCACCGCCGTCGCCATCGTCCGCGAACGTGAACGCGGCAATCTCGAATTATTGATTAACACGCCGGTCACCTCGGCCGAGCTTATGATTGGCAAAGTCACGCCCTACATTGCGATCGGATTGCTGCAATTGGCGATTATCCTCGGCGTAGGGCGACTTCTGTTCGATGTTCCTATCCGCGGCAGCGTGGCCGACATCTATATTGCCGGCTCGGCATTCATTGCTGCAAACCTCGCATTGGGATTATTGATCTCAACAACGACGCACACGCAATTTCAGGCAATGCAGGTAACCGTATTCATCTTGATGCCATCAATATTGCTGTCCGGCTTCATGTTTCCATTTGATGGTATGCCGGCCGTAGCGCAGTACATCGGTGAAGTGCTGCCAACGACGCATTTTATCCGCCTGACTCGTGGCATCATGTTGCGAGAGGCTCCGGTCGGCGAGCTTTGGCCCGATCTTACCTATTTGATCGGCTTTACCATCGTCGCAATGACGGTCGCGGCAAAGCGATTCACGAAGAGTCTCGACTAATGACCAAACAAGCGGAATATGTACAAAATGAGCTAAAGAGCGCGTGTTCTGCTCCGAATGATTCAAAATACTCGCAAAATGTCATTCTTTCTGGTCCAATCTATCGCCAATGATGACGCAAACGAAACAATCGCCGACGGTTTTTATCGTCGATGACGATGCTGCCATCCGATTTGCCATGCAAGCACTCATGGACTCGGTCAATCTGGAACATGAAATATTCGGCTCCGCGGACGAATTTCTGGAAAAAGTGGACGATCAACGTCCTGGGTGTCTGGTCCTCGATATCCGCATGCCCGGGCTGGGCGGCCTTGAGCTGCAGGAAGAGCTGATCAAGCGTGAAAACACGCTCCCCATCATCTTTATTACTGGTCACGGCGACGTGCCAATGGCCGTTGAAGCGATGCAGAAGGGCGCCGTCGATTTCATCCAAAAACCCTTTCGTGATCAGGAACTACTGGATCGTATTCGTGAAGCACTGGCGACCGATGAGGAACGCCGCGAAGCCCAGCAACAACACGCTGAAGTTTCCCTGCGACTGGATCGCCTCACGAATCGGGAGCGCGAGGTATTTGAACTCGTAGTTACCGGAAAGCCCAATAAAGTTATTGCCTACGAACTCGGTGTCAGCCAGCGAACAGTCGAGATTCACCGCGCAAGAGTCATGGAAAAAATGCAGGCAAGGTCACTCGCTGACCTCGTCAAAATGCACATGACCGCGTAGGAGCGGCTTTATGCCCCATGGGTGCCTTAGGCCGCGAAGCGAAGCGGCAACCTGCAAGACTGAACCTATATTCGAGCCCTGCGGTGTTCATCAAACCGGGCACAGTCAATACACTCGTCCGCATAGGGATAAACTTTGATGCGGTCAGCCTCGATCGGCTCGGAACACTCAGTGCATACTCCATAGCGACCATTCTCCAGGCGAACCAACGCTGCGGAAATCTTCGCAATTTCTGAACGTGCCTCATTGCCAAGTGCGTCCACCACTTCCGAATCTTCAAGCTCTTTTGCCATCTCTTTCGAGTCTGAATCAAAACCACGTTGCAGGTTCGCCGTGATTCGTTCCAGGCGTGATGACAGCTCTTGCTTCTTTGCTTGAAGCTCCGCGCGTAGCGCGTCGTTCGACCCACCGGTCATTATGACCTCCTCAGTGCATTTGCCTGACCATCTTATCGCTGAATCCGGCGCCAAGAATCAGTAAATCCACCTATCGCACGATAGGTAGAAACCGATAGCCCTTAGGCAACACGCCTTATGGATTGCTGTAAGTCGGCGCGTATGCTGGTTATGAAACATTGACCATTAATCAACACTTTGTCAGGTGTGAAAATGAAGGAAATCTCAAAGGTTCTGGCCGTAATTGACCCGACTACACAGGATCAACCCGGACTTCGCCGTGCGTCTTGGCTGGCAAAAAAAACTGGAGCAGAAGTCGAATTACTCGTCTGCTACTACAATGAATACCTGAGCGGCGACAGGCTGTTCGATTCACCCTCGCTCGAAAAAGCTCGAGATGAAGTAATCCAGAGTCAGCAAAAATATCTGGAAGTACTCGCTGAACCTCTTCGTGCGGATGGAATCACGGTCAAAACATCTGCTGTTTGGGATCACCCACTGCACGAAGGTGTGGTCAGGCACGCGGTGGCTACAGATGCCGACATTGTCATCAAAGACACGCACCATCATTCAGCCGTAGCACGCGCACTGCTCACGAATACGGACTGGAATCTTATCCGAACCTGCCCGACTCGCTTGTGGCTGGTCAATCCGAGTAAATTCTCCGACACGCCCGTTTTTCTTGCGGCGATCGACCCCATGAATCAGCACGACAAGCCCGCTGCGCTTGATGATGAAATCTTGCAGCTAAGCAAATTACTCGCTGACAGCGTTGGCGGCGAAGTACACGCGTTTCATTCCTATGACCCGCGAATCGCTGTTGCCACGGCAACGGCTAACGCTTACATCCCGGTGTCTCTGCCCTTCGATGAGATCGAGCAGCAGATGCATGAAGATCATCAAAAACGCTTCAAGGAAATCACCGAGTTTCACAAGGTTGATGACGACAAGGCGCATCTGATCGCGGGACTGACGCACGAAGAATTGCCGGCAATCGCAGAGAATATCGGTGCCGACGTTGTCGTCATGGGCGCCGTAGCAAGAAATCGCTGGAAACGCCTGTTCATTGGCGCGACTGCAGAGCGCACGCTCGAGCACCTGCCTTGCGATCTCCTGATCGTGAAGCCGGACTGGTTCAAGACGCCGGTCGACCTGGAAAATCACGAAGCTGCCTGAAGAAGGCATAAAAAAACGGGGCCTCGCGAACGAGGCCCCGCTGTTACAGCCTTCTACTGCGCTCTAGTAGTTAGCTGTGAACATGATCCAGAACTTGTTTGTATCCACATAAGACAATGAATCTGTCGAGAAGAAGGCACCCTTGAACAGGAGTCCGTAATTCTTCGAGATCTTCGTGCCTGCAGAGATATCAAGCTCTGTGCCGTAATCAAAACTGCCGGTTTCGGCGGAAAAGTCGTGATAGACGCCCGTCAGATTCCAGTTACCAGCTTTAAATTTGGCTGTTAGGTATAAGTCTTCGATGCCAGCGGCTGGTGTGGTGAGGAACATGTCAGCCCAGCCCTGGAACGCGTGCAATGTCGCCAATGGCGTTCTGAATGACTGGAAGTTCGAGCTATCCGTACCCAGTGACTCGAATGCAAGCCCGAGAGACAATCCGTTGTCCATCGACCACAGGGCGCTCAGGTGCGCGTAATCGGCGTCGTAACTGACCGGGTTGTTACCCGCGTCCGATTGCGTCGCCAACTCTGCTACCAGCCCGATCTTACCTTCACCAACTTTGACGTTGCCCGCAAAACGAGCACCTAAAGTCGAGGTCGAAGTCGACGCAGCATCCTGATTATCGATGAGGTAGAAATAAGGCGTAACCGACCAACTGTCATTGATCGTGACCTTCGCATTCAGTAAATGCGTATCGACATTCATACTGCCAGCCGAAGACGTTTGACCGAAAATACGGCGTACCTGACCAACGTACGCATACGTCAGAGCCGTTTTTGGAATTGCCGAGGACGAAACCGCAAACGCATCATACGTCTGCTCGTTCTGTCGCCAGCCAACTCCACCAACAAAGCGCTGATTATCGAGCAGCACACGCTGCCTTCCGATACGGAGCTTCCAGTCTTCCGATACGCTGTAGTCGAGATACAACTGATTAAGGTCTGACCCTTTGGGGTCCGCTACCGTCTGGTAGACACCATCTTTAGCCGGTGTCGTACCGCCGCCCGCGTTGAAGTCCCTAATTACGTGAAAGACATTGTCGTACTCCGCGAATGCGGACCAACCTTGCCAGTTACCGGTCCGATAGTTCAGACGTAGCCTTGCCGTGAGGGCGTTCGCATCCTTGAGAACATTGTCTTTATCCACTCCCTCGTAGCGAGCACGTACATTGATTCCTGTCTTGCCGGAGGTGAGCGCGCTCACCAGGTCATTGCCCTCATCAGCCACCGCAATGGTGGCTGACGAGAACAGCAGCGATGCTGCAGACAAGAGAACGATGCTACTGCGTTTCATGATCGCTTTCCTTTAGTCCTTTAATAAATATCGTGCAAGGTGTTGTAGATGTTGAACTTGCCTGTCGGGGTAACGATTTCCGGTCCCTTAATGACGGCCTTGAGTTCACGTGTCTTGTCATCGACAACAACAATCGCAGACTCCTGCTCCTTGCCACTCCAGACAGAGAACCAAACCTCATCGCCCGCCTTGTTGTACTCAGGCTGTACGACTCGTTTTGGTCCTTCGCCGAGATCCGCCCATTCACCGATCGGCAGAACGGTGAAGCCCGCATCCAGATTATTCACATCAAATACAGCGATGCTTTGGCTAAACGACTCATCCGGGTTAAGTGGTGCGTCAACCCATAGATTGGTCGATTTGGGATGCGACTTGACGAATAGCGAACCGCCGCCCAT
>CAYWBZ010000032.1:0-16857 GCA_964456535.1 uncultured Woeseiaceae bacterium | reverse complement strand
TCTTACATTGCAGTGGTATCGCGCGACGATTGGTGTTGCGGCTGCTCGCGGTCGCAACGCAATGAAGAAGTTGTTCACAATCCTGTGTGTATCGCTTCTTGCATCGGCCGCATTATTTGTTCCGACCGAGGGCGCGTGGGCGGCCGAGATCACGTTCGTAACCGCTGTTGGATCCTGGCGTGACCCGGTGGATAACGTTCCCGGAATCCAGCCGGGCGATCCGGCCATCACGAACGGCGACCCGATCTCGAGCATCAGCTGGGGCACGACGACGGGCCCGCAAAGCGGCTATGACTTCACCGCAACGATTCCGCCGCCGTTCACGTTGCCAGGGCCCATCCCGTACTTTTCTCTCGGGACGTTTACACATCGGAATTTCGCGGTCGGCCCTCCTTCCCTGATTTCGGCTCAGCTCGATGTGCTGCTCGTGCTTGCCGTGGACGGCGTGCCAACCGGTCCATTGAACTTCACCTTCACGTTAAACCACGAGGAAACCCCGAACAACCTCGACCCTTGTCCCTATCCGACGCCACCCGGAGAAGGGTGTACGGACCGTGTGACGATCGTCGCCTCGGCCGACCCCACGACGTTCAACGTCGATGGAGTGGATTACACGTTGGCGATGAGCTTTCTGGACAACGGTAGTGCCGTCGACGAATTCATCACGAGAGAAGGCGACACCGTCAACAGCTCAGGCCTGGTCGGGGAATTTACGTTGCCACCGGGACTTACGGTCGCGAAGACGGGCCCGGCGACGATGCGTCTGGGAGAGTGGGGAGATTTCTTCATCGGCGTGCAGAACGAGAGCGAGTCCGACGCGTACAACGTGACGCTCGTCGACTGGCTGCCCGACGGCCCGACCGGCGGGATGTGCGACACGACGCCAGAGATTCTGAGCGCGCGCGTGTTCGCGGCGGATGGCGTCACACCGGTACCGGGGAAAGGTCCTCTGGTCGAGGGGGCGGACTACTCGCTCGCCTACGACGGCGCCGCGTGCGAGCTCACGTTTAACACGCTGACCGCCGCCTCGGTGATCGGTGTGAATGAGCGTCTGATGATCGCGTATCGCACGCAGCTCGACCCCGATTCCCAGGATGGCATCACGCTGACGAACGTGGCCGGCGCGACCGAGTGGTTCAACGAAGACGCCACGACCACCTACAGGCGCACGTTGACCGACGGCACCGTGGGCGTCGGGGACCACGAGGACGCGCACAGCGTCACAGTCGACCTGCCGGCACTTCGCTTCGAGAAGACGGTCATGAATGTGACGACCGGAGAGGACCCGGGCACCGTCGCAACGCCTGGCGATACGATTCGTTACACATTGCGAATCGAAAACTTGGGCGATGCCCCGATTAACGGTTTCGATATTATTGACGAGCTCGACAGCCTGAATGCGACGCCGATGTTCCAGGCAGGAACGCTCGATGTTACGTCGGCCGCAAACGGCACTGATAACTCCGACGCAAACGGCGGTAGTGCGGGAACAGGTCTGCTCGATATCAGCGACCTGAGTATTGGCGGACTGGGCGAAACCCTGTTCATCGTATTCGAGGTTCAGCTGGCGCCCGTCATTGCCAATGACAGTGTTGTTCTCAACCAGTCAGAGGCGACCTTTAACGGCTATCCGATCGCGCTGAGTGACGACCCGAATATCAACGGCGCGGCCGACCCGGACGTTGCGGGCGACGAAGATCCTACCGAAATTCTGATTCAGTCGGCACCGTCGTTCATCGTTGAGAAGATTTCGACCTATCTCGATGGTGATCCAAACGTATTACTTGCAGGCGAGGCGCTGCGTTACACGATCACCGTACAAAACGTTGGCACCGATAACGCGACGGATGTCTACATTGTTGACCAGATCCCAGCCAACACGACATACGTCGCGAATAGCACGATGTTGAATGGCGTACCTGTGCCAGATGGTGCGAGCTCAGCGCTCATCGACGGAATCCAGATCAACGCGCCCGAGGACACGACGCCTGGTGTATTGAATGCGGGTATTGCCGATAACGTTGCCACGATTACGTTCGACGTTGTCGTCAATGCGGACGTGCCGGACGGCACCATTATATCGAACCAGGCATTCGTCAGTGCTGTTGACCAGGGCATCGCGGATCAACCATCCGATGATCCAGGAACAGAACTGGCCGATGACCCGACGCTTGATGTAGTCGGCAACTACCCACTGCTGTTCGCTGAAAAGTCTGCCGTGTTGCAGATCGACAACGGCTCACCGAACATCGTCGATCCGGACGACACGCTGCGATACACAATAACGATATACAACAACGGCAATATACCGGCGACGATTGTTGAGTTGTTCGATGACGTCCCTGCCAATTCCTCTTACGTTGCCGACAGTACCACTTTGAATGGTGCCGCTATCGGTCGCCCTGATGGCGGCGTGTTCCCGCTTGCAGCACGCATCGATGTCAGTTCCGCGGACTTGCCGTTACCAGGACCCGGTGAGGGTGTTCTTTCACCCGGCGAATCGGCTGTCGTGCAGTTTGACTTGCTGGTTGACGCTACCGCTGTCCGCGGCAGCCTGATCGTGAATCAGGCCACGGTTTACAGTGCCGAGGTCGCGAATCTCCTGACTGACGGTGACGGTAATCCGGCGACGGGACCCGAACCGACAATCGTTGTTGTGGGCGACGCCCAAGCCTTGACGATCGTTAAGGAAGTCTCCGTCGTTGACGGAGGGGCGGCGATTGCCGGAGCAACGCTGGAGTATGTTGTCACCGTTCAAAACGTCGGCGCGGTACCCGCGCTGTACGTGACCATCCGCGATGATCTCAACGAGACGAACCCCGATTACCTGACGTATGTGGATCAGTCCGCTACGTTGAACGGACTGGCAACCGGTGTCAGCTTTGCGGACCCGGTCATCACTGCCGACTACTTTTCGAATTACGGTGCGCTTGCCCCGGGCGAGTTCGCCGTACTGCGCTTCCGCGCGATCATTGACCCTGCCCTTGCTGAGGGTACGACGATCGTAAACACAGCTCGCGTTTATTGGGACGATCCGCAGCAGCAGGCAGAAGCAACGGTAATGATCGACGTTGGTGCTATGCCAGACGCAGGAATGCTGAGCGGCAACGTCTGGCACGACGCGGATCATGAAAACACCCTTGGCGGTTTCGAGCGGCCTCTTGCGGGGTGGCGCGTTGAATTGTTGCTGGATGGTCAGCCAGTTCGGTCGATGGTTACGGATGTCGATGGCTACTACCTGTTTAACAACGTCATTCCGAATTACGCCGCGGGATCAATGTATTCCTTGCGCTTCAGTGCACCCGGTGCTATTTCGACAACAGCGTTGCTGGGCGAAACGGACTCTGATTTCACCGATGGCCAGCAAGAAATCACCGAGATCGATGTACAGGAAGGCAGCAATCTGCTTGCTCTGAACATGCCGGTCGATCCGAACGGTGTCATATACGCTTCTGTCGGCAGGACACCGGTAACCGGCGCAATCGTTTCGCTTGTAGATCCTCGCAATAACCTCGCATTGCCAACAACGTGTTTTGACGATCCGAACCAGCAGGGTCAAGTTACGGTCTCGAATGGCTACTATAAATTCGACATCAATTTCTCCGATCCGGCATGTCCGAGCGGTCTCAATTATCTGATTCAGGTTACTGCGCCGGACACCAGTTTTGTTCCAGGCGTGTCTGTGTTGATTCCGCCAAGTTCGGATCAGACAACGTTGCCGTTTGACGTTCCGTCCTGTTCGGGCTCAACCAATGATGCTGTCCTGGGAATTCTACAAACCTGCGAAGCGCAGGTCTCAGAGTTCGCGCCTCCCTCCTCCGTTTCGGCACAGAGCGCGGCGATCGGCTACCACCTGTTCCTGAGGCTGGACGCGACCCAGACTCCGGGCTCAAGCCAGCTTTTCAATAATCACGTGCCCCTGGATCCACGCCTCGACGGAGCCGTTGCGATAACAAAGACCACGCCGATGTTGAACGTAACTCGTGGCCAGCTGGTTCCGTACATCATTACGGTGAGCAACTCATTCGGCGTCGATCTTCAGGACGTCAATGTCATCGACCGTTTCCCGGCCGGCTTCCGCTACATCGAGGGATCGGCGAGGTTCGATGATCAGCCCCTGGAACCAACACTAGTCGGGCGGGAGTTGGTCTGGTCGAACTTCACACTGACTGTCGACGGTCGACACACAATTAAACTGTTACTTGCAGCCGGTGCCGGTGTCACCGAAGGCGAATTCGTCAATCGTGCGCAAGCGACAAATTCAATATTGGGTAGCGCAATATCGGAAGAGGCGTCGGCAACAGTACGAATTATCCCGGACCCAACCTTCGACTGCACGGACGTCATGGGCAAGGTATTCAACGATGCTAATCGCAATGGCTATCAGGACAATGACGAAGAGGGCCTGTCCAGTGTCCGCCTGGTAACGGCGCAAGGTCTGGTTGCCAAAACGGACGCCTACGGCCGCTATCACATCACTTGCGCTACCGTGCCGAACGAAAGTCGCGGCAGCAACTTCGTGTTGAAGCTCGATGACCGGACATTACCGAGTGGTTTCCGAGCGTCCACGCGCCCGGTACAGGTACAACGGGCGACTCGTGGTAAAGCACTGCGCATTAACTTTGGTGCGTCGATTCACAGGGTCGTTGGCCTTGATATTGCTGACGCCGTGTTCGAACCGAACGAGGTTGTGATGCGCCAGCAGTGGGTGCCGCGAATCGATTTGTTGATCGACGAACTCAAGAAGGCACCCGCGATATTACGTCTGTCTTACGTCGCTGATGTCGAGCCAGAGGCGTTGGTCGAGCAACGACTGCAGTCACTCAAAACCCAAATTGGCGACGCTTGGGAAGAGTTAAATTGTTGCTACGAGCTGATCATCGAGCCTGAGATCCACTGGCGTCTGGGCAAACCTGCAGCACAACCGCGGGAGGGTAAGCGATGATTACGCTGACCCGATTTGCCGCATTGCTCCTGTTGCTGCCGATGGTTGCGAGCGGACAGGATGTCGATGAGACGCCGATGGGCGAGGGCGTCGAACGCCATCTTTCCAACGATATCGACTTCATGCAGTGGGTGCAGGATCCGGAGCGCTTCGCGACCGAAGCAAGTGACGAAATCGAGACTCGCGAAACACTCAAGGATGGTTTTGAGACCATCAAGCTCAGCAACGTAGTGGCGCCGATTCGCTTCGAGTCCGGTGTAGCGCAAATTCCAGAGGGAACGGTTGAGGCTCTCGGCAAAATCCTGAACGGTATGAAAGACCGCCTGAATGTTCGTCTGCACCTTGTAGGGCATGCCGATAATCAGCCGCTGTCGCCGCGCCTGGTCAAGATTTACATGGACAACATGGGCTTGTCACAGGAACGGGCTGGTGAAGTTGCGGAGCACATGCAAACGGCACTGACGTTGCCGGCCGAAGCTGTATCGTACTCATGGCAGGGTGACCTGGATCCGGTCGCGTCCAACAGCACCGAGGCGGGCCGCGCGCAAAATCGCCGTGTCGAAGTCGAGGTTTGGTACGACGAAATTCGCGACCAGGTCGGGCTGGAAGAGTACCTCGTCGAACATGAGGTCGAGACGGTCAAGGTATGTCGTATCGAAACGGTTTGTAAACTGAGATACGTCGATGGTCACGCCAAGCGTGCCCGCGTTCAGAACCTGATCGCCCCGCTGTATTACGGCGCGGAAGCGATTGAGGTAAACGACGCATTCATCGAGCAGGTGCAGCAGGGCTTTAGCAATCTTGCAGGCAAAGAAAATGTCGTTGTGAAGTTTGTTGGCTTCACGGATGGTTTATCGCTGACCGGTCGTACAGAGCGAATTTACGGTGATCACACAGGCTTGTCGAAAGCACGTGCGCGTCGCGTTGCGCTCGCCATCCAGGATAGCCTGGAGTTGCCGACCAATGTCATTGAGAGCGATGGTCGCGGCGCGACGAGGCCATTGGGATCCAATGAGACCGCACAAGGGCGAGCGCTCAATCGTCGTGTGGAAGTTGAATTCTGGTATGACGATCCATTGCAGGATCTGCCGGACGAACCGCAACTGTGTCCGGGTGACGCAGGCGCCGAGATGGTGACCAAGGTTTACGATCCCCCGTGGGGATCAATCGACAATATTAGCTTTGCGGACGGCAGGCCCGTTGTTCAGGCCGGCTATGCGGGTTTGTTGCGCCGCGGGCTTCAGGATGTGGCTGACAAGACTAATCCGCGACTCCGCTTCGTTGGCTACACACGGAACGAACGACTCGCTCGCCGCACGGCGGGTGTCTACGGGGACGACATCGGCCTTTCCGCATCGCGAGCGCGCCGCGCGATGGAGCAACTGGCAACTGACATGCAGCTCGACACATCGCAGGTAGAATTTGAAGGGCGCGGCTATGTGCATTCGGACGATGTCGTCAATGCCGGATTCATCCAGGGTGAAACTTCGCACGTTGCAGTGCAGGTTGTTTATGACGAGTTGGCTGTCCTGGATGATTACGAAGGCGTCGACGTTACGCGCATGACGCGCGAACTTAGTCCGGAGAATCCGCTCGGATTAAATCTGATGCGTATCACGGTAGACGGTGAGCCGATTGATGATCCGAAGCGCAGCTCGTCGGATATTCAGCGCTGCACAGACGTTGCACTGGCGCAGGCGGATATTCAATTCGGTTTCGATAATTTGAAGTCTGCGCCGAGGCTCAGTGTGCTGGCGCAACCGGAGCGCATCGGCGTTGTGGCACTGAATGACGGCGACATCTTTGCGTCCGAAGTTCAGTTCCGGATGTACACCAACTATTCACACTTTGTCGATCGAGCTGAAATTCGTGTGTTCGAGACCGGACAGTCGCTGGAAAGTGAACCCCTTGATGTCATTGAAATGAGTCTTGAAGGGACTTCCACCTGGTTGCCAACTTCAGACAGTTTCCGTGCGCCCACAGAAAAACTGGCCTATGTGCTGAGAGCATACGGTAGCGATGGAAATTTCGACGAAACCCAGCCGCAAGCATTGTGGATCGACTATGACGCCGAGTTTGAGCTGGAGGAAATCCCGCTGGACAATGGTGTCGAGGAACCCGCTCAGGACACTGTACTGTTTGCGGCCTACGGCGAAAACACGCTCGGCTTACAGAACATAGGCCTGAGCAGCGGAACCGTCAGTGTGCGCGGCAGCGGAATTTCCGATGAACAAGAGGTCTGGGTTGCAGGCCGGCCAATTCCCATTGATGAAAACGGCGAGTTCGTCGCCGAGGAAATTCTGCCGCAGGGTTTACACACGGTGGAGGTTGCCGTGCTGGACAAAGAGGGACGTGGAGAGCTTTACCTGCGCGACCTCGAATTCGAAAACAACGACTGGTTCTACGTTGGCATGGCCGATCTGACGCTATCCGCCGATGAGTCGAACGGCCCAATTGATCTGCTGCAGGGTGCGAATTCAGTTAACGACCCGGACTCCGACATTGATGGACGCCTGGCGTTCTTCGTTAACGGCAAATTCGGTGATCACTGGCGCGTAACAGCCAGCGCCGATACGCGTGAAGGACCGATCGAGAACATATTCAGCGGTTTCATGGATAAGTCACCCGACGCATTCTTCAGGCGCATTGATGAGAAGTACTACTACCCGACTTTTGGGGACGACAGCACCGTCGAAGAGATGGCGCCGACGATGGGCAAGTTCTTTGCACGGGTTAGCCAGGATGACAACTATGGCCAGTGGGGTAACTTCAAGGTTGGCTACGTAAACAATGAGCTGGCACACGTCGACCGTGGCTTGTATGGCGCGAATGCACATTACCAGACCGACGCAACCACAGAGTTTGGCGAACGACGCTTCACTGCTGACGTGTTCGCCGCGGAACCGGGTACGATCGGCAGTCGTGAAGAATTCAGGGGTACAGGCGGGTCACTATACTTCCTGCGCCGCCAGGACTTGCTGACCGGATCGGAACGCATCCGCATTGAATTGCGTGACAAGGCCTCGGGCATTGTGACTGGGGTCGTCAACCTGACACCGGCGATCGACTACGACATCGACTACCTGCAGGGACGCGTCGTGCTGACCGAGCCATTGGCATCGACGGCCGATGATAACTTGCTGGTTCGTAGCGGTGCGGTTTCCGGTGACGAGGCGTACCTGGTCGTGCGTTACGAATACAGTCCGGGTTTCGACAGTATTGATGCCCTGTCTGTCGGCGGGCAGGCACACTATTGGTTCGGCGAACACGTAAAGCTGGGACTAACATCAAACGTTAATGAGCAGGACGGTGTCGACAGCACCTTGCAGGCAGCCGATCTGACATTGCGGCTCAGCCCTGAATCCTGGCTCAAAGTTCAACAGGCTACGAGTGAGGGTTTGTTGACAATGCCCTTGTTCTCCACTGACGGCGGTTATGAATTCAACGGTTACGACCCAACGCAGTTTGCTGACGCGAAGGCGGATGCGAGCCGTGCGGATATTAGTCTGAGAGCTACCGATATTGTCGACTTCGGTATCGATGCGCGCATGACACTGTATGTGCAAGAAGTTGATGCGGGGTACTCCGCACCGGGCCTGACAGCTTTGACCGATACCAGAAACTACGGCGGCACGTTCAGTCTGCCTTTGGCAGATCGTTTCATCGTCGGTGCCAAAGTCGATAATCGAATCCAGTTACAAGGTATCGAGACTCGGGCACAGGAATACAGTGTCGGCTACAAGATTGCTGAGCGCTGGGACGTAAGCGTCGGTTACCGTGAAGATGAGCGTATTGACCGCTCAATTATTGTGCCGCTGACACAGGACGAAGGTGAACGAGCCGATGCGGTCGTGCAGGTTGGCTACGATTCGAAGTCTGCATGGAACGTCTACGGCTTTGCGCAGGATACGTTGTCTGTCACCGGGACTCGCCAGGAAAATGCGCGTGCCGGTATGGGCGGCACCATGCAGTTCTCGGAAAAGCTGCAGATCGATGCTGAAGTTTCGAGCGGCGATCTCGGTGCGGGTGGGCGGCTCGGCACAAATTACAAGTACTCGGACAGTACCAGCATGTACCTTAACTACACGCTGGAAAACGAGCGTGCCGACAACGGCCTGAACACAACTCGTGGCAGCCAGGGAAATCTGATCGCCGGTGTCAAGTCACGCTTCTCGGACAGCGCCAGCGTTTTTCTCGAGGAGCGATACCAGCGCAGCGACACGATGATGGGTTTGACGCATTCAACCGGCATCAGCCTCGCCCCGGGGAATAGCTGGAGTCTCGGATTGAACACCGATATCGGCACCTTGCACGACACCTTTACTGGCGCCGAGACTGATCGCGTTGCCGGGGGGATTCAGCTTGGTTTCGGTGCGGGCGACCTGCAGTTCGTCAGCGGTATCGAGTATCGAAATGACGACGTCGAACAACTGGATCTGAGTCGCAGCGAACGCACGACCTGGTTGTTCCGCAACAGCATCAAGTATCAGATGGGTCCGTCAGGACGCATTGTTGGCAAGCTCAATCACTCGGAGAGCGAGAGCTCACTGGGCACATTCTATGATGGTGGCTTTACCGAAGCGGTGGCAGGCTACTCGTATCGTCCGGTCAGCAATGACCGCCTCAATACGATGGTCAAATACACTTACTTCTACAATGTGCCAACCACCGATCAGATTACGCTGCAGAACATCGCCGCAGAATTTATTCAGAAGAGTCATATCGCGGCGATTGATGTTACCTACGATCTGACTCCGAAGTTCACGCTGGGCGGCAAGTATGCCTACCGTCTCGGCCAGGTAAGCCTGGATCGTGAAGATCCAACATTCTTCCAGAACAACGCTAATCTGTATGTGCTCCGCGGTGACTACAAGTTCCGCGACAACTGGGAGTTCATGGCCGAAGTTCGCATGCTCGACATGCCGGACTTGAGCGAAAGCCGTAGTGGCGTGCTCACGACCGTGTCACGTTACCTCGGTGATCATCTCAAGGTCGGTCTGGGCTACAACTTCACGGATTTCTCCGCTGACCTGACCGAACTGAGCTTCGACCATCAGGGCGTTTTCCTGAACGTAACGGGCAGTCTGTAAAATTTTTGACGCGTAAATCGGTCCCCTCGCAAAATTCGTCTCATGTGAAACCGTTGTATTGCGGTTGAACCGCTCTAAACTCAGGCGTTCAATATTCCAGAATCAATACTGATTCAATTATCTGGTTTCTAAGCCGGGGGGCAAATTATGAGTACTATCAGGAAAAAATTACGCGGATTGGTCGCGACACTGGTTGCGGCGGGCGTCTCAGGGTCTGCGTTCGCGCAGGTCATGATCGAAGAGATCACCGTGACCGCAACCAAGCGCGAGTCATCAATCCAGGACATCCCTTTTTCAATTAACGCGCAGACCGCTGTCGATATTCAACGCACGGGTGCGACGGACCTCGAAGGACTGTCACGCAATATTGCCGGACTTACGGTACAAAACCTCGGTCCAGGCCAAAGCCAGGTCGCGATTCGCGGCGTATCGGCAGGCCAGATTGTTCGTGACCAGCCCGGCGTGAAAGAGCAGGTTGGCGTATACCTTGATGAGTCGGTTATTTCCTTGTCGCTGTTTACACCCGACCTGGATTTGTACGACCTCAACCGAGTCGAGACGCTGCGTGGGCCGCAAGGCACGTTGTTCGGTTCCGGTTCAGTGGGCGGTACGATTCGTTACATTTCGAACCAGCCGAACCTGGATGCATTCGAGGGCCACGTCGAGCTCGACCTCAATTCGATAACAGACGGCGACATTGGCGGCAGCATCAAGGGCATGATCAACGTGCCGCTTGGTGATACTGCGGCCCTGCGTCTCGTGGGTTACACGACCGAATACGGTGGCTTTATCGATGCGCTGCGTGAAGGCGGAGGTGTGACGAGTGATGTGAACAGCGGTAATCGCACCGGTATCCGCGCGGCACTTACGTTCGCGCCAACCGAGAGTCTTACTATTACTCCACGCGTCGTATACCAGGAAATCGAAACGGACGGCTTTAATCGCCAGGAAGTATTCAACCTGTACGCTAATCCACACACGACAACTCGACCTGCGATTCAGTTGGGTGAGCGGCAGCAGTACTTGCTGCATGATGAAGAGTTCAGCGATGAAACGCTGCTCGTTGACGTTGTTGCCGAAGCAGAGTTCGAAAGCTTCGTCGTGACATTTGCAGCGAGCCAGCTCGATCGTGAGATTCTGGTTAGCCGTGACGCAAGTGCGCTGAGTGGTAGTGTCTCGGTGGATCTTGGCTTCCCGGATGCCGGCGTATTGCTGCCGTCCAACCTTCGCGATACCACAGACCTGAAACAGACGACGTACGAACTTCGAGCCAGCTCAAGCAACGATGGCGCATGGCAGTGGGTTGCCGGATTCTTCATGTCGGATGTCGAACGTGAGTATGAGCAGCGCTTGCCAACCCCGGGTTATGCGGCGGTAACGGACGCTACTCTGGGTGCCGGTACGTCGGCTGCCGTTGCCAACGGCTTCCCGAACCTGGATTCACCGTTCAACTCTGATCTGCCGTACGACATTGAGCAAACGGCGTTCTTCGGCGAAGTAACGTACGATGTTTCTGACACCTTCCACCTGACGGTGGGCGGACGCTTCTACGACTTCGATGAAACTCGCGTGATCAGCTCTGGTGGTTTGTTCGCCAATGGCGACTCAGGCAGAGTTGATACGACGACGTCGGATGGCTTTACGCCGCGTGTCCTCGGTAGCTGGAATCTCAACGACAACGTGACCTTCAACGCACAAGCGTCGCAGGGCTTTCGTCTCGGTGGTGTAAACGACCCGCTCAACGGCGGTTTGTGTACACCGGAGGATCTCGCGATCTTTGGCAGCTTCCAGGACTACAATGATGAGAAGATGTGGAATTACGAGGCCGGCATCAAGTCGACCTGGGCGAGCGGCGTTACCTTCAACGCAGCCGCGTTCTACTCTGATATCGAAGACCTGCAGGTCACCCTGGACGCAGGTTCTTGCTCATCGCGTATTTCGTTCAATGTTGCCGATGCACACACAGCGGGCGCTGAGTTCGAAGTGACCGCACAGCCGCTGGAGTCTTTGTACTTCTCGCTGGCAGGTAGCATTCTCGAGTCAGAGTTTGATTCGACAGTGACCGATGCGAACGGTGCCATTCTCGGTGGCGTACAGGATGGAAATCGCCTTGCTTCAGTTCCTGAGTTCCAGTTCGCAGTAACCGGTAGCTATCTTTTCCCGCTTAAGGCTTTTGGTGGTTCGAATGGTTCTGTGACGTTAACGGTGCAACATGTCGGTGATCGCATCACGCAGCCGAGTGATCAGGTCTCAGGTTCTGGCCTGTTTACTTCGAGCCTGCCATTCGCCGGCGCGACTGGTGATGAGCTAACCATAGTGGACCTGGAACTCGATCCTTACACGATCGTTAACCTGAGTGCATCGGTCGAAAAGGATGACTGGTCCGCTGTCATTTACGTTCGCAACATTGGTGATGAGAACGCCAATACCTCGTTCGATCGTGAACGTGGTGGTCGTGCACGACTTGGTTTCCGTACCAACATGCCCCGCACGATCGGTATCACACTGAGGAAGAGTTTCTCGAACTAAGAAGAGAACCTCGCACTATAAACGAACGCCCGGCCTTTCGAGGTCGGGCGTTTTTTATGCGAGGTCCATTTCCATGATGATGAGTGGGCGCGGTCCGTCCCAGAGCTCCTCAACGGACTCGGAGGTGACTGCGAAGCCGAGTTTTTCGTACAAGGTTTGCGATTCGGGCAAGCCATCGGTCGTTTCAAGAAAGACACTTTCGCAGCCTTCTTCGCGACAGTAATCCATCGCGGAGTGAACCAGCTGTTTGCCGATTCCACGTCCGCGCGCTGACGGGTCCACAAGGACCCAACGAAGCTGGCCCCGGTTGCCATCGCGCAGAGCAATGGCGGTACAACCGACCAATCGATCACCTCGTTCAGCCAGCCAGATTCGGCCGCGGGCGTTATTGTCGAGCACGAATTCTGCGATAGTCCGGCCGACAAAGGCCTCAAACGTAAGGCCATAACCCCCTAACGGATCGTAGACCTCGCCATGCAGCGAGATGATGCGACCCAAGTCGCCCGGGCGAAGGTCTGTGCGTATGGAGATATCATCGGACATGCCATCAGCATGAGTGAAGGCAACAACTGACGCAACATCTCAAGTAAGATGTGGATTGTCGCTACGCTCAAATCACGCTAAGACTGATAGCTAGGAACGGGATATGGTCGCTGAATCATCAATGGTGTGTCATGAGTGCGACCTGTTGGTTGGTGTGCCGCGCCTTGAGGTCCGTCAAAAAGCATATTGTCCGCGCTGTAATTACCTATTGGCCGCAAACCGACCGTACGCACAGCGCGTGGTATTCGCGTTTGCCACTTCCGGACTATTGTTCCTGATATTGGCGAACGCATTTCCCTTTCTCGGCTTCAGCGCGAAGGGTCAGGAACGAACCGTGACCTTGTTGCAAAGCGTTGCGATCCTGGTCACCGAGAACTTGCCGTTGCTGGCGGCAGTCGTGTTCGCATCGATCATTGCTATTCCGGCCATGTTCCTGATCAGCATTATTTACGTTTCCTTTTCGCTCGCGAATGAGCGCTTATATCCCGGCACCAGGACGACACTTCGGTGGGCGTTGTTGTTATTACCCTGGAGCATGGCAGAGATATTTCTTATCGGCATACTGGTCAGTTTTACCAAGATCGTGACCATTGCCGACGTTGCACTCGGCGCGTCGTTTTGGTCATACGCGCTCTTCACGGGTTGCATAACGATCGTTGTGCTGCACCTCGACAAGCGCGAACTTTGGGAGCGCGTGGAGTTGCTAAATCATGACTGAACTAATGCAAATGTCGGCCATGGAGCAAGGCCTCCAGGGCTGTCCGATTTGTACCTCGGTGGGGCCCGTTGAAAAGACCCGCTGCACTCGCTGCGGATCGAAGCTGCACGCCGGCTGGGCGAATAGTATTCAACATACCTGGGCCTGGCTGATGACTTCGGTTGTCTTGTATTTGCCCGCTAATTTCCTGCCAATCACGTACTCGCGTTTTCTCGGCAAGGAAACCGAGAGCACCATATTGGGAGGCGTCGTAACTTTGTGGGAGCATGGATCGGAGCCCATAGCGATTATTATTTTCGTCGCGAGTGTGCTGGTACCACTGGGCAAGATGTTGGTGCTGGCATGGCTGTGCCTTTCAGTGCAGTTCGGTAGTAACTTCCTCTTGCCACAAAAGACAAGACTTTACCGCGTCACGGAGTTTGTCGGCCGCTGGTCAATGATCGACGTATTTGTTGTCAGCATCCTGGTGGCGCTCATTCAACTTGGTAATGTGATGACTATACTTCCAGGTGTAGCGGCGCTGGCTTTTGCAGCTATGGTAGTGACGACGATGCTCGCGGCATTGGCATTCGATCCGCGCTTGCTTTGGACGTCGGTAGATAAGGACGATCGGGTATGAGTGAGGTGGCCAGGAAAGTAATTGCGCGAGTGGGGCGCGGCCCAAGAGTTTCAACAATCTGGCTGGTTCCGGTTGTAGCGATTGTTACCGGAGCCTGGATGGTCTATGCGCACTGGTCCAGCCAGGGGCCACTTATCGAAATTACTTTTGTGAGCGGCGAGGGCATAGAAGCCGGCAAGACCAAGGTCAAAAGAAAAAACGTGGCGGTGGGTGAGGTATTGGAGCTGCGTTTATCGGATGATGCCGAGCATGTCGTATTGTCGGTTCGTATCAACAAGGAGGAAACACGGTTGTTGCGCGAAGACAGCCAGTTCTGGGTTGTCAGGCCGCGCGTTGGCAAGGGCGGCGTATCGGGACTGAATACGCTCTTGTCCGGCGCTTACATAGCATTGTCTCCCGGGTCCGAGAAGGACCTGGCTGATCAGTTTACAGGCCTGGAGAGACCACCTTTTACACCGATAGGAACACCGGGGCTGCACGTCACCCTGGATAGCGACGGCAATCGGCCGCTCGGTGAGGGCGATCCGGTGCTGTTCCACGGTATTGAAGTGGGCAAAATCGAGTACGTTCATTTCAACAGCGAAGAGCGGCGTACTTATTACAATGCTTTTGTCGCTGCTCCGTATGATCGGCTGATTACTACTAATACACGATTTTGGTTCAGCAACGGTCTGAGCGTCGATCTGTCCGCCGACGGCATTCGACTCGAGATGGCGTCACTCACGACAGTGATATCCGGAGGTGTTTCGTTCGATGTGCCTGTCGGGCAACCGCAAGGTGAGCACATCACGGAGCGTGCGTTTTTCACGATCTATCCACGTGAGGGTGCTATTAATGAAACGCAATACGAGCACTCTCTCTCCTACATGGTATTGTTTGATGACTCGATTCGAGGCCTCAAACCCGGCGCGCCCGTAGAGTATCGAGGCGTAAAAGTTGGCAGCGTTATACGAACGGATATCGTCTATCCAGAAATCGAAAACATGCTGATGCCGCGTGCGCGAATCCCGGTACTTGTTGAAATCATTCCTGCACGTTTCGGCTTTCCCGACGAGGAATCGGTGCTGGCCGAAGTTGACGGCCGCATTGTCGAGTTAGTCGGCGCGGGTCTTCGTGCCGGACTGGCTACCGGAAGTCTCCTGACCGGTCAGAAATACATCGAACTTCAGTACCATCGCGATTCTGGTAGTGAGGCTGGCGGCGATGTGGAGGTATTTGCCGGGTACAAGGTCATCCCGTCCCTTGACGGTCAGCTTGGGCAACTCCTTGACAACGCGAGCCGTACTTTGGAGGTGATCAACAAGCTACCGCTTGATGAAGTTCTTGACAGCGCGCAGAGCGCGTTAGATGAGATCGCTGCAACACTGGCGGAGTTTAGGAAGTCCGCTACCGAACTCGACGAGATTCTGACAGACCCGGCGAGTCATGAGTTGATTGGATCACTTAATAAGACGCTCATCAGTTTTCAGCAATTGGCGGTGGACTTCTCCGAAGGATCTGCGACGCACGTAGAGTTGCAAAACAGCCTGCGCTCGCTCGGGCAGACCCTGCAGGAACTGGAGCCCGTCCTCAGGAACCTCAGACGTCAACCGAACAGCCTGATCTTCGGTGGCGGCGAAGACGAAGACCTGGAGCCAACAGGAGTTCAAGAATGAAACGCTTCCGCATCCATTTCGTCACCATCGTAATTCTTGTCTTGGGGGCATGTGCCTCGAGCCCGGTCGATGAGCACTACTACAGCCTGGTCCTGGCCACCGATAGTCTCGACGCGCCAGTTAATGACACCGCCGCCGCAGCTCACTTGATCGTTGGCCCGGTACGTCTACCTGCATATCTGAATACTCGTGGTCTGAAAATTGAGGTCGGCGCGAATCAAATCCGCACGGCCAATCATCATTTTTGGGCTGAACCCATGGAAGAGGCGATTTCCAAGGTTCTCGTCCTGGATATCGCTCGTCTGGTTGATAAGCTTATGGTGGACCGTGATGCCGGCAGGTGGACCGCTGAGGGGGATTGTCGCCTGCGGCTGGAGTTTGACAGATTCCATGCGACCAGCGACTCCCGTGTCGTAAGTAGTGGGCGATATTGGGTTTCGTCGCCGGAGGGAAGTGTGAGAGGCGATTTTCATACGACTCGTACGTTGTCTGAGGACGGATATGGGCATGCAGTAGAGATATTGCGGCAATCATTGGGCACGTTGGCAGCCGAGATCGCCGTCACCATTGAAGACAATCCGCTTTGTTTTGGCGGAGAGCAACAGGAAAGTGATTAATGACCTTGACTCAAGCCGCCAGCGTCGGTCTAATACCCCGCTCGTTTGCCCCCGGCAAGCGACTGTAGGAGCGGCCCCAGCACCCGAAGGGTGTAAAGCCGCGACCCCTGAAAGGCCAGGTAGCTCAGTTGGTAGAGCAGC
>CAYWBZ010000031.1:9883-17282 GCA_964456535.1 uncultured Woeseiaceae bacterium | reverse complement strand
GGATAGAAATGATCTTCCCAGATAACAGGCCCGTCCTTGGTCTCGATACACTCGTTGGCAACACCCGGACCGATGACCTCCGATAAACCATAGATATCGACGGCATCCAGTCCGCAACGTTCCTCGATCTCCTTACGCATCGATTCACCCCATGGCTCGGCACCAAAGATTCCGACTTTGAGCGACGATGCGGCAGGATTCAGACCCTGCCGTTCGAATTCGTCGGCGATATTGAGCATGTAGGACGGCGTCACCATGATGATGTCGGGCTTGAAGTCCTGGATGAGCTGCACCTGCTTGGGTGTCTGCCCACCCGACATAGGAATGACGGTTGCACCGAGCTTCTCGGCGCCATAGTGCGCGCCCAGTCCACCGGTAAACAAACCGTAACCATAAGCCACGTGAATCAGATCTTCCGGGCCACCGCCACTGGCACGTATTGATCGCGCCACAACCGTTGCCCACATGTCGATGTCATTTTTAGTGTAGCCGACGACAGTCGGTTTGCCGGTCGTACCGCTCGAGGCATGAATACGAACGACGTCTCGTTGTGGCACGGCGAACATGCCGAACGGATAGCTCTGACGAAGATCATCCTTTACAGTGAACGGGAATAAGCTCAGATCTTCGATCGATTTTAGATCCTTTGGGGTGACACCGGCCGCCTCACATTTCGCACGATACGGTGAGCAGTTATCGAAAGCGTGTCCAATGGACCATGTCAGTCGATCGAATTGTAAGGATCTAAGTTCATCGATACTCGCTGTCTCGATAGGTTCGAGACTGTTCGGATCTGGTGCGCGATTGACCACGGTCTACTCCCTGTTGAACTGCCGTGTTGACCTTAAACCTTACGGCCAACAAATACACCAGAACATGTAGACTAATGAGACTTTGACCAACAAACTTTCCTACCGCTCTGACATCGACGGGCTGAGAGCGATCGCCGTTCTGGCTGTAATCGCAAGCCATCTCCCCGAAAAATTCCTGCCCAGCGGGTTCCTGGGTGTCGACGTCTTCTTTGCGATTTCCGGCTTTGTCGTCACCGCCTCACTGCTAAACCAGCGACGCACGAAACTCTCGCAGCTTTATGAGAACTTCCTCGCAAGGCGAGTAAAGCGGTTGATGCCTGCACTCACACTTTGTGTGGCGGTCACCGGTTTCGTCGTGTTGGCAACGGACCCTTTTCCGCGGCACTCGATTCAGACGGGCCTTGCAGCCTTGTTCGGTTTTGGCAATGTCGTACTGTTCTTCTTCGAGCTCGATTACTTTTCCCCCTCCTCCATATTCAATGCATTCACGCATACCTGGTCGTTGGGAGTGGAGGAACAGTTCTACGTCGTTTTTCCAATGTTCGTCTGGCTTTTTTACTTCAGGACGCAGCGTGATTCCTTCAAGGCGCTGGCGCATGCCATGATTGTTGGTGGCCTGATATCCGTGGTGCTGTTTGCTTCGCTATATGATGAACACCAGGCTGCCGCTTTTTTCCTGATGCCCGCCCGGATCTGGGAGTTGGGAATCGGTGCGCTGGTTTTTCTGGCATCGCGACGCACGCAATCGGAACGGTTGCAGGGTACTTTGAGACGCTTGTCCCCGTTCACACTGGTGGCGCTGATAGCGTGCTTCTTTGTCCCCGAGGGTCACGTTATGCCAGCTACACTGGCGGCTGTTGGTTTGACGGGATTGCTGCTGGCCACTGATGATCGCTCTCCTGCTGCCCGCGTGCTGATGCTACCTCCCGTCATTTACGTCGGAAGAATCTCTTACTCTTTGTATTTGTGGCATTGGCCGATTATCGCTCTTGGCCCGATCGTGCTGGCATCAACCTGGCGATCCTCGGCTGTGTATGTGGTCGCCACAGCAGTTGCTGCAATCCTTTCTTTTCACTGGGTTGAAAAACCCCTGCGATACAAGACATGGACAACACGCAGTGCGCGCGACATAGCGTTGGGTCTGTCGGCCAACCTTGTTCTCTGTGTATTTCTGCTTGTCGCAATGGCCAGCACAGACGCAACTTCTGATTCCACCACGGCGGTCCTCCACCCGCCTTCATATCTTCCCGTTATTCCCAGCGGTAAGTCGCATGTGCTGACCTGCGCCCTCGACGGCGGCAGCAGGAAATTGACGCCTGACACTATCGCGAACTGTACGGTGGCGCCAAAACCCGGCATGCCCACTATCTGGGCCATGGGGGACAGTCATTCCGGGCATTTGCAGGGCATGTTGTACGAGCTGCACGACAGAATCGGTATAGGCGTGCACCTGATTGAAACCCCTGGTTGGAGCTTTCCATTTGAACCCGGCAAGGAGTTCGCCCCTCGTAAAGAGGTGTTCCGTCGCATCTCGGAGAAGTTCAAACCGGGCGATATCGTTCTCCTGTCCCGGCTTTACATCGACCGCGCTCTCCCCCACACCGTCATTGAAGTGAGACCCTGGTTATACCTCGTATCTCGCCTCGCCGAGGACCTCGCCGGGAAGGGGGTGAATATTGTTGTCACCGGGCCGCCACCCATATTTCCGTACAAAGACATCCGTGAGTGCAGCCTGGACGACAGAAAGAGCTGCAGACTGGAAAGAAAAACGTTTGCCCCGTTGGTGGATCAGGTAACAGAGCTGCTGACTGAACTTGAGGCGAACAACAGGAATGTGGCGATCTTTGGAATTTTCGACTCAGTCTGTCCGGCGGGCGATAGTTACTGCTACCCGGACAATGGCAGCAGTTTCATTTACCGCGACAAGGATCATTTCAACTCGCTGGGTTCAATGCTTCTGGCTGAGCCCTTTGTCGACATGCTCCGCTCCTCAGGCATGCTCACACGCGGCCAGTAAAGTCAGATCACAGTGTAAACACCTACGGAATAAGTCACGCGTTTGTTGTATATGATGCGTTAGCGATGATGTTCTCAAACTCAATAACTTGTCGATCAATTCTGGTCGGCTTTTTGCTTGTTACGACCGCAGTAGCGAGCGCACAGATACCCGTTGACCGACCGGTTGTACACGCCGCGAAAATGGCATCGGAACCGGTACTCGATGGCAGAGTGCTCGGAGAATCAGCATGGACTGGCCTGGTCCCGGTCAGCGGTTTCTGGCAGGTGCAGCCTGATGATGGTGAGCCAGCGACACAGAAAACCGAAGTTTATGTAGGTTACTCCGACGACGCGCTGTACATCGGTGTCATTGCTTACGATGAGGATCCGGACGCGATCCTCGTCACCGACAGTCGCCGCGACTCTGACCTTGCCGATACCGACAGCTTCCAGGTTGTGCTCGACGGCTTGCGTGATGGACAAAATGGCTTCGTCTTCGGCACCAACCCGGCGGGCATTGAATACGATGGCCAGGTAACTCACGAAGGCACTGGTGGTGTGCTTGGCTCCGGTAGCGGTGGCTTTAATCTGAACTGGGATGGAATCTGGGACGTCGCCACGGAAATATCCGAGATCGGCTGGAGTGTGGAGATGCGAATCCCGTTTCGCACGCTTCGCTACGGCCGTGATGAGATACAGACCTGGGGCATAAACTTTCAGCGCAACATCCGGCGCAACAATGAAATCAGCTACTGGGCGCCGCTGTCGCGTCAACGCAATCTGTACCGTGTCTCCGAAGCAGGCAGCTTGGTCGGGATAGTGCCGCCGGCGCAACGCAATTTGAAGATATCACCTTACGTTCTTGGCAGTACCGCAAGTGGCGGGGAACTTGCTGCTACCGAGAACGTAAGTGAGTTCGGCTTCGACATTAAGTACTCGCTAACACCCAGCCTGACGCTGGATGCGACCTACAATACGGACTTCGCGCAGGTTGAAGCTGACGAGAAGCGGGTCAACCTTGACCGGTTCAGCCTTTTCTTTCCGGAGAAACGGCCGTTCTTTCTTGAGAACGCCGGGCAATTCGCCGTTGGCGATGCCGAAGCCGTTGAGATGTTTTTCAGCCGTCGCATTGGCATCAGCGATGACGGTGACCAACTACCGATCGAGGGCGGCGTCAGAGTCTCGGGCAAGATTGGCAACAGCACCAATGTCGGGTTTCTTCATATGAGCTCTGAAGCGGTGCCTGGCATTGCGCCGGGCAACAAGTTCACCGTCGCCAGACTCAACCAGGAATTGCCAAGCCGCTCCGCGATAGGGTTTATCTTTGTCAACCGCGACGGTGATGGATCGCACCTTGTTGCTCCCGGCATGGACGAGAACCAGACTTACGCCATCGATGGACGCTGGGGCATCGGCGAAAATTTATCGCTGAGCGCCTGGGCAGCGAAAACCTCAACGCCGGGGCGAAACGGTCGTGACGAAGCTTTCGCTGCGAAAGCAGCTTATGACTCGGCCGAGTGGGCCTATCGATTGGAGTACGGGCAGGTTGGAGAGGATTTCAACCCAGAGGTCGGATTTCTTTCGCGCTCTGATTTTCGACGTGTTAACGCATTCCTGATGCGTCGCATTCGCCCGGACGACATGTGGGGCTTGCTCGAGATTCGACCTCATGCGTCCTATACGGGCTATTGGGATTTCGATGGTTTTGAGGAGTCCGGGCTCTTGCATAACGATATTCACTGGGAGTATCGCAACGGTTATGAACTCCACACTGGCGTTAACCTGTCGCGCGAAGGTGTGAAAGAGGCTTTCGATATTGTCGACGGCGTGACCATCCAGCCCGGCACCTATGAACACGCGGAAGCGTCCATCGTGTTTCATACGAACCTGGCAGCACCGCTCGCCTTCGAGTTGCACACAGTCATTGGTGGGCGCTTCGGTGGCGATCGTGTCTCATTGGAACCAACGCTGCACTACCGTATCGGAGAGACTTTTAGCTCGGAGCTTTCCTACAACTACAATGATCTCGATTTGCCAGTGCCCGGCGGACAGTTCAAAGCAAATCTCGCGCGCTTGCGATTGTCTTATTCGTTTACTCCGAAGATCCTTCTGCAAGCACTCGTCCAGTACAACGAACTTGACGATATCCTCGGTACCAATCTGCGCTTTTCATGGCTGCAGTCTGCGAACGCTGGTTTGTTTATTGTCTACAACGAAGTTGATGAGCGAGGTATTGGCGGGCTACCTGCCGGCCGCGAACTCATCATAAAGTACAGCCATATATTCGACGTCTTCAACTAGAAAGGCCGAGGAAACTACCAGCTGCGGGGACGGCCCGTATCCATGTGCACGAAGTCGGATGCCTCGTAGTATCCAACGCCGCCACGTTTCATGGCAAGTGCCTGATCACGCAACGTGGCTGTCTTAACACCCTCAAGGCGCACATCGATAGCCTTGCCCAGAAGGTGCTGGCTTTTCTTCGCGACGCCGCTGTTCTGGCCTTGGCCACGCAGCATCTCGTTGGTTTTCGGCGAACGGTAAGCAGATATGATCTGGTAGGTAGCATCGCTACCAAGTGCCTCACGCACATCGTAGATCAGATCAAGAAGCTCTGGATCCATCTCGGCCCTGTCCCCGGTGCGGAAGTCGAACAGAAAATGATTGATCTCGTCCAGCGCCGAGGCGACGTAGGCACCGTCACGCGAATAGACTACGTCCAGTCGCTTGCCGGTATGAGTATGGTAGAAAGACAGCTCTCGCTCATCACTGACGAGGCTTCCCTGGCTCACGGCAGTAAGGGACGCGAGAATCAGGGCCAAAATGACCGGGACAACATGATGTCTGTTTTGCAGTAGTGTCATGGTATTAGGAGGTGGCCGCGCAGTGCGGCAATGGCTCACTTAATAATCGAAAAGAGAATATGGCACCTTTGTCGAAAAATTCAAGGAATGTTGCCACATGTTCAGAACACTAGCCGCAGTGGCTGTCGGCCTGATATTCCTGCCATGGCAGGCGCCCCTGGCGGCCGACGACCTGGTCGCCGAGGTGGATGAGCAGCGTGGGGTTGCGCCCATCACCGTACCCAGCCCTTATTACCGACGCCTGCAGGTACAACTTCAGCAGCACCGCGTTCTGGCCGAAGCGGGCGGATGGCCCGAGGTGCCGGGTGGGCCAACAATCCGGCCAGGATCCAACGATCCGCGTCTTGCGACATTGGCCAGGCGACTGGTGGTGTCCGGCGATCTTACAGACAACGATACTTTGGCTTCTGCTTCTGCTTACGATGAGGTGATGCAGGATGCCGTTCGTCATTTTCAGGCACGCCACGGGCTGGAGAAGGACGCCCTGGTCGGACGAGCAACACTGCGTGCACTCAATGTGTCAGTCGAACAGCGTGTCAATCAGATCCGCGCAAACCTCGAGCGAACTCGTGGGCTTTTCGACGACCAGGGTGATGATTTTGTTTTGGTGAACATTGCGGGATTCAGTGTATCTGTTGTCCAGGACGGACAGGTGGTGTGGACCACAAGCATTATCGTCGGCGATACAGAAAACAAGACGCCGATATTTCGTTCCACGCTGAAGTATGTGGTGTTCAACCCAACCTGGACGGTACCGCACAGCATTGCCAGTAAAGAGATGTTGCCAGAGATCAAGCAGGATCCGGGCTTCTTCGACAGGGGCGATTACCAACTTCTTGATCGTGAGGGCAATATTGTCGAACCATCCAGCGTCGACTGGAGCGCCGTCCACGTCGGAAACTTTCGCTACACACTCGTGCAGCAGCCAGGCTGCTCGAATGCACTTGGCCAGATCAAGTTCGTGTTTCCGAACGAGTTCTCCGTTTTCATGCACGATACGCCCGAGAAATGGTTGTTCGCCGATGCCAGGCGGGCTTTTAGCCACGGCTGTATCCGCGTCAATGACCCATTCGACCTTGCAGAGGTCCTCCTCGGCAGAGACGGATGGACGAAAGAACGAATCGAGTCCCAGATCGAGTCCGAAGAGACCAAGACCGTATTCCTCTCAGAACCCTTGCCGATTCTTCTCGTCTACTGGACAGCAGAGGTTGATGATTTGGGAGTGGTTCACTTCTACGACGACATCTACGAACGGGATGCCGCGGCCCTCGAAGCTTTGGACAGGCCGTTAAGATAGCAGGCCATTCAGATTGCGATCCATGTCGAGGTAAATGAACGTAATACCGAAGGTATTGGTGAAGCCGTGCGTGAACACCGCGTACCACAAATTGGACCTGTGGTAGATATAGACGGCGCCGAGTATGAGGCCAATCATGCCCGCCGAGATCACACCGGAGACACCTTGATACAGATGCGCGACACCGAATGCGGTTGCCGCCACCAGTACGGCAAACCAGGTGGCCGCCGTACCTGAGCCGAGTAACCACCGCAGTCGCCCCACCACGAAACCGCGAAACGTAAACTCCTCGAGGAATCCACCAACGCCCCAACCGATTGCCATCAGAATCAGGAAGTTCACAAAGTTGCCACGCACGTTGTCGAATGAACTGATGTCCACGGCGTAACCGGTTAGCTGCTCCAGCCCCGGATCGACGATAATCGTAAAGG
>CAYWBZ010000031.1:3051-9783 GCA_964456535.1 uncultured Woeseiaceae bacterium | reverse complement strand
TCCACGGCGTAACCGGTTAGCTGCTCCAGCCCCGGATCGACGATAATCGTAAAGGTCAGTTGAATGACCACGCCATATGCGAGCGTCGTGCCAAGCAACCCACCCCATGATTCCGGTGACCGGAAACCCATATCGCGGAAGCTGCCCTGCTTCCTGGCAATCAGGGAAACGATGATGGCAATCGCAAAGGCTCCCAGCGCACCCACTCCCGCGATACCCATGGTCACACCCAGCACCAGAACGATCAGAATCGTCAGACTCGACCTCCTGTGCCAGAGCCAGTTCTTTTCATCTATCGGGTCAGTCAACAGGAAACACTCCTCCGTAACCTATCGCAATCAAGTCGCCACAGCCGCTGGCTGGGCCCGGCCATCGACGACTTCGGATTCTGCGGCAAGCTTGGCGACTCGCTTGGCAGAATAGTAGACCCGCTTGAAATGCTCGATCAACTGACTCTCGATATGGAACGTCGATGTCCGGTGTGGGTCCTCGGCAATCAGCCGCTGAACCAGGCGCTCGGACAGCTTGTCCGCGATTCGATTAACCTCTTCCTTGGCGTCGATAACCTGCCGCGCGAGTGACGGGTCCCTGCGATCGACAGCGTCGGTCGCTGTCTCCAACGCCCAAACCACTTTCTCGGTCAGTGACGCAAACATGGCCTCGGTCCCGGGGCTCACTCGCACGTTCCGAAGCAAACGCTCTCTGCCGGTGTGAACCAGATCCGTCTTCACCGTATCGCCAATGTTTTCGTACAGCGTCGCGGCACCAAGGTAGTCGTGCAGCGACTCGGTTTCTGCTGCAGTTAGTGTCTCCTGTGAGACCTTGCCAAGATAGTGAACGATGGCTCTGTGGAGTATATCGACCTCCTTGTCGAGGTCCTGGATATGGTCGAGGTCGGCCGCCGATCCGCTAAGCACAGCCGGAGTGGCTTGTTTCACCATCGGCATAACATGACCGGCCATGCGGACAATTTCCATTCGCGCAGCGTCAAGCGCGAGTGCCGGCGTTCCGATCAGACCACGGTCCAGAAAACGCGGCTCGATGACTCCCGGCACGACAAGCCTTTTTTCCGGCACCAACTTTGTCACCAACCATGCGAACGCGCCTGTGAACCAGATGAATATCATCGTGTTGCCAACATTGAAAAGTGTATGGGCATTGGCAATCTGGCGTGGAGTTACCGCAGCGACACGCGCAGCTCCCTCCAATTCGCCTCCCGCCGGAGACATCCACCGAGCGAGTTCTGCCAGCTCATCGATGAAACCGAACCAGATCAGCACCCCGAGTACGTTGAACAAGACATGGACCAACGCTGCGCGAAGCGCCGGACGTTGTTTCCGTATGGTCGCCAGCAACGCCGTCACACAGGTACCAATATTGGCGCCGAACACAAGGGGAATGCCCTGCTCTAGAGAGATAAGGCCCTGGCTGGCAAGCACGATAATCACGGCTGTCGTCGCCGACGAGCTTTGAATCACCGCTGTGAAGCCAGCACTGATCAGCACCGCAATATAAGGGTTGTCCATCCGGGCCAGCAGGTCGACAAACGGCGGGTAGCTGCGCAATGGAAGGGTCGCATCGCCCATCAGATTCATCCCGTAGAACACCAGCCCGAGACCAAGCAACATTGTTCCGTACCGCTTCACGCGCACGTGGTCGGAAAAAAACTGCATGACGAATCCAATGACAACCGGCACCAACGCGTACTGGGTCACTTTGAATGCGATGATCTGGGCCGTAATCGTCGTGCCGATCCCGGCCCCCATGATGACGCCTATCGACTGCTGCAATGACATCAGCCCCGCAGACACGAATCCGACGACCAGCACGGTCGTCACAGACGAAGACTGTATGACCGCCGTCGTGAATCCGCCTGCAAGCACACCCTTGAAGCGATTGGTCGTGACCCTTGCAAGCAGATCACGCATTCGCGTGCCCGCAGAGGCCTTGAGCATGTCGGTCAACTGATCGAGACCAAACAGAAATATCGCCAGACCCCCTAAGAGCTGGAGGATCATGGTCCAGGTGTCAATGGTGGCGGCTTCCAACGGAACTCCCCTTTAGACAAAACGGCATCGTAAGACACGGTGGTGCGGCGATGCCAAAGACCGCGCCAGGGCAACTTCCTAAGTTATGCGAATCCTGCAAGAATTTCACGGAGAGCTGAAACTCTTCAGAAAGTGTTACCTATGTCTCCGGTATAAGGTGTAAACCATGTGACCGGAATAATCTGTAAGCTTTCTGTCAGAAAGCACACTCTCAGGCGTTGTTTTTAGCTTCAGTACGATTCTGTACCGTCTTCCAGGTGATCCGCGATGAATTCCGCGAGTTCTTCGCGATAGCGGTCCCGAGACAAGAGAAATCCGTTGTTGTGATCACCTGCGAGCTCGATAAATGCCTTCGGCGCCGGCGCAGCCTCATACAGCGCTTTGCCCATAGCGAACGGAATGATCTCATCGTCACGGCTATGAACAATGAGAACCGGACACTCGGCCTTGGCCACATAATCAGCAACAGGGTATTGCAGACGCGAGATGAGCCGTACAGGCATGAATGGGTAAAGGTGAGCCGCCATCTCGACGGCCGAAGTAAAGCTCGATTCTACGATCAGCGCAGCCGCTTTGTGCCTGGTCGCAAGCCAGGCCCCAACGCCGCCACCGATCGAACGCCCGAAAATGATAATCCTTTCGGGATCTTTTCCGCGTTGGGTGACCAGATACTGCCAGGCAGCTTCGGCATCCCAATAAGTTCCCTCCTCGCTGGGTTTTCCCTCGCTCTGGCCGTATCCACGGTAATCGATGATGAACGTATCGAGCCCGAGCTCGTGGAAGATCGCTATGCTATCGAGACGATGCGATATATTGCCCGCGTTGCCATGCAGAAAAAGGACTGTCCCACGCGAATCGTGAGCATAGACGTACCAACCGTGAAGTGAGAGACCATCGGAGGTTTCGAGATTGACATCGACATAGTCAAAGCCCGCGTACCGTGGCGTTGCCTCAAGCGCGCGTCCCGGCAGCCCGGCAAGGAACACCATCCGCTCCTGCATGAAGTAAAGCACCACACCCAGCAGCACATAACAGCCGATGGCCATTGCGATCAGTGAAGCAATCGTTCGCATGGCACCTCCGGCGAAATCTCACAACGTACGGTGATGGACTCGCCTGTCTGTATCCTCAAAGGCTTGCTGACATTTGTAACATCGCGCGGCAGCCGGGTTGAGATCGAGGCGATTCTTCTCAACAGGCTCTTCGCAATCCACGCAGAACCCGTAACGAGCCCCGGCGAGGCGTAATAACGCGGCCTCGAACTCGCGGAATTCACCGACATCACGATCGATCTCCGCGACATTGACGTCCACCAGCAGGTCGGCGACAGAACGCTCGGCAGGATCTGCAACCCGGTCGGCTATCTGGCCATAGGTCTCATCATCGTATTTGCGCAGCTCTCGCTGAATGTCCGCACGCAACTCATCAAGGCGATCAAGCAATCGCTTTCTGATCTTTTCCTGTTGCCGCTGATTCAGCATCGCCGCTTGTGACCTCGTCAAGTACCGGAGTCCGGCTCAGTGCCCTCGATTTTGGCCGGCTCCCAAAGTTCCTCAGTGGATGGCGTTTCACCTTGCCCGATATCCTCCTCGGGACGAGTCCTCTCCCAGGCCTCCTTTTCTTCCCGTGGCGTTTCCTCCAACGGACGACGCCAATCCTGCCCGGACATAGCTGTCTCGGTGTAGTCCAGGTCGTCTTTCTCTATAGCATCCGTCGGGCCGGTCCAATCCTCCGGCGCCTCTGCGATCTCCAGATCCATACTCCGCCAAGCAGTCAGATCGACTTCCTCGATGTCTCCATCGAAATGCTGGAGTTCCACAAGTGCGTCAACCTCGTCGAAGGCAACGACACGGAACATCTGCCCCTTGTCGAGGTGCCGGTACCAGTTGCCGATGAGTGGGTCCAGTTCATTAGCCATAGGCTAATGCTACTGCGGCATGGCGGCCTTATAACTAAGTAATTGCTCTTATTTTTTTGGGTGTAGCCGACCCCAATACCAGAACGTTGGGATGGCTGCGGCATCAGGTTTTCAAAATGTTGGAAGGTCGAAAATGCGAACGACACTGCTTTGTTTTCTCTCAATGTGCCTTGTTGCGAGTACGGTGACATTGGGAATGGAAAACGATCAACGAACATCGCTTCCGCCGGCTGAACTCAAAGGAGAGCTGTCGGTTGAGGAGGCGATTCAACTGCGCAGATCCGTCCGGGAATTTGGGCGGGATCATTTGGATTTGGCGGACGTTTCACAACTATTGTGGTCGGCTCAAGGTATCACCGACAGGGGTGGCTTCCGTGCTGCACCTTCGGCCGGTGCGCTCTATCCCCTCGAACTCTATTTGGTGGCCGGGAACATAGAGGGGCTGTCGGCGGGTGTCTATTGGTATCGACCAAAGACTCACGAGCTGATTCATCTCGCAAGCGGAGACTTCCGCAAGCGCCTGGCATCGGCGGCTCTCGGTCAAAGCTGCGTGCGTCGCGCCCCCATGGTGTTGGTCATCGCGAGTGTTTATCAACGCAGCGCGGGAAAGTATGGCAAGCGCGGGCGCCGTTACGCACACATGGAGGTCGGTCACGCCGCACAGAATGTCTATCTTCAAGCCACAACGCGCGGCCTCGGGACGGTGTTCGTGGGAGCCTTCGATGACGAAGAGGTCCAGGATGTACTGGGGCTTCCGCCGGATCACGAGCCGCTTGGCCTCATGCCGGTGGGGCGCAAACGGTAGGTTGCCGGGACGTTCTTGGCCCAATCTGCGCTAGCATGCAGGGCTATGCACAACCGATTCACGCAGAACTCACGCAGCAGAGACTGATGGACGCGAATCTGTACAGCGTGCTGGCAGATACGATACTCATCGTTCACTTCGCATTCGTTGTGTTTGTCGTCTTCGGCTTCCTGCTGATACTGATCGGCCTGCTGGCCCACTGGTCATGGATACACAATCGTTACTTTCGAATCGCGCACTTGGCGGCGATAGGTATTGTTGTCCTGCAGGCCTGGTTCGATCGGTTCTGCCCGCTGACCCTCTGGGAAAATGAATTGCGGCGCCGTGCCGGGGAATCCGGGTACACGGAGTCGTTTATCGAACACTGGCTGCACGAGATCCTCTTCTACCAGGCCGAGCCGTGGGTCTTCACGACGATCTACACTATCTTTGGGGCGCTGGTGCTGGTTGTCTGGTTCCTGGGCAGGCGGGACAGGAAAAATAAGTAATGCGTTCAATCACCGGGCAAACCCGGCGAAATATCTCGCTGCTCAAAATTTCAAACGTTGGCCGCGACGTGTATCGGCAATTGCCGCGCCCCCCATTGTCCGGGCGAGCTCTCAAACACGCCCGCGACCGGTGCGCCGCACGCCCGACAGCTACCCTGCTCGTTTTCGACAGCCATATTCCAGGTCGACAGTGTGTACCTGTCACGGCCAATCAGGATGTCACCACATTTATAACAGTAGGTACTCGAGCCTTTGAAGTCCTGCACGTTGCCTGTGTAGACGTAGCGAAGTCCGTTCTTTAACGCTATATCGCGGGACCGAATCAGCGTTTGCAGTGGTGTGCCCTGGCTGTTCATCATTTTCCAGTCGGGATGGAAGGCGGTGAAATGCAATGGCACATCGGGGCCCAGCTGCTCCATGATCCATTGTGTCATTTCCTCAATTTCGGCCTCCGAGTCGTTCTCACCAGGAATCAGCAGAGTGGTGAGCTCGAACCAGACATCAGTCTCGTGCTTCAAATACTTGATTGTTTCGAGAACCGGCTCAAGGTGCCCACCACAGACCTTCCAGTAAAAACGTTCAGTGAACGCTTTCAGATCGACATTGGCAGCACTCATGTGCCGGAAAAACGCTTCGCGGGGATCCGCAGTGATATAACCCGCGGTGACCGCAACGGTTTTGATGTCGCGCTCGCGGCAGGCAATGGCTACATCGATGGCATATTCCAGAAAGATCGCAGGGTCATTGTAGGTAAACGCGACGCTGCGGCTTCCGGTTTCGAGGGCGGCTTCGGCGATTGCCTCCGGCGAGGCGCTGGCTTGCAAGCTGTCGAACTCGCGCGATTTCGAGATATCCCAGTTCTGACAGAACTTGCAGGCAAGATTGCATCCAGCCGTGCCGAACGACAGCACAGGCGTGCCCGGCAGAAAGTGATTAAGCGGCTTTTTTTCAATGGGATCAATACAAAATCCGCTGGATCGGCCGTAAGTTGTAAGGACGATCTCGTCATGTTGCCGGGCACGGACGAAACAGAGTCCGCGCTGCCCTTCGCGGAGCTTACAGTAGCGGGGACAAACGTCGCATTGCAGCCGACCGTCGTCGAGCGCGTGCCAGTAACATCCCAAAACGCTGTCAATTTTGCTCTGGTCCGTAGTGTTTGTCTGCTGCCCGATCATCCGCGAGATATGGGTCCTCACGGTCCCGGAAACAACACCTGCAGGACTGTACTTTTACTCATTGGAACTTTGATCGAGAGGGCTAAACTATCAGGTGACATGAAAAACGTAATTTATGTTTTCCTGTTGCTGGCGTTCACCGCGAATGCAGATGATGCGGATTACGCGAGTGCAAGAGCGGAGATGGTTGCTGTAGTTCAATACTATGCGACGCTGGCGCGCGATACGGACGACGCAAAGTTTGACGAGGATGTAATTCACGCATTGGCCACGGTCGAGCGTCACGAATTCGTGCCTC
>CAYWBZ010000031.1:0-2951 GCA_964456535.1 uncultured Woeseiaceae bacterium | reverse complement strand
GACGAGGATGTAATTCACGCATTGGCCACGGTCGAGCGTCACGAATTCGTGCCTCGACGCCAGAAACCATTCGCCTACGAAAACCGGCCGCTGCCGATCGGTCATGGGCAAACCATTTCACAGCCTTATATCGTTGCGATGATGACTGAACTGGTCGAACCCAAGCCGGATGATCTCGCTCTGGAGATCGGTACCGGGTCCGGCTACCAGGCAGCTATTCTTGCGAAGCTCGTCGATCACGTTTACAGCATGGAAATTATCGATGCGCTGGCCAGCGAGGCACAAGCCCGATTAGCGCGCCTGGGCTACGACAACGTCACGACGAAGCTCGGCGACGGCTACTATGGCTGGGAAGAATATGCGCCTTTCGATGTGATTATCGTGACGGCGGCCGCGAGCCACGTTCCGCCGCCACTTATCCAGCAACTGAAGCGCGGCGGCCGCATGGTTATTCCAGTCGGTGGCCGATTCACGACCCAGCAGTTGCTGTTGATCGAAAAAACCGAAGACGATGAGATCATAACCCGCCAAATCGCGGCAGTCCTTTTTGTTCCGTTGACCGGCGAGCATTAGGCGACAAAACCGTGCGCCGACTTTTTCTCGCAACGCTACTCATCTCCGCTGCGGCGATCGGTTACGAGATTCTGTTGATGCGCGTATTGTCGATCGTGCAATGGCATCACTTCGCTTACATGATCATCAGCCTCGCACTGCTGGGTTATGGCGCCAGCGGAACCTTCATCGCGATCAACAAACGCTGGCTTGAACAGCGATTTGAACTCTCATTTGCTATCAGCGGACTGTTGTTCAGCATTACGATCGTCGCCTGTTATGTACTCGGACAACAGGTCCCATTCAACGCGCTCGAAATCGTCTGGAATCCGCGGCAGCTAATCAACTTAAGCCTCATCTATTTTATTTTCTTCGTGCCGTTTTTTTTCGCCGCCTGTTGCATCGGTCTCGCGTTCTCCTGTCGCAGGTCGAGTATCAGTCGCATCTACTTTTTTGATCTGCTGGGGGCAGGCCTGGGTGCAACGCTGATCATAGGTTTGCTTTTCGTGCTCTCACCGCAGAATGCACTGATCGTGCTCGCCGCTCTTGCGCTTTTAGCGTCGATATTTGTCGGCGCCCGGTTAACGGCACGCAAAACACTGATCGCAATGCAGACATTCTGGCTCGTCGGGCTTGTGTTCGGACTGCCGCAAGACTGGCTGGGAATGCGACTCTCAGAGTACAAGGGTTTGAGCCAGGCAATGCAGGTTGTTGATAGCAAGGTGTTGACGTCGTCGTCGAGCCCGCTGGGATTGCTAACAGTCGTTGAGAGTCCGCGGGTTCCCTTTCGTGATGCGCCAGGCCTAAGCTTCAATACCCGGTTCGTACCGCCGGAGCAGCTCGCCGTTTTCACGGACGGCGACGCGATGAGCGTGATCACGCGCTTCGACGGTAGGCTCGGCACGCTCGGTTACCTGGGCGATGTTACGGCCGCATTGCCATACCAGTTACTCACTGAACCAAATGTACTGATTTTGGGCGCCGGCGGCGGCACTGATGTGTTGCTGGCCCTGTACAACGGTGCTGCCAGAATCGATGCAGTGGAACTCAACCCGCAAGTGACAAAGCTGGTTGAAGTTACCTATGCCGACTTTGCCGGTCATCTGTATGACGATAGCCGCGTCACGATTTACACGAAGGAGGCGCGGGGTTTCGTCGCCCAGAGTTCAGATCAGTACGACCTGATTCATATCGGACTGCTGGATTCGTTTGCCGCTTCCGGATCGGGCGTTCAGGCACTCAACGAAAGCTATCTCTACACGGTTGAGGCAATTCGGCAATACCTGAAGCACACTGCTCCGGGTGGTATGCTCGCCGTTACGCGCTGGTTGAAGCTGCCACCGCGAGACAGCTTGAAGCTCGTCGCAACCGTGATCGAAGCTCTGCGAATGGAGGGCGTCGCGCACCCGGGTCGGCAACTTGCGCTGATTCGGAGCTGGAACACGAGCACCTTGCTCGTCAGGAACGGCGAATTCATAAAGTCTGATATTGACGTGCTTCGCGAGTTTGCCCGCTCGCACTCGTTCGATACTGCGTTTTATCCGTCGATGCCCGCAAGCGATGCGAATCGCTTCAATTTGCTCCCTCAACCATACCTTTATGAGGGCACTTCGGCGTTGCTCGGTGAAGATGCCGACGATTTCATCGAGCGCTACAAATTCAACATCGCACCTGCGACTGACAACCAACCGTACTTCTTTCATTTCTTAAAGTGGAGCGCATTGCCCGAATTTGTGACGCTGCTCAGACGCGGCGGAGCAGGATTGATCGAATGGGGCTATCTGATACTCATCGCAACGCTTGTTCAGGCAGTGATTGCCGGCGCTGTTTTGATCGTGCTGCCCTTGTCGCACATCAAACGCAGCTGGCCGCGCGGCACCGGTACCCGAATGGGTAGTTATTTCTTCCTGCTTGGCCTGGCATTCCTGTTCGTTGAGATAGCGTTTATTCAGAAGTTCATCCTGTTCCTCAGTCATCCGCTCTATTCGGTGGGAGTTGTACTAAGTGGTTTCCTTGTGTTCGCAGGAATCGGCAGTGCCTGCTCTGGTCAGCTGGCGCAGAAAGCTGAGCGGTTTGGACATTCACCCGTTGCCGTCGCAGTCGCCGGCATTTCAGCAATCGCCCTTTTGTATCTGGTACTGCTGCCCATGCTTTTTCAGCAACTGATCGGGCTCCCGGACGGTATCAAGATGGTGCTGTCGATTCTTATTATCGCGCCACTGGCGTTCTGCATGGGCGCGCCGTTCCCAATAGGACTGAATCGAGTCGCAGACAGCGCGCCAGACTTCATTCCGTGGGCCTGGGGTATCAACGGCTTTGCCTCGGTGATGAGCGCATCTTTGGCAACGCTTCTCGCTATAGCTTTCGGTTTTACGACGGTCGTGCTACTCGCGCTTGGC
>CAYWBZ010000030.1:10413-17722 GCA_964456535.1 uncultured Woeseiaceae bacterium | reverse complement strand
TATTCCGCTTGACAGGTCACGAGCCGGATCGGCTGTTGACCAGGCTGTTGCGATGTTCAAAGCCGAAGACAGTTTCTATTTTGGGCTGGCGCCCGAAGGAACTCGCGCTTTGCGGGATGCCTGGAAGAGCGGCTTCTATCGCATCGCCATCGCGGCTGATGTGCCGGTTTTTCTTGGCGTCATTGACTACAAGAACAAGAAAGTAGGCATCATGGGCCGGCTCGACCTGACGGGCGACGTTGACACTGACCTTGCCAAGTTTGCTGACTTCTACGGCGATTTTGAAGGTCGCTGGCCGGAGAAAACCACACCGGTACGTTTTGCCAAATAAAAAAGGCCGCCCGGAGGCGGCCTTACAACTGTGAGTCACGTCACTTGAGAAGTCACTGGTACCGATAGTTGATCTCGATACCTAGCTGTCGACCCGGCTTCATCGGCCCAGCGGTCCAGAGGCCTGCAATCGAAGTCAGGTTGCCCCAATTCGCCTCGTCCTCGAGGTTCTTGCCATACAGCGAAACACTCCATTGATCGTCCGCCGAAAACCAGTTGACACTTGCGTTGGTGCGACGCTGATCTTCGAAGAACTCGGTATTGGAGTCATTGTATGGATGCCGCTCGCGGAAGCTGTGATTTGCCATGACATTGAAAAGTCCAGAGCCCAGCGGGATATCCCAGGAAAAACCAACACTGTAATTAGTTGGCGCCAAACGAGGCAACTCGTTACCGATGAGTACGTCGTTGGGCCCTAACGCACCAACCTGCCGCAGCAATCCCTCGAATGCCGGCACGAAAGGATCGAAACTATCGTACTCACCATCTTGCCATCCATAAGAAAGATTGACTGAGAAATTGTCAGAAACCAGCGCAATGAAATCGGCCTCAAAGCCCTTGATCGTGACATCACCTGCGTTAATCGTAGCTTGCAAGACGATGACCTGTGGGTCGCCCATGTTGAGCTCACGCTGCATGTCTTTAATTTCATTTTGGAATACCGCCACATTGAGGCGCATTTTGCCGTCCATGAAATCGGACTTGAAGCCCACTTCGATCGTGTTGTTTTCTTCTTCTTTCGTCGGTCCCGGTGGAATGACGTCAGGCCGGGCATTACGGAAGTTAAAGCCACCTGAACGGAAACCTTTCGACCAGAAGCCATATAACTGCGTCTCGTCGGAAATTCTGAACTGGGCGCCCAACTTGGGTGTAATGTTGTCCCAGTCGCCGGTCAGATCATCGGTAACGCAGTTAAAGCTCGTGTTATCCGAACACCCGCCAATAATGATTTGCGCCTCTTTACTTTCATCCGTGTAACGCAATCCAGCGGTGATCGTCCAAGCATCACCAACATGAAAGTCGTTACTCCAGAATGCGCCGAAGTTCTTGGAATCCATGTCACCGCCCAGTGCGGCCTGCAGGTTGACGCCAAAGGGTGCGGGACCTAGCGGTGGTGGCAACCAGATGTAACGTGCTTCTCGGTAACCGATATTCTGATCGAAATAGTAAAGGCCAATCACAGATTCCCAGTTGTCGCCAAACGATCCGGACCAGCGAATCTCGTTGCTGATCTGTTTCTGGTCGGTAACGCCGGGTGCCGAGAAGATAGGCAGATCTGTGCCATCAATATCGGCTGCCGATGCGGCATTGACTCTGCGGTAACCAAGAATATTGGTTAGCGTGCCATTGCCTACTTCGCCGACGTTTGTTTCCAGCACGACCTGAGTCCAGTCGATATCCGTAAATCCGGTCTCATCAGACGTGGTTGAGAAATCAGGCAGCACGCCGGCGCGTTGCAGGGATACGCTCGTCCACGCGCCTCCATCGCCCTCTGTTATGCCGTGCTCAAGAATCAACGTCCAATCGACGGTATCTGACGGCGTCCAAACCAATGTCGGTCGGAACAGCTTGGTTCGCAATGCGCCAACGCTCGAACCATCCGCTGGTTTGATGTAAAACGGCTGAAAAGGATGTGGTGCCGGGTTTGCCGCGAGCGACGGGTTCAGATTCTCATAGTAGCCAGGATCATCGTCATAATAGACGACCATTTTCGCAGCGAGCTTGTCTTCAATGAGCGCGCCTTCGATTGATGCGGCGATGTTGATTTGATCTTCATCCGTCGCACCAAATCGCATTCTGGCGCCATACTCGCCATCCGGGCGCGCATTACGCAGGACGACTGCACCACCCGTCACATTTCGCCCGAATAACAGTCCTTGCGGGCCGCGAAGAACCTCAACGGTTTCCAGATCGAAGGTATCAATCACAGCGCCGTAGGTCGTCCCCAAATAAATCCCATCGACAAATACGCCAACGGTTGGATCTACTGACGGGATGGAGCTATTGATGCCCTGGCCTCGAATGGAGAAGTTTTGGACGCCAGGAAACGTGCCGACTGACTCGAGCTGCACATTTGGCATCATGTAGCTGAGGTCTTCGATCTTCTTTACGAACAGCGCTTCGAGCTGCACCGCGCCGTACGCAGTAACCGCGACTGGCACATCCTGTACTGCCTCTGCTTCGCTGCGCTTTCGGGCCGTCGTAACGATCTCCTCAAGCAGAGCACCTGCGGCGCCATCTTGCGCTTGCGCAGTAGCTGGTAGTGAAAAAACAACAATCGCTGCGGATGCGAGCAATGTTGTGCTTGCTGCAAGCTTGGATCTAACGTCCAAGTTCTTGAATCCCCACGAAATATTCATGACTCTCCCTCATGCTTTTTGTTTGGTACTCGCAAGCATACTGTTGTAGGCACACCAACGCTACTAATGGGAATACGGATACGTGAATCAGGCGCCAATTTGCCAAAAAAGGCAGAGCGGCGCATGGGTTTCTTCTTTAGAATTCGTCGCCTGATGCAAGAAAAAAACACCCATAAACGCACCATCCGCAGCTTTGTCAGGCGGGCCGGGCGACTGACACCGTCGCAACAAAAGGCGCTTGAAGAGCTATGGCCGATATTCGGAATCGGGTATGACCCTGGTCTTCTGGTCCCGCAGGATATATTCGGTCGCGCTGCCCCGCTTGTTCTGGAGATCGGCTTCGGCAATGGCGAAACGCTGGTGCAACAAGCGACTGAGAATCCGGACAAGAACTACATCGGTATCGAGGTACACGAACCGGGTGTTGGGCACTGCCTGTTGAAGGCACGTGACGCAGGCATTGATAACCTGCGACTCCTGATCCACGACGCGATAGAAGTTCTGACGAATCAGATTCCGCTTGAATCGCTGTCACGCGTGAATCTCTATTTTCCGGATCCCTGGCCAAAAAAGCGCCATCACAAGCGTCGCATCGTGCAACACGATTTCCTGGCCCTGATCGCTGACCGACTAAAGGCGGGTGGCACTTTGAATATCGCGACGGACTGGGCGGGATATGCCGAACATATCGACGAGGTTCTTTCCCAGTCGGATCGTTTCACGTGTACCGAACGACGTGAGCACGATGGCGAACAGCCCCTCGATCGGCCGAGAACCAAATTCGAGCGGCGCGGCCTCAAAAAAGGCCACAGAATCTGCGACTGGTGTTTCACAAAGTCGACAAATAACTAAATCAGCTTGCGCTTCTCGCCACTTGCTCTATAACTAAGATATAGTGATTGTATTCAAAGAGGGCGTTTTCAAAATGGCCGTTCAATTTCCCGTCATAGGCAACTGGTTTCGCAGGCCGAACGGGGCCTTGTTCGAGGTTGTTGCCGTCGACGAAGATGACGGCACTGTCGAAATTCAGCAGTTTGATGGCACGATTGGCGAAATCGACATCGAAAACTGGCCACAATTGCTGCTCGTTGAAGTTAGCCCACCCGAAGACTGGTCTGGCTCGGTCGATATGGACCCAGACGACTACGTCGGCAAGAGCGAAGGCGACATGCCGAGCGGCTTCCATGACCCGTTGGAATTTCTCGACAAACCATCGTAGAAGTGGCCCCGCATCACAATCCAACACTATCTGGCCCAATCACGTAAATTACGCCGTCCCGTAGCGATACATCCACCTTCCTGAGTGTCTTGCCCGACCCGGGTCCGGCGTAGCAGTTTCCGGTTTCGATTTCATAGGTCGCGCCGTGTGACGCGCAGATAATCGCTGACTTGTCCTTGGTCAGAAACTTGTTGGGTGACCAGTTCAACGGATGGCCTACGTGCACACAGAAGTTTTGGTAGGCGAATACTTCATCACCTTGTCGCACGACGAATCCGCGAAAGGGCCAGTCGCCCTCACCGATCGAAAATTCGCGGCAGCCCGGATCTTCTATTTCCGTAATCGGACCAACGGCGATTTCAATAACGGTCACTCATCTTACTCCGGGCAATTGTTTCGAATTTGAGCACACCCATTCTATATGAATCCCAACACCCGAACGGCTTGTTAGGTAGTACTCCGAATTGACGTCATACGCCTGCCAGTATGAGATTGAATTGGCTTTGAAATGTATGAATAAGACAGGAGCAATTACAGACATCTCCACAATGAGCACAACCGACCGGTTTAGTGCGCTGCATGAGCGGCTCGTATTGCGGCACCCGATCGCTGTCCTCATCCTCAGCGCTATTTTGGTGGCGGTATTCGGCTGGTATGCACAGGATTTCGGTCTTGATGCTTCGGCCGATTCACTAACGCTCGAACGCGATGAGGACCTCAGTTATTACCGAATGGCGAGTGCGCGCTACGGTTCCGACGATTATCTGGTTGTTACTTTTGCCCCTGAAGAGGATCTCTTCAGTGACCCGGCGCTGCAACACCTTCGCGACTTGCGCTCTGAGTTGAGTTCGCTGGATAGCGTCGAGAGTGTTATCAGTATTCTTGACGTCCCACTGATCAAAAGCCCACCGGTCAACCTGAAACAAATCTCAAAAGGTCTGCGACACCTGGAAGATTCCGACACAGACCGGGAGCTGGCGCGCCAGGAACTCGTCAGCAGCGCGCTGTACAGTGATCTGCTGGTAAGTGCCGATGCACGAACAACAGCACTTCGGGTTAATCTGCGGCAAGACGAGCATTACGTTGAGTTGCGGGAGTTACGCGATCAACTCCGAGAGAAAAAGTACTTCAATGATTTCACGAGCGAGGACGCAGCAGCCCTCGCCGTTGCGAGCCTGCAATTTGACGAGCTAAGCCGGGACCTGCTCGCCAGAGAACAGCAAACCATATCAGCGGTTCGCGACATACTCGGCAACTACCAGGACGTCGCGACCTTGCACCTGGGCGGTTTGCCAATGATCGTCGCCGACTCGATCGACTATATAAGGCATGACTTGATCGTGTTCGGCGTCGCTGTAGTTGCGTTCTTGATCATCATATTGGTGATCGCCTTCAGACAGCCCCGATGGGCGATTCTGTCGCTGGTGAACTGCCTGGCGACTTGTGTCGTTATGCTCGGAATTCTGGGAATGAGCAATTGGCGCGTAACTGTCGTCTCATCCAATTTCGTTTCGCTGTTACTGATTCTCTGCCTCGCTCTGACGCTTCACATTATCGTTCGCTATCGGGAAACACATACGCAAAACCCGGGCGCCGATCAGATGACCCTGGTGAGAGAATCAATACGACGCATTGTCGTTCCCTGCTTCTACACCGCCATCACAACCATGGTCGCGTTCGGTTCACTGATCGTCAGCGGTATTCGACCCGTAATAGATTTCGGCTGGATGATGGTGATAGGGATCGGCATCGGTTTCGTGTTTTCGTTCACGCTGTTTCCAGCAAGCCTGATGTTGTTGCGGCCAGGTACACCCCGCGCCTTGCGCGACATCACTGCAGCGATTACCGGATTTTTTGCGCGCATCATCGATGGCCGCACGTGGCAGACGCTTCTGATAACGGCCATCCTGTTTGTCACAGGTGTAGCCGGGATCGCACAACTCACAGTCGAGAACCGCTTCATCGATTACTATAAGAAATCGACTGAGATTTATCAGGGAATGGCCTTGATCGATCAGGAACTCGGAGGAACGACGCCGCTCGACGTCATTATTGATGCACCACTGTCCGCGCCAGAGGTAGCCGATTTTGATCATGAGCTAGAAGATGATTTTGACGATGAGTTTGCGGATATTCTCGCCGAAGAGTCTGAGGGTGAAGCCGGTATCACTGCGACGAGTTACTGGTTCAATTATCCGAAGATCCAGGAGGTCACCGCGATCCACGACTACCTGGATGCGCTACCGGAAACTGGCAAGGTGATCTCCATCGCCACCGCAACCCGGCTGCTGGGGGAACTGGACGAACAAGTCCTGAAGGACAATATATTACTGTCGATCGTCTACAAGCGTTTACCCGATAGCGTCAGGGAAGCACTGATCACACCGTATCTATCCGCCGACGGAAACCAGCTTCGCTTCAGCGTACGTGTTTTTGAGTCCGACAAAACACTGAAGCGGAACGAACTCATCAATCGAATTCGCAGTGATCTCATTGATAAGTTCGGTTTTGCTGAAGAGCAGGTACACCTAAGCGGTATGCTGATTCTCTATAACAATATGCTACAGAGCCTGTTCCGTTCGCAGGTATTGACGCTGGGCGCCGTGTTCCTCGTCATATTTGGCATGTTCATTGTGCTATTTCGATCATTTCGGTTAGCCGTAACAGCGATAATTCCAAACATCGTCTCGGCCGTAATCGTGCTGGGTTTAATTGGCTGGCTGGGTATTCCGCTGGACTTGATGACAATTACGATAGCGGCGATTACGGTAGGAATCGCTGTGGACGATACCATTCACTACATTCATCGATTTACTTACGAGTTTGCCTATGACGGAAATTACTGGGCCACTGTACATCGTTGCCATCGCACGATTGGACGTGCCATGTACTACACGAGCGTGACCATTATTCTTGGCTTCTCGATTCTGGCGTTGTCGCAATTCATCCCGACAATCAACTTCGGCCTGCTGACAGGTACTGCGATGCTTGTCGCGTTGCTGGCGAATATGACGTTGCTACCAGTACTAATCGTTACACTTCGCGCCTGTGAGTAACTTAAGCTCAAAGCCAACAATTGGCCTCGCCCTCGGTTCCGGCGCCTCGCGTGGCTGGTCGCACATCGGCGTGATCAAGGCGCTTTTGAGTGCAGGAGTCGAACCCGATATTGTCTGCGGAACATCTGTCGGGGCCATCATCGGTGGCTCTTACGTTGCTGGCAATCTCAAGAAACTGGAGGACTGGGTTCTCGGCTCAACCCGGAGCGATGTGCTGCGGTTTTTCGGTCTCGGATTCTCACAAACCGGCTTTGTCGATACCGAACGTTTGAGCTGGTTCTTGCACAACTACGTCGCTGCCGAAGATCAACGCATCGAGGATATGCCGAAGAAGTATGCGGCGG
>CAYWBZ010000030.1:0-10313 GCA_964456535.1 uncultured Woeseiaceae bacterium | reverse complement strand
TACGTCGCTGCCGAAGATCAACGCATCGAGGATATGCCGAAGAAGTATGCGGCGGTGTCGACCGACCTCGATACTGGCCGCGAAGTCTGGTTTACGAAGGGAGGGGTCGCGGACGCAGTTCGTGCCTCGATGGCACTGCCGGGCTTATTCCCCGCCGTTCGCAATGATCAGCGTTGGCTGGTTGACGGTGGACTGGTGAATCCTGTTCCGGTAACACCCTGTCGCGCACTGGGCGCGGATATCGTAATTGCTGTCAACCTGAACTCGGGCGTCATTGGCAAGCGTAACCACGCGACACTGGAATCGATCCCCGCAGAAAGACGCGGTGTATTGAGTTCCTTCAAAAAACAGGCGAAGGAATACTCGAGTTCGATTTTTCCGAATAACGTTGAAAAGGATGAAGCCCCAGGTCTGTTCTACGCCATCGCCAACTCAGTCAATATCGTCCAGGACCGGATCACGCGCAGCCGGCTGGCCGGCGATCCGGCAGATATTCTGATCTCACCGCAGCTTCCCCATATTGGTATGTTGGAGTTTCACAGAGCGGCCGAGGCCATCGAGGAAGGTGAGGCCTGCGTGCAACGGGCGCTTGCTGAGATTGTTCGACTAACAACCAGGCGGTAGATCTGCCAGGCTCCTCAATCGATCGACTCATTCCACGTCAGACTTTCTCCACGTCGCCGACCAGACTATCGTGCCGGTCAGCAACAATGACTGCGAGAATAATGGCCGGTATTCCAAGCGCCGCTGCGTACAAGAAGAAGCCGAGCCAGCCGATCGACTCTTGTACATTGCCGGAGTAGCCAGCGGTGAACTTTCCCAGCAATGACATGATCGAACTCAGGAGTGCGTATTGAGTGGCGGTGAAAGACGTATTCGTTAGGCTGGATAAATACGCTATAAGAACCGTTCCAGAAAACCCTTGCGCAATGTTATCGGCACTGATCGTAACCACGAGCATCCACGGCTCTGGCCCAACTATTACCATGGCGGCGAAGAATAGATTTGTACTGGCGATCAACACCGTCGCTATCACCAGGCAACGCGCTACACCCAGCCTTACAACCGCCCATGCGCCCACAGCAACACCTGCCAGTGAAACCCAAAGCCCATAGGTCTTCGCAATTACGGCAACCTGTATTTTTGAATAGCCAATGTCCAGATAAAACGGATTCGCCAATATGCCCAGAACATAGTCGCTAATCCGATAGAAAGAGATGAAAGCGAGCATGACCAGAGCAAATCGCCCGAAACGCTTGAAAAAGTCCGTTAACGGTTCTGCGACCGCATGTATGAACCATGATGCAGCTTTTTCAGCGATGGTCTTTCCCGCATACACAACCGCTACGGCAGACGCGCCAGGCTCCTTGCACCATAGTGTTGTCAGCAGACCAATAACCATACAACCGGCCATCGCCATATAAGTCACTGACCACGGCGCGTAGGAGGCCAACGCCAGCGCGCCGGCCATGCTGATCAACATCGCGACTCTGTAACCATATTGATACGCAGCCGCCAGCACTCCCTGCATCTTGTGCTCAGCGCACTCAATACGATAAGCATCGATCACGATGTCCTGTGTGGCCGATGAAAAAGCGACTGCCAGTGCGATCAGTACGAATGCCTCAGTGTTTTCAACAGGATCGATTCCCGACATCACAAAGAGCGCTGCGCCAATCGAAAGTTGGGCAAGAAACATCCAGCCGCGACGACGACCAAGCCATCTGGTCAACAGTGGCAACTGCAAGCTATCTACGATCGGTGCCCAGATGAACTTGAGGCTATAGGCGAAACCCAGCCAGGCAAAAGTGCTTATGGAGCTGCGCTGCATCCCTGCCTCTTCGAGCCACGCACTTAATGTCGAGTAGACAAGTGGAAATGGTAGTCCCGCCGAGAAGCCGAGGAAAAATATAACGAGCACCTTCTCCTGGAGGTAGTAACGCCAGCCAGGTGACTCGGATGCTGCTTCAGATTCAGCCGTCATGAACCCAATCGTAATCCATGGTTACTGGCGCGTGGTCAGAAAATCGTTCATCCCGGTAGATAGCCGTCTTTTTCACTTTGTCTTTCAGGCCCGGTGTCACCACCTGGTAATCAAGTCGCCACCCCACGTTATTGTCCCAGGCGCGGCCTCGATTCGACCACCAGGTGTATTCGTCAGGTTGCTGCGGAAGCGTGCGAAACGCGTCGGTGTATCGATACTCACCGAAGACCTGATCCAGCCATGCTCTCTCTTCCGGGAGAAAACCGGAGTTTTTCTTATTGCCCTTCCAGTTCTTCAGGTCGATTTCTTTATGCGCAATATTCCAGTCGCCACAAATTACGTATTCCGATCGACGGCGCCGCAACTTCTTCAGATGTTCCGTGAACGAATCAAGGCAGCGGTATTTTGCTTCCTGACGAACATCGCCCGATGAGCCCGACGGCAGGTAAAGCGAAACGACACTAATTCCGCCTAACTGCACTTCCAGATAACGACCCTCGTTATCAAATTCGCTATCGCCGTAACCGTGAATCACCTTCTTCGGTTTATGCCGCGTATAAATGGCTGTCCCGCTATAACCTTTTTTCTCGGCATCTTCGTAATAACAGTGATAACCGGTCGGTGAGAAAACCTCGTCGGTCAACTGATGGACCTGCGCTTTGGTTTCCTGAATGCAAACAACATCCGCTTTCTGTTGCTGCATCCAATCGAAAAAACCCTTGCGGGCAGCGGCCCGTATTCCATTGGCATTGAGACTGATAACGCGAAACAATTCCTCACTCCTGTGTCATACTCCGATCCGAAAATGAATCGACCGCGGTCATCATACAGAAGCCCTTAAGAAGACCAAGGGAAGCAGAGCAAATGCGAGGATACAAAAGGGAGTTTATCGAGCTGGCCCTGGAACTTGGGGTCCTTCGATTCGGTGAATTCACACTCAAATCCGGCCGGGTTAGCCCGTATTTTTTTAACGCGGGCTTGTTCAACACTGGCTATGCAGCCGCAAAGCTTGGACGGTTTTACGCGGCAGCTATCGCCGAGTCCAAGATACGATTCGACATGCTTTTCGGACCTGCCTACAAAGGCATCCCACTGGCAACGCTTGCCGCCGCGTCGCTCGCCGAGCAGCACGATATCGACGTACCGTATTCATTCAACCGCAAAGAAGCGAAGGCGCATGGTGAGGGTGGCAGCATCGTCGGTGCGCCGCTTTCCGGTGGCGTGCTTATAGTTGATGACGTCATCACGGCGGGAACCGCAGTTCGTGAGGCGTATCAAATCATCTCGGCCGCAGGAGCCGAAGTAACCGGTCTGATCATTTCTCTGGACCGACAAGAGCGCGGTCAGGGCCCATATTCTGCAGTGCAGGAATTGAAACAATCACTGGGCGTTCCGGTCATTAGTATTGTCCAGTTGGACGACTTGATAAACATTCTTGAAGAATCAAGCGAGTACGAGGAGTTTCTGGAGCCCGTGCTGAGCTATCGCAAGCAATACGGTGTAATTTCATAAGCGCTTGATAGTCGGGACTTTGACTGTAGTTTACAGAATCAGTACCGACGGCTAAGCTGCAATAACGAGAACCAGTCCCACGTTCGGGACGTATTTTGGTGGCATATTCGAGCTATGCGTAAAATCATAATTAGCTGTGCATTGGCACTTCTCACTCCACTGGTCGCTGGAGCGGAAGAGGCAAAGGTATATCGCTGGATCGATGCGGAAGGCAACATCTATTTTGGCGACAGCATTCCCGCGGAATACGCGGAATTTCCTAAAGAGGTATTGAATGAACGTGGCGTGACGGTCGGCAACCTCGAAGGCAAAAAAACCGAAGAACAGAAAGAAGCAGATCGGCTTGAAACCGAACGGCGCGTCGCGCAGGAACTACAACAGCGCGCTGATCAGGCCTTACTTGCAACTTACCTGACGGTAGAAGAAATATTGATGCACCGCGATCGTCGCATTGAGCTGTTTCTGGCGCAATCACGTGTGACTGAGCTTTACCTTAGCAACCTCGAAACCCGATTAGGGTCACTGCGCACGGACGCATCCAAATACCAGCCCTACAGCGATGATTCGGATGCACCGATGATCCCTGAGGCATTGGCTGAAGACTTGCGGACGACCAAAGAAACCATTGATCGTCACAAACGCAACCTGAAGAAATTTCAATCTGACAAACAACAGATCATTGAACGATTCGATGGTGACATCTCACGCTTCAAGATCCTCAAGGGCCTCGTCGGTACCTAGCTCTGATTCCTGAGCTCAGTGCTTTCCGGAATGTCCGAACCCGCCAGCACCTCTATCGCTGGCAGCAAACTCTTCAACAACCTTAAGTTCGACCTGCTCGACAGGCACGAATACCATTTGCGCAATGCGCTCGGATGGCTGCACTTCATAACTCTTTGCACTGCGGTTCCAGCACGAGATGAAAACCTGACCCTGGTAGTCCGAATCGATCAGGCCCGTAAGGTTACCCAGCACCAGTCCATGTTTGTGACCCAAACCAGAGCGCGGTAACAAGACCGCCGCTAGCCCGGGATCTGCTACGTGGATCGCCAGCCCGGTCGGAACCAGCACTGTCTCGCCCGGCGCCACGGTAAGCGGTTCGTCAATGCACGCGCGCATATCCATACCGGCGGAACCGTCGGTCGCGTAGTGTGGCAAAGGAATGGAATCCCCGATCCGCGGATCGAGTATCTTGAGTTCAATGGATCGCAATGCGTAGTCCTTCAATCGTTGTTTGTTATGACCGTCAATCTGGGTTGGGTCTCGGAACCGCGCTCAGCATAAAAGTGTTCCGCTGCAAGCTCAATCAAATTTCGCGCAAGCTCGACTTTCGAGGTTGTCGGAAATTCTCGCTCACCGCCATTCCACAATACGATTGCTGAATTGTCGTCACGATCAAATCCGCAGTCGTGTCCGACTCGATTCGCCACGATCATGTCCAGGTTCTTTTTCGTAAGCTTGCCGCGCGCGTATTCGACGACATTTTCCGTCTCCGCCGCAAAACCGACTGTAAATGGAGCCGCCTCGAGAGCGGCAACCGAGGCAAGAATATCCGGGCAGCGTGTCAGCTCAAGACTCATCGCCTCGTCTTTCTTTTTGATCTTCTGTTCGACAATCGCAACCGGACGATAATCAGCAACAGCGGCAGCTGCGATGAAGATATCGGCGTCTTCTATCGCCGCATGCGTCGCCGTATACATTTCCTCAGCTGACTCGACGTTCACAACTTCCGTGCCCGGCGGTGCATGCAAATTGACGGGGCCACTCACAAGTACGACATCCGCACCCTGTGCGACTGCTGCACTCGCAATGGCGTAACCCATCTTTCCGGAGCTTCGATTCGTTATGTAGCGAACCGGGTCGATCGGCTCACGCGTCGGACCGGCCGTCACGACAACCTTCTTTCCCTCGAGCAAACCCTGGCCTTTTCCGCCGGTCAGATTGAATACGGTTGCCGCAATCAAGTCAGGCTCAAGCATGCGACCAGCGCCTTCTTCACCGCATGCCTGAGAGCCAACACCGGGGCCGATAATGTGTATCCCGCGGTGCTCAAGGACCTCACGATTCGCCTGAGTTGCCGGGTTGCTCCACATGACGTGATTCATCGCGGGAGCCAGTGCAATCGGTGCCTCTGTTGCCAGGCAAATCGTCGTCAGGAGGTCTGGCGCGCCCCCGCTGACGATTCGCGCCATCACCTCAGCCGTCGCTGGTGCGATCAACACGACGTCCGCCCAGCGCGCGAGCTCAATATGGCTCATCGCCGCTTCAGCTTCCTTGTCCCAGAGATTTGAGCGAATCTGCTTACCTGAAACCGCTTGTAACGCCGTACCGGTTACGAACTCTTCGGCAGAGCTCGTCATCACTATCTGTACTTCGGCCCCTCGCTCGCGCAAGCGACGAACCAGATCCGGTGCTTTGTAGGCGGCGATTCCGCCGGTTATGCCGAGGACAATATTCATAGGACAAGCTTAGCCCGGAGATGTTGGCGAATTCCAGTGAATCAGGACATCCGCGCCAGATTGATTCGTTGTAAGGAAATGCCGCCCGGTAGCAACATGGGCCCGTGAAAAACGTCACTAACAGGGAAAGTACCGACGTCGAGCTACTGGCCGCCATTATCGGGGCCAGCAGCGCCAACGCAACCGGGCAGGAAGCCGCGATTCGACTGATGCACCGCTTCGGCAGCTTGAGGTCCTTATTGCATGCCAATAATAACGATCTGCTGGCTTGCCGGGGCATCGGCAATGTTCGCCTGGGCGTTCTGCGAGCGCTGCCCGAGTTGGCGCGTCGTTACTTTGAGGAGTCCCTGCCTTGCGGAGAAACCATTCGCAGCCCCTCGGATACCGAGTCATTCCTGAAAGCGCGTATGCAGCACCTTGATCACGAGTTGTTTTGCTGCCTGTATCTCGACAACCGGCACCGTGTGCTGCGTTTTGACGAATTATTCCGCGGTACGATTGATGGAACGTCGGTCTATCCGCGTGAGGTGGTCAAGGAGGCGCTCGGCGTCAATGCAGCCGCGGTGATACTCGCTCACAACCATCCGTCGGGTGTCGCAGAGCCCAGCCAGGCTGACGAGCGCATTACCAAGCGGCTGAAATCGGCCCTCGAACTGGTCGATATTCGGCTCCTGGATCACTTTATTGTCGGCGACGGTGCGGCGACGTCGCTTGCGAGCCGCGGGCTGCTTTAGACGGGGCTGCCGAAAGGCCCGAATGAGCGCTTGTATTGCACCGATCACACTGGTATAAAGTCTCGCTCCCTGCCCACCAATCGTGGGCAACTTTTAGTAAAATCAGAGACTTACCCATGTCCAAGGTATGCCAAGTGACGGGGAAACGGCCGCAATCAGGCAATAATGTTTCTCACGCACATAATAAAACTCGTCGCCGCTTCCTGCCGAACCTGCAGAACAAGCGCTTTTGGGTCGAAGCCGAGAAGCGTTTTGTACGCCTTCGTATTTCTCATAAGGGCCTCAGAATCATCGACAAGCACGGCATTGAGAAAGTTCTCGCTGACATGCGTGCCGACGGCCAACGCGTTTAGTCGCTGGAGGATTGAGATATGCGTGATAAAATCAAACTCGTTTCCAGCGCTGGGTCTGGCCACTACTACACAGTGACCAAGAACAAGCGCCTGCATCCTGAAAAGATGGAGACCAAAAAGTACGATCCGACCATTCGGAAGCACGTGCTATATAAAGAAGCCAAAATTAGGTAGTTGTTCGTCAAACGAACTGCTAGAGAAAGGCCCGGTATTCCCGGGCCTTTTTTTGTGAGGCACAATGAAGGATGCCTGAATTACCTGAAGTTGAGACCAGTCGCCGGGGTATCGAGCCGCACATCATTGGTACGCGTGTCGAACGTGTAGTTGTTCGCAATCGCAGTCTGCGCTGGCCCGTGTCAAAGACTGTTGATCGCAATCTCCTTGGCGAAACGATTACGTCCGTCACCCGGCGCGCCAAATATCTACTGATCAATACCGATGGCGGCTCCGCCATATTGCACCTGGGAATGTCCGGCAGTGTCTATATCGTTGATCGCGGCACGCCGGCGGGCATTCATGATCACGTGGACATCGACTTCGACTCTGGCAAGACAATGCGATTTCGCGATCCTCGGCGGTTCGGGTCTTTGCACTGGAGCAAAGCTCCACTTCAACACAAGCTACTAAAGTCTCTCGGACCTGAGCCACTCGTTAATGACTTTGATGCGAAATACCTGTGGGAAAAATCACGTGGTCGACGTGTCAGCGTCAAGCAGTTCATCATGAATGCGCAGGTCGTTGTCGGAGTTGGCAATATCTACGCAAGCGAAGCGCTTTATCTGTCCTGCATTAATCCGCGACGGGCAGCGGGTCGAATATCGCTACAGCGCTATGAACTACTCGTTACAGCTATCAAGGATGTTCTCGCAAATGCGATTAAGGCGGGCGGAACAACGCTGCGTGACTTTTACGGTGGCGACGGCGAGGCCGGCTATTTTCAGCAGCAACTGGAAGCGTATGGCCGGGAAGACGAGCCGTGCAGGCGATGTAACACACCAATTACAGCCATCGTGCAGGGCCAGCGTTCAACCTATTATTGCAAGCAGTGCCAGACCTGATCAGGCCCGGCCTACCTTCTTAAGCAGAGCCTCTCTTACCTTTGGCGACACGAACTCGGCAATATCACCGCCAAGGGTCGCGACTTCCCGGACCAGCGTTGAAGAGATAAATGTGTATTTATCTGTTGGCGTCAAGAAAGCGGTTTCGACCTCCTGGGTCAGATGCCGGTTCATACTCGCCAACTGAAATTCGTACTCGAAGTCGGACACTGCTCGTAATCCACGGACTATGACTGCCAGACCGTTTTCGTGAGCAAAGTCGATTGTGAGGCCTTCGTAACCGGCAACCTCGACATTGTCGATATCGGCGAGCGTCTGTTGCGCAAGCTCGACTCTCTCGTCAAACGAAAACATTGTAGTTTTAGTGCCGGTATCCGCCGCAACCGCAACGACTACCTTGTCGTACAACTTCGCCGCACGTCGAACGAAATCTTCGTGACCTAGTGTTATCGGGTCAAACGTACCCGGATACATTGCAGAAACTGTCATGTCTTCAGACTCCCCTCAGACCTAATTTTTCGCCAGGACATAACGGACATTCCCGGCCGTCTTGTTCTTCAATTCCTGCCAGCTCTCAGGCAAACGCAATTCCGGCTGGTCTTTGTCCATCTCGACGTAAACTCTGGCATCGTCAGCCAGCCATCGCTGCTCAGCCAACAGTCTACACAATTCATGCTGCAGATCTGCTGCAAAGGGTGGATCGATAAAAACAATATCAAAAGCCTCGGCATTCGGCCCACGCAGATAATCCTCTGCGTCAATATTCAAGATCTCGGCACCGGAATCGGTGAGCGATGCGATATTGGACTTTAGGAGCTTCGTTGCGACCTGCGATCGCTCGACGAAGACCACCCGCGAAGCCCCGCGTGACATCGCCTCGATTCCGAGTGCGCCGGTTCCGGCGCAAAGGTCCAGACACCTGGCACCGTGAATGCGCGGCGCCAGCCAGTTGAACAGCGTCTCGCGAATGCGCTCTGCCGTGGGACGCAGGCCGGGCACATCGGCGATCTGCAAAAGGCGGCTGCGCCAGTTTCCCGCTACAATGCGCAGCTGTCCCTGCCGGGATTTTTGCTTGCCTGCTGCCTTACGAGTCGCCATAACCTGTGAACATATAACGATGTTTGGAAAAAAAGAAAAGCCCGAGGAGAAAACAGGCTTCATCAAGCGGCTCCGCGCCCGCATCAACAAGGGCGATAACTGGCTTACCTACGACCTGGCCAATCTCGTTCCCGGTGGCGAAATCGACGAAGGCGTACTTGAGGAACTCGAGTCCTTACTCGTCATGGCTGATGTCGGTGTCGACACGACCGAGCTGATAATTGCCGACTTGCAAAAGAGTTTGGCGCGTAATGAGTTGAAGGACCTGGATGCCCTGCGCGCGCAACTCGAACGCTCACTGCTCAAGATCCTGGAGCCCGTGGATAAACCGCTCATCATTGAAAAGCCCAATGGTCCGTTTGTCATCCTGATGGTAGGCGTTAACGGGGCTGGCAAGACAACGACCATCGGCAAATTGGCGCGCCGCCTCAAGGACGATGGTTACTCAGTCATGTTGGCTGCGGGCGATACGTTTCGCGCAGCTGCGGTAGAACAGCTGGAGGCTTGGGGAGAGCGGAACGATGTACCCGTTATTTCGCAACAGTCCGGCGCAGATCCCGCTGCGGTTATTTTCGATGCCTGGCAAGCGGCGAAAGCTCGCGACATTGATGTACTGCTTGCTGATACCGCAGGCCGCCTGCAGAACCAGGTCGGCCTTATGGATGAGCTGCAAAAGATGAAACGCGTCGTCGCCCGGCATGACGAATCAGCCCCGCACGAGATTATGCTGGTTCTCGACTCAAGTCAGGGTCAGAACGCGCTCGTGCAGGCCGAAAAGTTTCATGAGGCGCTCGGCCTCACCGGCATCACGGTGACAAAGTTGGACGGCAGTGCGAAGGGTGGCATTCTGTTCGCCATAGCAAACCGCCTGCAGGTGCCTGTGCGCTTTATTGGCATCGGGGAAGCAGTCGATGACATGCAGCCCTTTCAGGCCGACGAGTTTGTCGGCGCGTTGCTTGCTACGGGTAACAAGGACCAATAGTTCAGATGATCCAACTCGATAACGTAACGAAGCGATTCCCGGGTGGGCAGGAGGCTCTTTCGGGACTCAGCCTGTCCGTCGACAAAGGTGAAATGGTCTTCGTGACAGGACATTCGGGAGCGGGCAAGAGCAC
>CAYWBZ010000029.1:17460-18622 GCA_964456535.1 uncultured Woeseiaceae bacterium | reverse complement strand
TTTTACTCTCGACGACATAGATTGAGATAAGAAGCACGCTCACGCCAACCGATACTTGAAGACCCGCACGTCGGGCCTTCCTGCTGTAGGTATATTAAGAAATCCTAATAAACGTCGGCCAATCCATTTATACTTGAACAATGGATTTACTCCCCGTACTAACCCCCGAAATAGTCATCGTGATGTCGATCGTGGCTTTTGCCATTTTCATATTCGCGACAGAGTTACTGCGTGTCGATGTAGCTGCAGTACTGATCATGACGCTTCTGGGCCTGTCGAATTTCGTACCCGGGTTGCAGGAATTACTGGCCCACGACGTACTGTTTTCCGGCTTTTCAAGTAACGCTGTTATTTCCATTATCGGCGTAATGATTCTGGGTGCCGGCCTCGACAAGACTGGCGTAATGGAGCGCGTAGCCTGGGCGATCCTGCACTACGGCGGCAAGACCGAGAAGCAGATCGTATCGCTGACAGCAGGATCGGTCGCTGTCATTTCATCGTTTATGCAGAATATTGGCGCGGCGGCGTTATTCCTGCCTGTCGTGTCGCGAATATCCTCGCGTACCCGGCTGCCCATGTCCCGGCTCGTTATGCCAATGGGATTTTGTGCCATCCTCGGCGGTACGATGACCCTGGTCGCATCGAGCCCACTAATTATGCTTAACGACCTGATCGACAACGCCAATCTGCATCTCGCCCCGGATCAGGCAATGCAACATTTTGGCCTCTTTTCCGTGACCCCGATTGGTCTTGCGCTGGTCGGCAGCGGCCTGGCCTTTTTCGTTTACTTCGGCAAGTGGGTGTTACCGGAGGGCGATACGGTCAGCGCATCTCGCAGAACAGGCACCACCCGCTATATGCGTAACTTGCATGGAATTCGCACAGCCGTTCGCGAAATTGAAGTCCCCAAGGGCAGCAAACTCGCCCGGATGGATATTGCCAGCGTGCAAACGGAATACGACGTACGTATCGTCGCTATACAGTACGCTGGTAAGGTACTTGTTTCTCCGTCAGTAGAGGCGCCGATTGCAGTTCCTGCAATTCTCGCTGTCATCGCGCAGCCGGACAAGCTCAGCAACTTCGTGGAGACCTGCGAACTGACATTGCGGCCCAAAGTTCGCGTATTCCGGCACCTGCTAACACATTCGATCGCCGGCGTAGC
>CAYWBZ010000029.1:0-17360 GCA_964456535.1 uncultured Woeseiaceae bacterium | reverse complement strand
GAACAACGCGAGCCGTACAAACTGGCTCTGGCGCTGAGCTTTTTTGCATTCGCGATCGGCATGATCATATTCACCAACATACCGCTGCCTGTCGCACTCCTGACAGGTGCTATCGGCATGATCGTGTCAGGCGTTTTGAGCATGGATGACGCATACAAAGCCGTCAGTTGGAAGACAGTATTCCTGCTTGCCGGGCTGCTACCACTCGGAATCGCAGTCGAGTCCACGGGGACCGCACAATATGTCGTTCAGCACATGCTGGCACGTATCGGAGAGGTCTCCCCCTGGATCTTGCAGGCGATGGTTGCCCTCCTCGCCAGTGGTTTTTCACTGGTCATGTCCAATGTCGGCGCCACGGTGTTGTTGGCGCCTTTCGCGATCAACCTGGCGTTAGCAACGGGTGCCGACCCCGCCATGTTTGCGTTGACGGTTGCGATATCGACCTCCAATTCATTTCTGCTTCCCACTCACCAGGTCAATGCCTTGATCATGGGACCGGGCGACTACCGGGTTTCTGACTTCCTTCGCGCTGGCAGCGTCATGACCATCCTGTTCCTGGTGGTTTCGCTGCTAATGCTAAACCTCGTGTTTTGAGCTGTCCCGGGAGTAATAGGCCTTTTTCGGAAGAACGTGCCGTATACCGCCTTGTGGATTAGCGGAGTCACCCCTGTAACGAGGAATCAAATGGATGTGGACATGGCAGATACTCTGTCCCGCGGCTGCATTCACATTCACTCCGATATTGTAGCCATCGGGACTGAACTCGTCGTCAATTATCTTGCGCTCGGCCGCCACCAGCTCCATACAAGCAGTCACCTCTTCAGGGGTGAGCTCGAAGAAGCTGGAACAGTGCCGGAACGGCATGATCAGGGAATGACCCGGGCTGACGGGGTAGCTGTCGCGCGTGCTGTACGCCAGCGCGTTACTCCCCGTCACCCCGCGTGGTGTGCAGAAAAGGCAAGGATCGTTCGGATCACTCACCCCTAGTCGACAATGTGATAAACGGGCGCCTTCTCCATCGTCCACTCATTCGCTTCACGGTTGTATTGGGACAAGGTGAAGCAATGCCAATCGGTATCGTCCAGTTTCATATGATCGCCACGATAGTAGTAACCCGGCCAGCGGGTTTCCTTGCGGAACATCGTGTGATGAGTCACGGACTCAGACGCCAGGACCCGATGCTGAAGCTCCCACGCCCGCTGCAGCTGATGAAGGTCCTCGGCACCGAGGTGATCGAGGTCTTCCTTGAGCATCTCCAGCAGCTCCAGTCCGCGCGTGAGCAGCGGCTCGTTAGTGATGTAGTGAGCACTGATACCGCCGACATATTCGTCCATTATTTTCTCAAGGCGCTGCAAGCCGTGGAGTGGCAACAGGTAGCTCGGCGAAACAGTCCCGGCAACGATTTCGTTGCGCCCAACGGAATAGTTCTCCATGGGCTGGTACACCACCTTCTTGAGCTTCTGGTACTCATCCTCGCTGACTTCCGGTGCATCTTTGCCGAGGTCATCGATGTACTTGATCGCCGCCTTGCCGGCAATTCTGCCTTCAGCGAACGATCCGGATGAGAACTTGTGAGCGGTGCCACCGATGGTGTCGCCGGCGCCGAAGAGTCCATCGACGGTCATCATACGGTTATAGCCCCACTGGTACTCGTCGGGAGCATAATCTTCCGGTCCACTCGCCCACGCACCGGAACAGGTGGCGTGAGAGCCCATGACATAAGGCTCGGACGTGGTTAGCTCCGGATTGATCTCCTTGGGATCGATATTCTGTGCTGCCCAGACGACCGCTTGCCCGACCGTCATGCCCAGGAAGTTCTCCCAGCCAACGGTCTCCTTGTGCGGATCCTGGAACGCTTCTTTGGTAACCATGCGGATGGGCCCTCGCCCAGCCTTCACCTCTTCCAGGAACGCGTGATTTCTGAGGCAGGTCGGTACCGGTTGACGGTCAACGTAATCCCCGACCAGTGCCTTGGTATTTTCGTACCAGGTGGACTCGTATTCATTCCCATACGCGTTTTCGGTGTACGTCTTCAGATGTAGGAAATAGGCGCCGACCGGACCGTAGCCGTCCTTGAAACGAGTCAGGACGATGCGGTTCTCCATCTGTGTCATCTTTGCGCCGACGAGAATCGGAAGCGCATAAGCCGAGGCACTGCTCCAGGGGGCATACCATGTTCGCCCCATGCCCTCGCCTACCGAGCGGGGCTTGTAAATGTGCGACGCACCACCAGCTGCGACGATAACTGCCTTGGCGCGGAACACGTAGAACTCACCGGTGCGAACGTTGAAACCAACGGCGCCAGCGACACGGTTTTCCTTCTTCTTGTCCATCAACAGATGGGTCACCATGATCCGGTTGTAGACTTTGGTGGCGGCTTTCCGAGCTGCTTCAGCGACGATCGGCTTGTAACTTTCGCCGTGAATCATGATCTGCCATTTACCCTCTCGCATGTACCGACCGGTCTCCGGATCTTTCATGATCGGCAGACCCCATTCCTCGAACATATGCACGGTGGCGTCTACATGGCGGGCGATATCGTAGCCGAGATCCTCGCGCACGAGACCCATGAGGTCGTTGCGAGCGTATCGGACATGGTCCTCGGGCTGGTTCTCATCCCATTGCATGCCCATGTAGCAATTGATGGCGTACAGGCCTTGCGCCACTGCGCCACTGCGCTCGATGTTTGCTTTCTCTACAACGACAACCTTCTTATCGCGTCCCCAAAATCTTGATTCGTAGGTGGCTCCACAGCCCGCCATACCGCCGCCGATAACCAGGACATCGGAATCCACGAATACTGTTTTTTTCCCTGAGAACAGTCCCATTACATTACTCCTTGCTTGAGCTGGTCCGGAGTTAACGCGGGCAGCTCATCGATGTTGAGTCCAGCCGGTTCGTGCGCAAGCTCCTGGGAGTTAATAGCCTCCTGACTGGGCGCTTCGTAATCGGATGCTGACTTGATAGATCCCCATGGCGTGGTGCGGATCGGCGATTCGAAATTCTTTTCGCGGCCATCCCGAAACTTGATTTTCCACTGAATAGTCGCTTTTTCTTCATCACGAATTGGTCGAACACTGTGTCCCAGCGGAGCGAAGTCGGAATAACCTCGAACGTCGATCGCGTTTTGTGGGCAGGCTTTCACACAGGAGTAGCATTCCCAGCAGAAATTAGGCTCGATGTTGAAAGCCCGTCTGTGTGTAGGGTCGATATGCATGATGTCGGAAGGACAAATATCCACACACTCTCCGCAACCATCACAGCTTGTCATATAAACAAAAGTAGGCATCTCGATTAACTCCGTTCGTTATGAGTTGCAGGAAGAGTGGAAGCGCCGCTTGCCTCCTCGACCCTTCGTTGAAAGGCCACCACTGGCTTGAAGAACATGTGAGCTAACTTCGACCAGCGAACAGAACCGAACAACAGCGTGGTAAATAAGATATAGAAACCGAAGACGATCTTGGTCGCGGTCAGGTTGCCCGTTGTCTGTACTATCTCCCAGATGAACGCGAAGGTGACGCTGCCGAGCAAGGTCACAATAAACAGATCTGCCATCACGAGACGGAAAACAGGTTGGCCGTCTTTCGCCACGTTGACCCTGAGTAGGAAGAAAAACCAGTAGCCACCGATCAGGAGCGAGATGACACCAATGTTCCACAGCAGCGGAATGATCGCCGGCGTAGGCGTCGCGTTCGTTGGATAAGCGAAAATCATGATGACGGTCGTGACCAGGTAGAAAATGAAGCCGTAGAACATCAGCAAATGGGAAATCCGTCTTTGCACGTTGCAGAATTCGCCAGCGGTCGCAACCTCGACCGCGATGGTCTTGATAGCCAGTGAGGCTTTATCTGCGCCACTAAGCTTCCTGGTCGCTGCTGCCTGTGACTTCTTTTGTCGCTGCGCGAAATACTTGCCGCTGTTCTTGTGAAGCATGTCGGCAACCGTTCCAACAAAAACCGCAAGTATCATCAAGGCAATATAAATCTGCATCGCTACAGTCGGCAGAAACGCCGTTAGTTCTGCGAACGGATTGCTTGTGAACATTAGACTATCCCCTTCAAATGTTGTTTCTAGTTCGTTGCTACTTGAGCCAGACGAACTTCAGCCATCTTCTATTCCATAAGGCACCGAATAATTCGGAAATGGACATCGAAACTGGAGGCCTGTGGCGTTATTTCTGGAATTAAGGACGCGAACAGAGGCGTTCGCGTCCCGCTATCATTTATCTAACCTACGCAGCTGGACGTTTGATAACGAATCGAAACACCGAATCGTCATTTGACGACTCAAGTAATTCGTTACCGGTCTGCCGGCAGAAGGCCTCGAAGTCGGAGACAGATCCAGGATCCGTGGACAGAATTTCAAGCGTTTCTCCTGCAGCAACATCTTTTAATGCTTTTCTGGCTTTGAGAATAGGTAACGGACAATTAAGTCCTTTTGCGTCAAGCGTATGGTCAGCCATTTAAGTAAAGCTCCGTTTAAACTATCTGCGCCAATGCAGATCAAATGAAAAGATTAATATCGGATTGCGACGCGACTTCAATGTAAGTTGCAGCGCCACCAATTTCCGGCCCTTCAATCATGTCGTCTGTCGAGTACTCGAACAAATCCAGGGTCATCTGACACGCAATCATGCGAACGTCGACGTCAAGACACGCCTCACGCAAATCTTCGATCGATGCGATACCCTTCTTGTTCATCAGATTCTTCATCATTTTGGTGCAGGCCGCGTCAACGCCGGGAATTGCTGTCAGGAGATTGGGTAGCCCCATGTGTGCACCCATCATCGGCATTTTCATTGCCGGATTTCCAGAAGCCGTCAGCTGCAGGTCAAGCTTCTTCAGCAACAGTGGCAGACCATAGAAAGTAAAAAACATGGTAACCGGTAAACCCATCGCTGCTGCCGTCGAGGCGAGAATAAACGGTGGATACGCCCAGTCGAGGCTTCCCTTAGTCACGATGATTGACATGCTTTTGGTCGCTGGAACGGCGACCGGAGCGCCTTGCGCAGCGTCTGATACGACTTGAGCTTCACTGGACATCGGATAACACCTCTTAAGTTAGGGGGATCGGCCCACAAAAGAACATTAGCGTATCATAATATTACAATGGACTGGCTAAACTATAGAATAAGCTCATACACTTATTTGAACTACTGAGTTCACTTGAATAAGAAGCGCTAAGTTTATGAATGAATTAGAAACTACGATTGACACGAATGACTTTCGACGATTAGCAGAGTTGCACGATATGGCGACCAATGCGTGCGAACTCCTGAAAGCGATGTCAAACAAGTGGCGTCTGATGATTTTGTGCCAGCTCTCCGAGGGCGAGAAAACGGTTGGCGAACTGCAGGGTTTGCTTGGCGTCGGACAGTCGGCGGTGTCACAACATCTTGCTGTCCTGCGACGCGAAAACATCGTCGAATCCAGAAAGGATGCTCAGTCCATATTCTATTCGTTGTCTGGCGATCAGGCCGTCAAGATCATGGCCACTTTGCACGAGGTGTTTTGCAGTAACGTCAAATCCGAAAGCTAAGGTTCAGCGTAATTGAACAACGGTTACCATTGAGCTTGTAATCGGCCGTCTTTGAGCCTGCTTTCAAACTGGTTCAACCCGCGGCTACCCTTCTCGACACATTCACCTGTTGCCACATCAAAAACCCATTGGTGTTTCGGACACGTCAGCCGGGTCCCGGATAATGCCAGATGCGGGATATTCGTGACCTGATGCGGACAACGGCTGTCGTACACAACGTGCTCATCGCCGGAGCTATAGACAAAGACACTTCTGCCATCGCAGTCTTCGATGTAAGTCGTGCCCTTTCCCCGGACCTCATCCCATCCAGTCAAATCGTGCCACTCGGGTTCGACTCCCAGCAGTTCTGCTCGAAACTCGGGAATGTCCATGTCCAACATGATGTCTATCGCCCAGGTTATCTTGGCGAGACCCAAAGTTGGGAAAGCCATCAAAATAGCGTCCAGAACCTCATTGGGTGTGGCGCCGTCACGCAAGGCACGCGGCAGATACTGCCGTAAACCGCGTTCGGTCTGGCTATCTACTTTCGTAATCACGGAAATAAGCGAGCGAGTCTTGGGATCGAGGTGTTTTCCGGACTCTTTCAAGAACGAGAAATAGGCTCCCATGGCTTCCGGGCGGGTCTTAATCAGGTATTTCAGTGCATCACTCATGCGTCGTCTCCGCTTTCGAACCAGGCAAGTTTGTCTCGTAATGTAACAACGCTGCCAATAATTATCAGGGCTGGACTTTTGATCTCAGCTTCGGTGACCTTGTCGAGCAGTGACTGCAGGGTTCCGGTAATCACGCGCTGCCCGACACGAGTCCCGTTTTCGATAACGGCCGCCGGTGTCTCCGGATCTGCGCCATGACTCAAGAATCCGTCAGTAATCGTGCCGAGTGATGTCAGCCCCATATAGATGACAACAGTCTGACGCGGTTGAATCAAATTCTCCCAATCCAGGCTGAGCTCACCGTCTTTTTCGTGCCCGGTCACAACGATGTAGCCCTGTGCATGATCGCGATGCGTCAAGGGAATGCCTGCATAGGTGGCACAACCATTGGCGGCTGTGACGCCCGGTATGACCTGAAAATTGATGCCGTTATCTGCCAGCGTCGCGATCTCCTCACCACCGCGCCCGAAAACGAACGGGTCACCCCCCTTAAGCCGCAGCACCCTCTTCCCCTCTCGAGCCAGCCGGGTCAACATTTCGCTGATTTCCTCCTGCGGAACACTGTGGTCGTCTTTCATCTTGCCCACATAGATCCGATCGGCATCACGACGTACAAGATTGAGAATACCGTCACCGATCAGCCGGTCGTACAAGACTACGTCAGCTTGTTGCATCAGTCGTAGCGCGCGGAATGTCAGCAAGTCCGGGTCACCGGGCCCAGTGCCTACCAGGTACACCTCGCCGTCCGCCGCCTCGTCGCCCTCAACTGCGGCGTCCTCGAGGAGCTTGTCCATTAACGCAGTGGCCTCATCCTCCTGGCCTGAAAACAGATGCTCGGCGACAGGTCCGGCAATCATGGTCTCCCAGAATCGACGACGACGGGCCATGTTGGTTATGGCTTCCTTCACTCGATCGCGATAACTGCCAGCAAACTCGGCCAGACGTCCGTAGGCTGCCGGTATGGTCGTTTCAAAGCGCGCTTTCAGCATGCGCGTCAACAACGGTGTTGCACCACCACTCGAAATCGAGATCAATAATGGTGAACGATCGACGATCGCCGGCATAATGAAGTCGCAAAGGTCCGTCGTATCGCTAATATTGACCAGTATCCCGGCGGCAGTGGCCAGTTCATGCACTTTCAGGTTGATCGCGTGGTCGGCGGATGCGCCGAATACGATTACGCAAGCTTTGACATCGTCCGCACTCAACTCACCTGTCTTGTGAGTAATCTCAAATTCCGCCACTACGCGGGCCAGGTCATCATTCATCTCAGGTGCCAGCACCGTTAGATCGCTGCCAGCACGTGCCAGCAAGTCGGCTTTACGCGCTGCCATTGTGCCGCCACCAACAACCAAGGCACGTTGTCCTTTGACATTCAGAAATATGGGTAGATGATCCACTTCGAGTCCTTCGCCCTGCTAGTGCAGGGGTTCGCTTGCCCACGCGGTCATGGCCGCGCTCCAGAGCAATGCAGTATCTTTATCTATATCCAGCACCGTGAAGCGACTGCCTTCACGAATGCGAATTCTTAACAAACGCATGTCGGCAGAATGCTCGACACTCTCCAACACCACTTTGCGGCCATAAGGAGCATCGATCTCGCTCAGCACCGTGACGATTTCCTCAGTCATCGTTGGCCACCCGCGAAAGCCCCTTCCAGCCGCCACTGCCAGTCCCGCGGCGTATCGCGAAAGTCTGGTTTGACGTCAAAATCCAGAAACAACATGTTGTCGGACGTAATACCACTTACAAAGTCCATCAATTCAACGAACGAGTCGATTTCGGGATGTTGAATAATGATATCGCTGATATGAACCTCGATTGTTTTCATGTTCCTTCCTCGCCGCCTGTGATGCTGTCGAAAAAGCGGGCACGATATAGCAATCGTAGCTGCTCCTTAGTGTCTTCAAATGCCGTCCGATTATGCAAGACGTTATTGGAAATCAGTCCCTGTCCCGGCCTCAGCTTGAAGCGCAGAACAGGGCCGCCTTCATCGCCGAGCAATTCGGACAAGCACTCCCGCGCCGCGCGAGTCACCGCATCATTTCGCCAGCGGATATTTTTCTTGCGTGCACTGTAGCGCATCCGCAGCGCGCCACTGGCCTCGTCGTACCAAAATACCGGTCCAGAAACCGCAGGCCGGATTTCACCATCAGCGCCGTTGTTGGCTGGAATCTCCATGCACTCAGGGTGCAGGAAGGCCGCGATGTAATCCGGATTGCTGTCGCGCAGATGCAGATAGGCGATTTCCGGGTCCAGCACGGCGTTCCGCCCTCCTTTTGCAGCATCCTGGGCACAATGCAGCACCACTGCCTGCAACCTTCTTGATTCCACATTGTAGTAGCCGTCTGTGTGCCAGCTGAGGCCGCGGCTGGAATAAGGAACATAGCCGCCTCTCACGCCTGTCGATGCCACTGTCAATTCTGAGACGCCATCATCGTTCGCACACAGATGGTGATCTACCTGTGTCAGGCCGAACTGGCCGGCGAATAGCCGAATTGCCTTACGATCTACTGATGCTTCCCGACACGTGTAAATCGCCATGTTTGCTCGTTCGCAACAGGCAAGGATCGCCCCCTTTTGCGTGGCGCTTATGTCGACCAGTCCACCGATTTCAGTAAGCAGCTCCGTCACGCTTGTGGGGTAGCGATCAAGCTTTGCGGCACGCCAATCGCGATAGTCGGCATTGCTGGTTGCTAACATTTTTCGGCTACAGACCCCGTCTTTCCTACGCTCATGACCAAACAGACCCTCTGCTGGCACTGCGAACAGAAACCATATATCATAAATTTCGAATATACGAGAGGTAGGGACAATCATGGCGAAAAAACAGCACGAGACTCCGTTGTTGGATCAGCTGGAAGATGGCCCCTGGCCAAGTTTTGTAACTGGCCTGAAGCGACTGGCGACCGATGGTGACAAGCCGAGCGCCAAAATGATGACGGACCTTGTCGGACAGCTTGAGCACTCTTATGAGACCCGTACAGGCTTCTGGAAAGGCGGCACTGTCAGTGTCTTTGGCTATGGCGGTGGCGTTATCCCCCGATTCTCTGAAGTTCCTGAAGAGTTTCCTGAGTCCAAGGAATTCCATACATTGCGTGTACAACCGCCACCGGCATTTCATTATTCAACCGAGCTTTTGCGCAACATGTGCGATATCTGGGAAGAACACGGCTCGGGCCTGATCGCTCTTCACGGCCAGTCCGGGGACATCATGTTCCAGGGCTGCAAGACAGAAAAGGTACAACCAGCCTTTGATGCGCTGAACAAGATCGGCCTGGATATGGGTGGTGCCGGCCCGGCTTTGCGAACCTCAATGAGCTGCGTTGGTCACGCCCGTTGCGAGCAATCCTGTTATGACGAAGTACGGGCTCACCGCACGACGATCAATGGGCTGCTTGATGAAATGCACCGACCCGCACTGCCTTACAAATTCAAGTTCAAGTTTTCCGGCTGCCCGAACGACTGTGTCAATTCCATCCATCGCGCAGATTTCGCGACAATAGGCACCTGGCGCGATGACATGCTGGTCGATCAGGAAAGGGTCAAAGAACACGTGGCCAAAGTTGGCCGCAAGCAGATGATCGATACTGTGATCACAAATTGCCCGACACGTGCACTCAGCCTGAATGACGACGACACGCTCGATATCGATAACAAGAGCTGTGTTCGCTGCATGCATTGCATCAACGTGATGCCGAAAGCGCTGTCTCCGGGTAACGACAAGGGTGTAACAATCCTGATGGGCGGTAAACGCTCACTGAAGATCGGTGACACGATGGGCACGGTTATCGTGCCGTTCATGAAACTCGAAAGCGACGAGGATTATGAGAAATTCAACGATCTCGCCGAGACCGTGGTTGACTTCTTTGCCGAGAATGCTCTCGAGCACGAGCGCGTTGGCGAGACAATCGACAGGATTGGTCTTCCCAATTTCCTTGACGCTATTGGTGTCGATGTCGATCCCAATATGGTGAACCATCCGCGTACAAGTTCTTACGTACGCACGGATGACTGGGATGAGGAAGCTCGAAAATGGCATGAGCGCAAGAACGTCACTGCCGATAAGCCAGCATAAATTGAGGAGCATGAAATGAGTAAGGCGGAATTACCCCGCAGGCCGGATGAGCATGGCGTTCCGGACCCTTTTCCACAAATGCATCCCGTGCTGAGAGAAAACTACGGCAACTGGGATTGGCACGACCGACCACGCCCCGGCGTTCTGCACCACATGGCTAAGAGTGGCGACGAGATCTGGACAGTTCGAGCCGGTACGCAGCGCCAGATGGATGTGCATACGATACGCACGCTGTGTGACCTCGCTGACGAATTCGCCGATGGCCACATGCGCTTCACGACCCGCAGCAACGCGGAGTTCATGGTCACCTCAGAAGATAAAACGGGACCGCTGATCGAACGATTGAATGCAGCAGGATTCCCGGTTGGCGGAACCGGCAATTCGATGTCGATGATCTCGCATACTCAGGGTTGGCTGCACTGTGACATCCCTGGCACTGATGCGTCAGGTGTCGTCAAATCACTGATGGATGAGCTGCATTACGAATTCACGCACGAAGAGATGCCAAACAGAGTTCGCATGACGACCTCGTGTTGCCAGGTCAATTGTGGTGGTCAGGGTGATATCGCGATTAACGTGCAGTACACAAAACCACCCAAGATCAACCATGATCTGGTGGCCAATGTGTGCGAGCGTCCTGCAGTCGTCGCACGTTGTCCGGTTGCAGCTATTCGTCCGGCAATGGTAAACGGCAAGCCTTCGCTTGAGGTCGATGAAAAGAAATGCATTTGTTGTGGTGCCTGTTACCCACCCTGCCCGCCCATGCAGATTAACAGCCCGGAATCGACCAAACTGGCGATATGGGTTGGTGGCAAACACTCAAACGCCCGTACGAAACCGACATTTCACAAATTGGTTGCCGCAAATCTACCCAACAATGCACCGCGTTGGCCTGAGGTGACCGAAGTCGTCAAAACCATCTTGTTCGCTTACAAGGAAGACGCGCGAGCCTGGGAACGCTTGGGTGAGTGGATCGATCGTATTGGCTGGCCGCGTTTCTTTGAAATGACCGGCCTGGCTTTCACCAAGCACCAGATCGAAGACTGGCGCGGTGGACGCAACTCCCTGAACGCTTCGGCACATATTCACTTCTGATGAAGATAGGAATCCTGATCAACGAAGGCCCGTTCACGCATCAGGCGTCAGACAGCGCCTATCGGTTCGCAGTAGCAGCAGTTGCGAAGGGACACGAGATATACCGCGTGTTTTTCTACAACGACGGCGTCTACAACGCTAATAAGCTGTCGGAACCACAAACTGATGACCGGAACCTTGTTGTATTGTGGTCCGAATTTGGCCAGCAACATAAAATCGACCTTGTTGTATGTGTTGCAGCAGCTCTGCGCCGCGGCGTGCAAGACGAAATACTGAAAGAAGGATTTCGTATTTCAGGACTGGGTCAGCTCGTTGAAACCGGTATCCAGTCAGACCGCATGGTCGTGTTCGGGGATTAATGGAATGAGTGAAATGGAAGAATGGGATGAAGCTGGCCCGGAGATCGTCAAGCGATTCATGTACGTAAATCGCAGACCACCACACGGCACGATTTACGCACTGGAATGTCTCGAAGTTGTACTCATCACCGCCGCATTCGAACAGTTCGAAAGTCTGGTTTTCATGGATGATGGTGTGTACCAGTTGATCAAAAATCAGGACACAACAGAGATCGGGACCAAGAATTTTTCGAAGACCTACAGAGCGCTGGATGACTACGACGTTGAACGCATCTACGTCGAGAAAGAATCACTGGAAGCTCGTGGCCTGACTCTCGACGATCTCATTATTGAACCTGAAGTATTAACTACAGTTCAGTTGCGCGAAATCATGGCTCAGCAAGATGTGGTATTCAGCTCATGAGCACTATGCTGCACATCATTAACAAATCCCCGACCGAAAAAAATTCGCTGGACAGCTGTTTACGTCTTGCCAATGCCGGGGATGTCGTGTTGCTGATCGAAGATGGCGTGTATGCGGCGTTGGCGAAAGCCGAGCACGCGGAGAAAATTGTTAGCCGGAAAGATGATTTTCGTTTTTATGTTTTGGGTCCCGATGTTGCGGCACGAGGCTTGGGTGATATTCCTTTGATCGAGGACGTTAGCGTCGTCGATTACGAAGGTTTTGTTGATCTGGTGACTGAGCACGATGTCAGCCAGTCTTGGATATAAATTTTAGTAACTATTTTAATAATGAGGTAAGCCATGGCTTATGAATGCAACGGCACTACAGTAGAAGCCGACGAAGAAGGCTATATCATTGATATTAGCTCCTGGAACCCGGATCTCGCACTCCTGATTGCCGAGGGAGAAAATATTGAGATGGGCGACGATGCCTGGGAAGTGGTGAACTTCCTGCGCAACTATTACGAGGAATATCAGATCGCTCCGGCCGTTCGAGTCCTGACCAAGGCGATCAAGAAAAAACTCGGCGCGGACAAGGGTAATAGCAAATATCTCTACGAACTATTTCCTTACGGCCCGGCCAAGCAGGCGTGCAAAATTGCCGGCCTGCCCAAACCAACTGGCTGTATCTAGGAAGGGAATTTGTCTTGGTACTGGGCACCGTCTATGCAGTACTCTTCTACTTTGCAGTGGCTATATTCGCTGTCGGGCTTGCCTCTAGAATCCGGCTCTACGCGCGCACCCCTGCACCATTGAAAATCCCGACAACGCCAGCGCCCGTCACGCAGGCAGGCGTTGTCGTTCGTATGGCGAAAGAAGTCGTCTTCTTCGAAAGCTTGTTCAAGGCGAACAAGTGGACGTGGTTATTCGGCTGGATATTCCACGCTGCATTGTTATTGGTACTCTTGCGGCATCTTCGCTACTTTACTGAACCGGTCTGGTTCTGGGTTGGCTGGGTTCAACCGTTCGGCATTTATGCCGGTTTTGCGATGGTCGCGGGTCTGGCTGGCCTCTGGGTGCGGCGTTTCACGGTCGAGCGAGTACGCTATATATCCTCGCCATCCGATCACCTGATGTTATTGCTGCTAATCGGAATCGCAGCGACGGGCCTCATGATGAAGTACGTCGCTCACACAGATATTTTGACGCTGAAAGCGTTCATTCTTGGCTTGCTCTACTTCGATTGGCAACCGATTCCGGCAGATCCGGTCTTGCTTGTTCACCTCGCACTCGTATTCATATTGCTGATCATTTTTCCGTTCTCGAAGCTGTTGCACGCTCCTGGCGTGTTCTTTAGCCCCGGACGGAATCAGGTCGATAACCCTCGCGAAAAAAGGCATTTTGTTCCGCAGACCAAGGTCCCGGGCAAATAGATCATGGCTGATTTCGACACACCAGAAATAGCAATCCCACTCGAAATTCCGACGCTGAATCGGGGTGCGATGAATCATTCGTCACCATTTCCAGCCGCACCCGACCACCAGGAAGCCCTCGGCTTTCCAGGCGAACTGGTCGATGACTGGCAGACGAAGGCCATCGACAAACTTGGCGAACTGTTGAGTAAGTCCAGGGCCTTGCAGGTGTACATGGACGGCTGCGTGAAGTGCGGGGCGTGTACTGACAAGTGTCATTATTTTCTCGGCACCGGTGATCCAAAAAACATGCCGGTCGCGCGTCAGGATCTGTTGCGCAAAGTCTATCGCCGTTACTTTACGTTCGCCGGCAAGTATTTCCCGTGGCTGGTGGGTGCGGAGGACTTGACCAAAGAAGTGCTGGACGACTGGTACACGTACTTCCATCAGTGCTCGCAGTGCCGCAGATGTTCGGTTTATTGCCCGTACGGTATCGATACTGCGGAAGTATCCATGGCCGCACGCGAAATCATGGACCACATCGGAAAGGGACAGAAATACTGCAACGAAATTATCGGCAAGGTTCACAAGATCGGCAACAACCTTGGACTTCCTGAGCCTGCGTTAATCAATACGCTCGAAGGCCTGGAAGAAGATATTGAAGAAGAAACAGGTGTCGTCGTACGACTGCCTGTCAATCAAAAAGGCGCAGACATTCTGCTGGTAACACCGAGCGCCGATTTTTTTGCCGAACCGCACGTCGACGGGTTGATCGGCTACGCGAAAGTGTTCCACCAGGCTGGAGTTAGCTGGACGGTGAGTTCCTACGCATCGGAAGCCGCAAATTTCGCTATGTTCATTGGCTCTTACGAACAAATGCAAAAAATTGCGGAACGCATCCGTAAAGCGGCCGAAGATCTCGGTGTTAAACGTATTATTTTCGGTGAGTGTGGGCACGCATGGCGAGTCGCTTACAATTTTATGAACACTCTGGCCGGGCCGTTCGATTTTCTTGACCAGAACTACCCTATTCCACAGCACATTTGCGAATTCACCAACGACCTGATTGAAAAAGGCGAGTTAACGCTCGATAAGTCCAGGAACGATCACATGACGTTGACGTTCCATGACTCCTGCAACGTCGCACGCGGTTCGCGAATGGGCGACAGCCCTGGCGGTCAGTTCACTATCCCGCGGGCGATCATCAAAGCCTGCTGTAACAATTTCTATGATATGGCCGCCGATACCATTAACGAAAACACTTTTTGTTGTGGTGGTGGTGGCGGCTTGTTGACCGATGACCTGCTGGAGATTCGTACCAAGGGTGCCGCGCCCCGAATGCAGGCGCTAAAGGAAGTCGTAGACGAACACGGCGTCACGCACATGGCTGCAATTTGTGCCATCTGCAAATCACAGTTTTCCAAGGTCATGCCGAAATACGGTTTTGATATGGACAACATCGTCAGCGTTCACCAGCTGGTATCAAACGCCATCGTTCTGGATGGCCAAACGACAGGCGACAACGCTGAAGTCGAATAACGAGTGAGAACATGACCGATAAACTGCTTACAAAACGCCGCTTCAAAGATGGCGATGATGCACACAGGCCCTGGCAGGAAGAGATCTTCACGGCTGACGCATCGCATAAATGCCCGACCTATGTTCACCGTACGCCTCCGTGTCAGGGAAGCTGTCCTTCGGGTGAAGATATTCGTGGCTGGCTGAACATTGCACGCGGTATCGAGAAGGCTCCGGGTGATATGCCTTGGCAGGAATATGCTTTCAGCCGTGTAACGGATGCCAATCCCTTCCCGGCGATCATGGGGCGAGTCTGCCCGGCGCCCTGCGAAGACGGCTGTAACCGCAACGAAGTAGAAGACCACGTCGGTATCAATGCTGTTGAGCAGTTTATCGGCGACTACGCACTGGAAAACAAACTTGCACTACCGGCGGCAGAGACCGAATCTGGAAAGAAGGTCGCGATTGTTGGCAGCGGTGTTGCCGGATTGGCCTGCGCCTATCATCTGCGCCGCAAAGGCCACGCCTGCACGATTATTGAGGCACACGAGGAACTCGGGGGAATGACGCGCTATGGTATTCCTGGGTATCGTGTGCCACGTGAAGTACTCGACGGAGAAATACAACGCATCCTCGATCTCGGTGTCGAAGTGCGAAACAATACCAAAGTCGGTGTCGACGTTACACTCGAAGAACTGCAGAAAGAATACGATGCCGTCTTCATTGGCCTCGGAGCTCAGTCCGGTTCGGCACTACCGGTACCCGGTGGCGATGCACCGAACTGCATCACAGGTGTTGGTTTCCTGCAGGCGTTTAACGACGGACGACTGCAGCATACGTCTGCACATGTACTGGTCGTCGGCGGCGGTGACACCTCTATGGACGTCGCTGCAGTTGCGCGGCGGCTCGGCCATATCAAACACAAACGCGAGAATGACAGACCGGAAAATATCGTCCTGGGCCACACAGCCCACGACGCGGCGACTGCCGCTCACCGGCAAGGTGCCAAAGTAACGTTGATTTCATGGGAGTCTCTCGATGACATGCCGGCTACCAAGATGGAAGTCGAGCATACAAGTCGCGAAGGCGTAAAGATCACGGGCTCACTGCTGCCAGTCAACGTCATTCTGGATGATGAAGGCCGCGCCACCGGGCTGCGCGTCATAGAAGTCGACTGGAGTTCAGGTAAGTCTGAGAAAATCGAAGGTACGGAAAGAGATATTGAGTGCGACTTGATTGTTGCGGCTATTGGCCAGTCAGGCGATCTTTCCGGTTTCGAAAGTCTCGACAATGGACGTGGACTGATCGATGCCGATGGTTTTTACCGCGTAAAAGACCACCCCGACCTGTTTGTCGGTGGTGACATTACCAAACCGCACCTGTTAACAACCGCGATCGGTCAGGCATCAATCGCAGCTGCCGGAATCGACCTTTTCCTGTCCGGCGCAGACATGAAAAAACGACCCAAGGTCGATGTACACCACTTTAGCTTGCTCGAGAAATTGCAGGAAACGGACCATACGCCCGGTGCCTATGATCACGTCCAGACGCGCGGAACCGATCACGCTGATTTCGCAATTCACAACTATGAAGACCGCTCCGCTGTGGAAATAGTGCCATCAGACGAACTATTTCTCGCCCATTTTAAGTACGAAGACAGGCACATTCGCAAAGAGCACGACATCACGCCTGACTCAGTACTCGGATCCTTTGGTGAGCGTATTCTGGGTTTGTCAGAAGAAGAAGCAGTACAGGAAGCCGACCGTTGCATGAGTTGCGGTATGTGTTTCGAATGCGATAACTGCGTCATCTATTGCCCACAGGACGCAATTTTCCGCGTCAAGAAAACCGATTCAACCATGGGCCGATACGTCGACACTGACTATGACAAGTGCATTGGCTGCCACATCTGTGAAGATGTCTGCCCCTCTGGCTATATCCGTATGGGATTGGGAGAGTAAGCCATGTCCCTCCGCCGCTATGCCATGGCAATGGGAGCGGTAACGCTGGCCAGCCTGGTGGGGCTGACGGCTGCAACAGGTGACGTGCCCTACCCCGACATTCCGAAGGGTCAAGGCGAGGCTTGTGTTGAGGATACTGACTTCATGCGGCGCAACCACATGTCGCTCTTGATGCATCAGCGCGACGACACGATGCGCAAGGGAATACGCAGCGAGCAACACAGTTTGAAGGAATGCCTCGACTGCCATGCTGTACCAGGGTCGGATTCGATTCCAGTTACGGTCGAAGACCCGAAGCATTTTTGCCGTTCCTGTCATGACTACGCTGCAGTCAAAATCGATTGCTTTCAATGTCACGCCTC
>CAYWBZ010000028.1:0-18834 GCA_964456535.1 uncultured Woeseiaceae bacterium | reverse complement strand
TTTGAGTACTTTGTTCTCGGTGTCGAACCAAAGCCCTGGCAGCCGGAGGACTCTATTCTTGTAGTCTATGCGATGTACATGCAGCTCAACGACTCGCGTGCCAGCAAAGAAGTCCGCCGTGGTTTCGCACATGGCATATTGCCCAAAGAAGTTTATGCCTGGATGTACCCGGACGGCACGCCCTGGGATGCTCCATTGATGGGCGAGGCACGTGGCGTTAAGCCCATTCCCGCCGCTGATGTTTATTCCTTGCGTGATGTTGAAGATGTATCCGCTCCCGCCAGAGAGCAGGGACGCTATCCGTTGCGAGGCAGTAACAACTGGGCGGTGTCCGGCGCGCTTACAGAAAATGGCAGGGCGATTGTCTCTAACGACATGCATCTCGGATTGAACACACCCAATATCTATTATAGAGCTCGGTTGCGAATCGAAGGCGCCGACCCGCTTGATATATCGGGTGCTACGTTGCCCGGGGCACCGTTCGTCATTGCCGGCAGCAACACTCGAGTAGCCTGGGGATTTACGAATAGCTACGGCGATTACACCGATGCTGTCGTGCTTCGCCCTGGCGCGAAAGAGGGTACTTACGCTACGCCCGAGGGTGATCAGTCGTTTGTGGTTCATAACGAATTGATCAACGTCAAGGGCGAGGATTCGGTCGAGTACGAAATTCGTGAGACGGTTTGGGGGCCAGTGCTTGACGATGTTGAGTACCCGGATGGCGAAATCGCCGTTAGCTGGACCGCCCATAAGCCGGATTCGGTTAATTTGAATATCATGCAGCTCGAGACAGCGATGTCCGTGTCCGAAGCGATCGATATTGCGAACACCATGGGTATGCCTGCCCAGAATTTCGTGAGCGGAGATGCTGGCGGCAATATCGCCTGGACGATTGCTGGCAAGATCCCGAAAAAGTCCGAATTTAATGCAATGCTGCCCGCCGACTGGAGTGGCGAACATGGTTGGCAGGGCTGGATTGCCAGCAGCGATTACCCTCGAGTGGTCAACCCGGAAAGCGGCCGTATCTGGACGGCCAACGCGCGGGTAACAGATGCAGAGGCACTGCAGGTCGTCGGCGATGGTGGTTACGATTTGGGTGCCAGAGCGCGGCAAATTCGAGACGGTTTGTTCACAAAGGACACCTTTGTACCCGCCGACATGCTGGCGATTCAGTACGATGACCGTGCGTTGTTTCTGGAGCCCTGGCGAGAACTGTTGCTGCAGACGCTGAGTGATGAAGTTGTGGCGGGCGATCCGGAGCTAGCCGAATACCGGCGACTGGCACAGGACTGGATTCCACGCGCTGCTCCGGAGTCGGTCGGGTACCGACTGGTGCGGGCATTTCGACTCGAAGTTGAAAGCCGAGTGTTCAGTGCACTGATGGCGCCCGTAAGGGCCGCATACGGAGATGACGTTACTTTACGGAAGAGCAACCAGTTTGAAGCACCACTGTGGTCGTTGGTTACCGAACGCCCAATCCATATGTTGCCGGGAGGCTACGATGACTGGGACCAGTTCTTGCTGGCCGCTGTGAAGCGGAATATTAAGTATTACCACGAAAAATACGAGGGTCCGTTGTCGTCGCGTACGTGGGGCGAGATCAACACAGCCGCTATTCGCCACCCATTGAGCCAGAGTATTCCGGTCTTGGGCGACTACCTGAACATGCCGGTTGAGCCGCTAAACGGCGATCTTGATATGCCGAAAGCACAAGGTCCGGCATTCGGGGCTTCCGAACGGTTTTCGGTTGCGCCGGGCGATGAGGCGCATAGTGTTTTTCACATGCCAACCGGTGCGAGCGGCCACCCGCTGTCTCCGTACTACGCAGCAGGACACTCTGACTGGGTAAACGGCTTGCCGAGCCCGTTTTTGCCGGGTGAGGCGATGCATACGCTGACGCTGACACCTGACAGGCGGTAAGATAGCGTAGACGCACACCACGGATAATTGAATGGCAGACGACAGATTTTCAGGGACCAGCTCCTATATCGCAACCGATGACTTGAGTATGGCTGTGAACGCAGCCGTGACGCTGCAGCGTCCAATCCTGATCAAGGGAGAGCCCGGTACAGGCAAGACCCAACTGGCAATCGAGGTCGCCAGATCACTCGGCAAACCGCTTTACGAGTGGCACATCAAATCGACTACGAAGGCGCAGCAGGGCCTCTATGAATACGATGCTGTGGCCAGACTCAGGGACTCACAGCTCGGTGATGACAAAGTTCACGATATCGCGAACTACATCATGCGCGGCAAGATCTGGGAGGCGTTCGAATCCGAGGAGCAGCCGGTACTGCTGATCGATGAGATCGACAAAGCGGACATCGAATTTCCGAACGACCTGTTACAGGAACTCGATCGAATGGAGTTCTACGTTTATGAAACCAAGAAACTGGTTGCTGCCCGGACTCGCCCGATTATCGTCATTACCAGCAACAATGAGAAAGAATTGCCGGACGCGTTCTTACGCCGTTGTTTCTTTCACTACATCAAGTTTCCTGATCAGCAAACGATGCAAAAGATCGTCGATGTACACTTCCCAAAGCTTAAGAAAGAGTTGCTTACTGAGGCGTTGAACGCTTTCTACAAGGTACGCGATGTCCGTGGCCTGAAGAAGAAACCGTCGACCTCTGAGTTGCTCGACTGGATCAAACTGTTATTGGCCGAGGATATTCCGCTAGAGGCTTTGCGTAGTGAAAACTCGCGTAGCGCCATCCCGCCGCTGTACGGTGCCTTGCTCAAAAACGAACAGGACGTTCATCTGTTTGAGCAGCTGGTGTTCCTGGACCGGCGTAATAATCCGCAGTAGCCGGATTTGTCTGTGCAATGCTGATTCCGTTTTTCTATTTGCTCCGCGAAGGCGGAATGAAAACGTCGGTCACCGAATTGCTAACATTGCATGAGGGGCTGAAAAGCGGACTCGCCGGGCAAAGCGTTGATGATTTCTACTTTCTCGCGAGAACAACTCTCGTCAAGGACGAGGCGAACCTCGATCGCTTTGACCGGATATTCGGCGCTTACTTCAAAGGTATCGATGACTCCTTGTCCGACCTGATGCAGGACATTCCGGAGGAATGGCTGCAGCGTCAGGCTGAGTTGTCGCTGTCGGAAGAAGAGCGAAAATTGATCGAGTCGATGGGCGGTTTCGAGGAGCTGATGAAAGCTCTGCAGGAACGCCTTGAGGAGCAGGACGAACGCCACGAGGGGGGCAACAAGTGGATCGGTACGGCAGGCACGTCGCCATTTGGTGCCTACGGCTACAATCCGGAGGGTGTTCGTATTGGCCAGGAGGGCTCACGGAATCGCAGCGCCGTGAAAGTCTGGGATAAACGCGAGTATCGCAATCTTGATGACTCTGTCGAGCTTGGAACACGCAATATCAAAGTCGCATTACGTCGGCTTCGCAAGTTTGCTCGAGAAGGCGCCGCGGACCAGCTGGACTTGAGAGACACAATTGACAAGACGGCACGCAACGGCGGGATGCTGGATATCCGCATGGTTCCGGAACGACACAACGCGGTAAAGGTCCTATTGTGCCTCGATATTGGCGGTTCGATGGACGACCACGTGCGCGTTTGCGAGGAAACATTTTCCGCCGCACGTAGCGAATTCAAGCATCTCGAGTATTTTTATTTTCACAACTTTATTTACGAGAACATGTGGAAAGACAATCAACGCCGGCAGACGGAAAAAACGCCGACGCTCGATATTACTCACAAGTATCCATCAGACTACAAATTGATTTTCGTCGGTGATGCGACGATGAGCCCATACGAAATTGTGTATCCGGGGGGCAGTGTGGAGCACTGGAACGAAGAACCGGGCGCGGTCTGGATGAAACGATTACTGCAAACCTACCCGAAATCGATATGGCTCAATCCCGAACCGAAAGCGCGCTGGGATTACACGCCGTCTGTGAAGCTGATAAGAGAATTAATGGATGACCGTATGTATCCGCTGACGATCGCGGGCCTCGATGACGGCATCAAAGCGCTGCGCTAGGAGCCGGCACCCAACTCTTTGAGATCTGCCAGCACCTGTGTTGAGTGCTCCTCAGGTTTTACTTTCTGATAGTGCTTCGCAACGATGCCATCGGGGCCAATGATGAAAGTCTGCCGTTTGGCAACGGTCATACCGAACATGCGGGTTTTGACACCGTAGGCAGTAGAGGTAGTTCCTTCAGTATCGGCCAGCAGGGGAAATGGCAGGCTGTTATTTTCTGCGAATTCCTTGTGTGAATCGACGTCGTCGAGACTTACACCGAGTATTTGGGCGTTGAGATCACGAAACGCGAAAATATTATCGCGAAACTCGCAAGCCTCAGTGGTGCAGCCGGGTGTCTCGTCTTTCGGATAGAAGTACAGGATGACCCACTGACTGCGATAGTCTTCAAGTGAGTGGAGTTGTCCGGTCTGATCGGGAAGCTCGAACTCTGGTGCCGGGCTGCCAACAACAGGCTGATCATCGGCGATGCCGATCGATGTAAACGACAATGCGGCGATAATCGCAGCAAAAGCCAGGAGGGCGACGGTAATAAAACGCTTCATGATCTGGGTCCGTATCATAAGGGCTGGCAGTGTGAAACCGGTCTCGCCAGTGCAAGTGACATTATAATACGCTGCCCGGGTACGATCTGTAATACTTTGAGCAAACCTTATGACGAATCAATCTGAATCGACACGAACTGCCCTGGTACTCCCCGGAGGCGGCGCCCGTGGTGCATTTCAGGTTGGTGTGCTCAAAGCTATAGCAACAATTCTGCCCAAATCCAGTCCGAATCCGTTTCCCATAATCAGTGGTACATCCGCAGGCGCGGTGAACGCGGTTGTTTTGGCATCCAAGGCCGAGCGATTTCGCTCTGCCATGGCCGAGCTGGAGCAGGTTTGGGCCCATTTTCGGTGTTCCCAAGTCTATAAGACCGATCATTTGACGATGCTCAAGAGCAGTCTGCACTGGCTGTCGTCATTTGTATTGGCCGGTTGGCTCGTCGGAACACCGAAATCGCTGCTGAACAATGCGCCGTTGCGCGATCTTTTAAGCAAGAACGTGCACTTTCCAAGAATCCAGCAGGCGATAGACGGCGGTTGCCTGGAGGCGGTCGCGGTCACGGCTGCGGGATACGAATCCGCGCGTTCAATATCCTTCTTCGAGGGTGCCGCTGAACTGAGTGACTGGGATCGGACCCGACGTCTTGGCAAGCGAACTGATCTGAGCCTGAATCACGTGATGGCGAGTATTGCCGTGCCGATGATTTTTCCACCGCAAATAATTGGCAATGAGTACTACGGTGACGGTGCCATGCGGCAGGCGACACCGCTGAGTCCCGCGGTACACCTCGGCGCAGACCGGATTCTGGTCATAGGTATTCGGGACGAAACCGGTGAGCAAGAGCCGACGAAACTCGGCCCATCCCCCAGCTTCGGGCAAATAGCGGGCTACATGCTCGATACATTGTTCATGGACGGTTTGTACTCGGATCTTGAGCGTATTACGCGCATCAATGAACTCATTGACTCGGTGCCGGCATCACAAAGAAGTGGAACGATAGCCAAAGTACGGCCGATCGACACGATGTTGGTGGTACCTAGCGAAGACCTGCGCGAGATCGCAGTTCGACATCGGCAGGAACTACCCGTTGCCATTCGTGCCTTGCTTCGAGGTGTCGGTGGAAAGGGCTCAGGCGAGAGCAGGCTGCTGAGCTTCCTGTTGTTCGAAAAAGCGTATACGCGCGAACTCATTGCGCTCGGCTACCGTGATGCGATGAACGTAAAGGACGAATTGCTTGATTTTGTTACGGGCGCGGAAGTACCCAGGTTATTCGCGCCGGACTGGATCAAGAGGGACCTCAGTTCGTTTCAATCCGATGATGCCTGAATAGTTACATTAGTAATGCGGCTCCAAGACCGAGGAAGGTCGCGTAGCCGATAACGTCGGTCACTGTCGTTAGTACGACGCCACCTGCGAGAGCTGGGTCGACGTTCAGGCGTTTCAGGATTAGTGGGATGCTGAAGCCGGCGAGTGCGGCAACGAACAAATTTATGATCATCGCCGCGCCAATAATGCCGCCGATCTTCCACTCTTCGAACCAAAGAAACGTAAACAATGAAACGACCACGGCCCAGCCAAAGCCATTTAGCAGGCCGACCATCAGTTCCTTACGCAAAATGCCGATCGCATTGTCCTTACTGATTTGTCCGAGTGCGATGGCGCGCGTAATGATCGTCAACGATTGAATTCCGGCAACACCTCCCATGCTTGGCACGACAGGCATCAGGACGGCCAACAGGACGATCGTGTCCAACGTTGTCTTGAACTGGTCAAGTACCGCTGCTGCAAGAAACGCTGTGCACAAATTAATACCCAACCACAAGGCGCGCCGGCCCGCGCTCTTGAAAACGGGCGCGAACATGTCTTCTTCTTCGTCAAGACCTGCGGCGCTCATCAACGCGTGCTCGGCCTCATCGCGAATTACGTCGACGACGTCATCGACGGTGATACGACCGAGCACATGAAAGTCGTCATCGACAACCGGTGCCGATAACAGATCGCGATTTTCGAATTCCCAAACGACCTGCGTTGAAGCTGTGTTTGCGCGGATGGGCATTACGTCCGTTGACATGACGTTCGCGACCATCTCCTCCGGATCGCTGGTCAGCAATTTCGACAGGAATAATGAGCCGATGTAGCTGTTGTCGCGGTTGACTACAAAAAGCGAATCGGTGCCATCGGGAATTTCTCCAACGAAGCGCAGGTAACGTGCAACGACCTCAAGTGTGACATCGGGACGCACGGTCACGATATCGACGTTCATCAGGCCGCCAGCGCTTTCCTCGTCGTACGCCAGGACCTGCTTGACGCGCTCATGATCCTGTTTGTCGAGAGATTGCAGGACTTCCTGAGTGACAGCCTCGGGAAGGTCGACCAGCAGGTCGGCGAGATCGTCGACCTCCATACCTTCGGTGGCCGCGATCAGATCTTCGGTCTGCATGCCCTCGATCAGGCCATCTCGCACCTCGTCGGAAACTTCTACGAGGACGTCGCCTTCAATTTCCGAGTCGACGATCTCCCACAGCATCGTGCGTTTCTTGCGGGGGAGGGACTCCAGCAGGCGTGCGACTTCTGACGGGTGCAGGCTGTTGACCATCACCCGGGCGGAACGCATACGTCCGCCTTCTAGCTGCTGACGCAGTAGTTCGAGGTTGTCCTTTGTTGTATCACGCGCATCCATGCCGGCGGAGTTTAGCAGCTTAGTCCGGATTGAGACGATGCTGTGCCAGGTTGTTGTGGCGGGTGAGCACGGGTTCGTGGTGTTCGCGAAGCGAAGCCGCGAGTTTTTCCGTCATATGTACCGAACGGTGCTGGCCGCCCGTGCAGCCTACTGCGATCGTCAGGTAGCCACGATGCGCGTCTTCAAACCGTGGAATCCAGCGATTCAGGAAGCCGACGATATCTTCATACATCGCGGTAAAAGCCTCTTCAGCATCCAGAAAATCAATGACCTCGCTATCAAGCCCCGTCAGACCGCGCAGATCTGTTGACCAATACGGATTTGGCAAGCAACGCATGTCGAAAACGAAGTCGGCATCTGCTGGAATACGGTGTTTGAAGCCAAATGACTCGATTAGTACAGACAACGACTCTGACTTCCGACGGTCGACGCGCTCACGGATAGCATCAGCCAGCTCATAAACACTGGTCCTGGACGTATCTATGACCAGATCAGCCGCGTTATTGATATGGGTAAGAATTTCTCGCTCGGCATTTATTGCATTTCGGAGCTCAGTTCCGTGCTCCGCGAGTGGATGCCGTCGCCGGGTTTCGCTGTAGCGTTGCAGCAAGACTTCGTCACTTGCGTGCAGGAAAACGATGTCGGTACGGACTCCGAGTTCGCGGAGATCGTCAATCAGTCCAGGTAGCGCCTCCAGATCCTGTGGACGATTGCGCGCGTCGACGCCAACAGCCAGCAGCTCTGCCGCCGGCCCCTCACCAGAGTGAACCTCGTGAACGGCAGACTTGAGCAGCGCAGCGGGAATGTTGTCTATGCAGTAGTAGCCGAGATCTTCGAGTACGTGCAGAGCAACTGACTTGCCGGACCCTGACAGGCCGCTGACAACAATCAGTCGAAGATCTCTGCTCATAGTGGCTGCAGTCGCAAAACTGCGGGGGTCAGGATCCTTGCGCCACGTTCAACTGCTCCGGTGCGACAAGCGCCGAGCCATTGAGAAGTGCATCGTACAAGTCACTGCTCGAATTCATGCCACGCAAGCGAGAGCGCAAGCCTTCATCGGCGAGGACCCGGGTAATCATTTTGATGTCAGCATAGTGACTGTCGTCAAGCAGAGTAGGGACCATCATGCCGAATACCAGGTCAACCGGTTCGCCATCCGCGGCGTCAAAATCAATCGGCTCAGACAATTTGATGAGTGCTGCGGTGCTGACGCTAATATCTTCAACACGACAATGCGGAAATGCTGCACCCCGGTCGAGGCCCGTGCAGCCGAGACGCTCACGCTCATTCAGGCATCTGAATATGACATCGCTGGCAATTTCCGGGCTTGAACGCACCAGAAGTTCGCTAAGGATCTCGAGGCAGTGTTTCTTGCTTCGGGCAGTAGCGTTGCACAACACGCCATCGGGCTTAATGATTTCTTCGAGCAACATAGGATAGGGGGTAGGTTTGGGTAGCAGCGATCTGTGCGGCCGTCCGACCGCACAGATCGTGTGCGGAGTCAGGCGTACTTGGCCTTTTGTTTGTCTCTGGCGTGGTGATCAACGAGCTTTTCTTTGTACTTTCTTACTCGCCTTTCAAGTTTGTCCACGAGACCATCGATCGCGGCGTACATGTCCTCTTCGGTGTGATCGGCGTAGATCGTACCACCATTTACATGAACAGTTGCTTCGGCTTTGTGCCGGAGCTTTTCGACGGTCAGGATACAATGGACGTCAGACACGAGGTCAAAATGACTGGCTGTTTTTTTAACTTTGGATTCGACATATTCTCTCAGCGAATCAGTAACTTCGACGTGATGGCCTGAAACATTCAATTGCATAGCTGTCTCCAGTTGGTTTATCTAATGGACCTTGTGGTATCAGGATAGCAGTCTCAATGTCCTCCTATATCGTGTTTCCTACTTACTCTGCTTACCTTGTCTCACGATTCCTGCGTTCGCTCGACGAGGAGATATTCATAGCTTCACGGTACTTCGCGACCGTTCGTCTGGCAACCGAAATACCTTCGGCCTTTAATAAGTTCGTGATCTTGCTGTCGCTTAGCGGTTTGGCCGGGTTCTCGGCACCAATTAACTTGCGGATTTTTGCGCGAACCGATGTCGAAGACTGGTCTTCTCCACTCTCCGATGAAAGATGACTGGAGAAAAAGTACTTGAATTCGAAGACGCCACGCGGCGTGTGCATGTATTTGTTAGTAGTTACACGAGAAATCGTTGATTCGTGCATGCCGATTTCTTCAGCGATGTCGCGCAATACCATCGGTTTCATCGCTTCGTCGCCATGCTCGAGGAAGTTGACTTGCCTCGACACGATACTGGTGGCGACCTTTAGAAGCGTCTCGTTCCGAATCTCAAGGCTGCGAATCAGCCAGCGAGCCTCCTGCAATTGTGTCTTCAAAACCGCGTGCTCGCCGCTGCCGCGCAATAGTTTGGCGTATTGCTGATTGACCGAGAGCCTCGGTACACCGGTGGGGCTAATTTCGACTTGCCAGCGGTTATCGACTTTTCGCACAAAGACATCCGGGATGACATATTGAGCGGCGGCCGGACTAACAGCAAGACCAGGTTTAGGGTTGCACCCCCGGACAAGAGCCAGTGCTTCGTGGAGGTTGTCTTCGGAAGTTCTCAAACCGCGTCGCAATTCACCGTAGTCGCGGCTGGCGACGAGGTCCAGATGACCGGCAGCGATATCCAGAGCAAGCTTGATTCCGGGGGTTTCAGGATCGAGTTGTTCGATTTGACGGATCACGCACTCGGACAGTGACCGCGCACCGACACCAACAGGATCCAGTCGCTGAATTTTATGGAGGGTTTGTTCGGCTTCTTCTGTAGTGACCGCGGGCCGTTCATCCAGACCTTCGATGATTTCGTCGATGTCGGCGGCCAAATACCCATCGTCATTTATCGAGTCGACCAGTGCTTCACCGATGAGTGCTTCGCGAAACGTGAAATTTTCCATCTCAAGTTGCCAGTAGAGATGTTCACGCAGTGTCTCGCCGGACTCATCCGCGAACTCAGTAATAGGTCGGCCTTCGCCATTCCAGCCTCCATCTTGTGCCCGTTCGGCTGCGCGTGTCTGCCACAGTTCGTCGGCCTTGATGGTCTCAACTTCTGCTGTGGATTCCGCGCTGGTGCTCGGGACGTCCGGGAGGTCCTCCATCTCGAGCATGATATTTTCTTCGAGCGCTTCCTGGATTTCTGCGTTCAGGTCAAGAACAGGCAGCTGCAACAGGCGGATGGCTTGTTGTAGCTGTGGCGTCATTGTTAATGACTGACCGAGTTTTAGCTGCAGCGAAGGTTTTAGCATTTACGACTATTACTCTTTGGGCAAATTTACGTTGCACAAGCCTCTCACAAGCACAAAGTTTGCCTCAGAGTTTGAACTCCTGTCCGAGATACACTTCTCGTACGTGTTGATTCTCCAGAATGTCTTCGGGCGAGCCTTCCGCTATCAGGCTGCCGTCACTCAGTATATAAGCATGGCCACAAATGCCGAGTGTTTCCCTCACATTGTGGTCGGTGATCAGGACGCCGATGTCGCGTTCACACAAGTGCCGGATGATGCGTTGAATATCGAGTACAGAAATCGGATCGACGCCGGCGAATGGTTCATCGAGCAGAACGAACAAAGGATCCGCCGCCAGCGCTCGGGCGATTTCCACGCGGCGACGCTCGCCACCGGACAGACTGATACCAAGGCTGGCGCGCACATGTCCCACATGTAGTTCATCCAGGAGATTTTCGAGCTCCTGTTCACGGCCCGCGCGATCCAGATCCTGGCGAACCTCAAGGATGGCCAGTATGTTTTGCTCGACTGTGAGCTTGCGAAAAATTGACGCTTCCTGCGGCAGGTAGCCCAACCCGAGCTTGGAGCGCTCGTGCATGGGTTTGGCTGTGAGGTCCTGGCCATCCAGCAGGATATTCCCGCTGTCGGCGGCGATCAGACCGACGATCATATAAAAGGCGGTGGTCTTCCCAGCTCCATTTGGGCCCAATAGACCAACAACTTCGCCGCTCTTGATTTCGATCGACAGGCTTTTGACGACTTTGCGTAGCTTGTAACTCTTGGACACATCCTGGACGCTGAGAATGCTCATTGATTGTCGGCATCCTCGCTGGTCGCATCGTTTTCGTCCTCGCCATCTATCGGCGTATAGGTGACCCGAACACGATCATCGTCTGTGCCGGACGAGTCCGCGTTAATGCGCCGATCGTTGATGTTGTACACAAGATAGTTGGATGAAATCTGGTTACCGCTCTCGGTGATTGTTGCTTGCTCGGAAAACTCAATTACACCTTTTTGCACGTCGTACAGGAGCTTTCCGGCCTCGGCATGAGTCGCGTCATCTGAACCGGACCGCCGCATCATGAACGTTGCCGGTGAACCTGAAACGACTGCTTTCGCCAAAACGGTGCCATCAAAAAACAGCTCCGCAGACTGGCATTCGATACGGCCGCCGCTTACGTCGATAACAACGTTACCTTCAAAAGACCACGAGCCGCGATCCTCTTCATCAACAGTCGCGCGTCCCTCATCGGCCTTTATCGAAATATCGCCTTGTGAAAATTGCACGCCAGTGTAGATGTAGGTTGACGTCTTGCCGTCGAAGTCCATCGTCTCGGCGAAGATATCCCAAGGCAAGCGCCGCAGATCCAGTTCACCATCCTGTGCAATTGAAACTGTTGGTAACAGCAGCGCAACAACTAATAGTAGCTTCATTCTAAGGCGCAATCTTGCCGCGGATATTGGATTTGAGGGCGATTTTGTCATCGTTGAGCGATGCTAGCATGCCTGTTGCCGTGACGCTGCGAGAGCCGAAGCGAATTTGGACTCGTTGATCGGTTTCCGCGATATATTCTTTTGCGTCCAGCTCGAGATACTGCGTTCTGATTTCAGTATCGTGCTCGGCCGAACCACCATCGTTAACAATTTGCACGTGGCCGCGCAGAATTATGGTCGGACTCCCGTCCTGCAAAGTAGCCTGATCGGCATTCACGACCCAGGGGACACCGCTTTCCGGGGAATAGCGGATTCGCACCTCATTAAACTCTATGCTGTCATCTTCCTGTTGCTCGGCATGGTCCGCCTCGATTTCATAGAGCAAGCTACCGTCCTCACCCGTACCCAGGATGCGCGCCTGCTTCAGGTAATAGCCCTGGTGCAACGGCTCATAAGGCAGGTCGTCCTCATCGGTGGGAGCATTGGATCGAGCCAGGTACCAGCTGCCAATTGCACCAGCTGACAGCAGGAAGACGAAGGTGATTGTACGAGGGCCCATTATTCTTATTGACTCTGCGCGCCCAATATCAGTTCACAAATTTCCCGCACGGCGCCCTGGCCTCCGCGGGCCGACGTTGAGTGATCACACTGCTTATGTAATGCCGGCACTGCGTTCGCGACTGCGATAGAGAAACCGACATGCTTTAGTAATGGCAGATCCGGGATATCGTCTCCAACGTACGCACATTCGGCAGCGGAAATATTGAGTGCAGCTACAATTTCGTCGAGAGCAGCAACCTTGTCGCTACAACCTTGTATTACGTGTGGTACACCAAGATCCGCCATCCGTGTTTCGACGGCCCCTGACTTCCGACCGCTGATGACGGCCACCGCAATTCCGGATTCCAGCAAGCGCCTGATTCCGTACCCGTCCTGAGTATGAAAGGCCTTGGATTCGACCCCATCGTCGGACAAATAAAAGCGACCGTCAGTAAGTACTCCGTCGACGTCGAATGCGACGAGTCGAATGCGTCCCAAGCCGACGCTACTCACATCAGGCCCTCGCGGAACAGGTCGTGAATATTCAACGCACCGACCAGTCTGTTGTTTTCATCGGTGACCAATAGCGAAGTGATCTTGTTTTCCTCGAGTAGATGCAAAGCTTCCGCTGCGAGGACATCGGCAGAGGTTGTCTTACAGTCGCTGTGCATGACGTCGCTGATCTTCGTTTTGTGAATATCCGCACCACTGTCGAGCGTGCGCCGCAGATCGCCGTCGGTGAAGACGCCCTCAAGGGCCAAATCTTTTCCGACTATCGCGGTCATTCCCAGGCCTTTGTCTGTCATCTCCATCAGTCCGTCGCGCAAGCTGACATCCGCCTGTACGGCCGGTACTCGATCGCCACTGCGCATGACATCAGATACCCGCAGCAACAGTCGTTTGCCGAGACTGCCGCTGGGATGTGAACGAGCGAAATCTTCGGCTGTGAATCCGCGGCTCTTCAGGAGTGCCACAGCCAACGCGTCTCCCATGGCCAGTGTCGCTGTTGTGCTCGCAGTTGGTGCGAGATTCAACGGGCAGGCTTCTTCTGCAACACTGATATCGAGGTGAACATCGGCTGCCCGGGCCATGGTCGATTTGGGGTTGCCCGTCATTGAGAGCAGCTTCGCGCCCATACGCTTGACGACAGGCAATATGGTGATCACTTCGGCTGTTTCACCAGAATAGGAGATAGCGAGCAGCAGATCCTGGCCGGTAATCATCCCCAGATCGCCGTGGCTGGCTTCCGCCGGGTGCATGAAAAACGCGGGAGTGCCGGTGGACGCCAGCGTTGCCGCGATTTTGTTACTGACGTGGCCGGATTTCCCCATGCCGCTGACTACAACCCGGCCCGGGGTCTGCAGGCACAATTTGCAGGCCGCTATGAAATCGTCATTGAGGCGACCACGCAGCGCATCAACCGCACGGGACTCAATGGTGAGCACTTCGCCCGCCAGTTTGAGCAGTTCGTCATTCGTTAGCTTGTCAGGCAAGAGAAGCCCTCGGCAGTATGTCCGGACTCTATTCTAACTGTTTTGGACTATATGTTTTGGGCAACGACGTACGCGAAGTATGCGAAGTAGGCGGCCAGCAGTGCCACGCCTTCCAATCTGGATAGCCGCGCTTTACCGTCATAGTCGTAGGTCATTGCGAAGAGTACGAGAGTGAAGGCAACCATTACGAAGATGTGTAATGACAAGACGCTGGGAGCAACCGTGGCCGGGTGGATGACTGAGGCCAAGCCGATTACGGCCAGCAAATTAAAGATATTCGAACCGACAATGTTGCCGATGGCGAGGCCATATTCGCCCCTGAGTGCACTGACCAGGGACACAGCCAGTTCGGGTACGCTGGTGCCGAACGCGACGATAGTGATACCAATAACGACCTCGCTGACACCCAGCGACTGAGCAACGCCAATGGATCCGTCAACCAGCCATTCCGCGCCTATTAGCAAGACACCCAGCCCCACAAACAACCAGACGAAGGCCATTTTTGTGCTGACGTCCTTGGGGATTTCGGCTTCGTAGTCCATCTTGATAGGGTCGTTTTCCGCCGACCGAATACCCAGTCTTACGAACCAGATCATCACAATAGCCAGCCCGGTCAGCATGACGACGCCGTCGGGGCGACTCAGATGAGTATCAAGGAATAGCGATACCGTCAAAAGTGATACGGCAAGCAATGCAGGCATCTCGCGTCGCAACGTTGCTGATTCCAGCGGGATAGGCCGAATCACGGCAGTCACGCCGAGGACCAGGCCGATATTCACAATATTCGAACCGATGGCATTGCCGAACGCTAGCCCAGGTTCGCCCTGGCTGGCGGCGATCACTGAAACGAGAATTTCAGGTGCAGAAGTCGCGAACGCGACGATCGTCAGTCCAATCAATAGCGGCGCAATGCCCATATTGCGGGCGGCGGCTGAGGCGCCATGGACAAAACGGTCTGCTCCCCAGATCAGGAGCGTCAGGCCGGCGACTATTAGTCCAACGTCTGTGTACTCAATACTGCGAATCATAATCTACCGTGGTTATCGATAGGCGATGGGCAAACAGGGAGCCTCTGCATCCTTCTGGCCATCGCGGGTCGGCTATAATACACAAACATCGCGGGGCAGTGGGAAGCAGTATGTATAGCGGTTACACTGCGCGCCCCCAAACAGGCAGCACCGACGGTGCGCGAGTTTCACATTATGGAAACATCAGACATACAGAAGTTGATTGAGGCCGAATTCGACGCTGCCATCGTCAAGGTCGAGAGTGACGACAATACCCATTTCGGGACATTGGTCGTCGCCGCCGAATTTGAAGGCAAACGGTTGATTGCGCGCCACCAGCTGATTTACAAGACCCTCGGTGCGCTTGTGGGCAACGAAATACACGCGCTTTCTATTACTGCACTAACCCCGGACGAGTGGCACGAGCAGGGCGGCGGGACGTAAATCTTTGACGACCACCGCTAGGTCAGTTCGACAATGTTAGTGAGGCCAGCGACGTATTCAACGCGATCTAGCGGGGATCATCCGGTCGTTCAACGGCTGTGACAGTCGTGCTGAAGCGTTCTCCATCCCGGAGTCCGGTTACTTCAACTTCGTCGCCAGGGCTGGTACTGGCAGAAATAAGCAGCGCCTGGCGCTGTGAGTAGACGGGTTCACCGTTCAATTCCAGGATAACGTCACCAACGTGCAGGTCGGCTGCGGCTGCCGGCCCGCCTGCGTAAACTTCCGTTAGCAGGATGCCGTTGCCACTTTCGATGCCCATGGCAACGCGCTCGGAGTTGGTCAGGTCATCGGGTAACAGACCCATGTAACCGCGCACCACGCGGCCATTTTTCTTTATCTGGTCGACAACTCCGCGCACGAGATCAACCGGAATGGCGAAACCGATACCTTCAGTCCCCGGGTCCTGCGCGAGTACGGCCGTGTTGATGCCGACCAGTTCGCCGTGGCTGTTGATCAGTGCGCCGCCTGAATTTCCAGCATTAATAGCGGCATCAGTCTGTATGAAGTTTTCGAACGTGACCAAGTTCAAGAGGCCACGCCCTGTGGCGCTGACAATTCCTTGAGTAACGGAAGTTGTCAGCCCGTAGGGATTGCCGATAGCGAGTACTACGTCGCCGATGCGCAAATTGTCGGACCTGCCTATTTGTATGGCCGGGAGGTCTCCGAGGTCAATTTTCAAGAGCGCCAGATCGGTTTCGGCGTCGACACCGACGGTAACAGGTTCAGTTATGCGCCCATCGCTCAGCTGTACGCGTATTTCCGCCGCTGTGGCAACGACGTGATAATTCGTGACCAAATAGCCCTCAGGGTCGATGATAACAGCTGATGCGAAGCTGGTTTCAACCCGAAACCTGGCCCGTGACGGTTCGGCCGCAGCATCCTGAACCAGTCGCTTGGTATAGATATTGGCAACGGAGGCGGAGCTCAGATCGACGGCATCGGCGAAACTGGCCGGCCTGTCGTCGGTGGCTACGCCCGGCATCAGGTCCGGACGGACGAGCACGACGATAAATGCGACCGCCAGACCAACGACGATCGACTGCAAGAGGAATACGGTTATTGACTTCAATCCGGCCAAGCGATGTTCCTGTAATCTTCCTCACATAGTGGCTAGCCAATTTCGATTGGCCCCGTGTATAATGCGCCGTGGTTCCGCATCGAGTCCCGGGGCAACCGTCATCCTGACGGCAAACCGAGTCTGCTGCAAATCTACCAGTATCGATATTAAGCAACAAAGCGCTGTATTTTTAAGGCCGTCAATAGAGCGGCGAATGGGAGTGCCCGATGACCGAAGACGACCTTGATCGCAATAGGCGTCATTTTCTTGCGATAGCAACTGCTGTAACCGGCGCCGCTGGTGTTGGTGCTGTTGCTGTTCCTTTCCTTTCATCACTCAAGCCGAGTGCTCGTGCGCAAGCAATGGGTGCCCCGGTTGAAGTGCCGATCGGCTCCATTCAGCCCGGTGAAATGATACGCGTACTGTGGCGTGGCAGGCTGGTGTTTGTCTTGCGGCGTAATGACGAGATGCTGTCACGTCTTGACGAAAATATGGACAACCTCAGGGACCCGAATTCGGAAGTGATTGAGCAGCAACCTGAGTATGCTGCCAATAGCACTCGTTCGGTGCGGCCCGAGTACTTGATCGTAGAAGGATCGTGTACTCACCTCGGTTGCGCACCGCTTGAGGATTTTGATGTCCGGCCGGCTGAAGGCTGGGGTGGCGGATTCTTCTGCCCATGTCACGGTTCCAAGTTCGATCTGGCAGGTCGCGTCTACAAGGGTGTGCCAGCGCCGACTAACCTGCGGGTTCCACCGCACCGATTTGTCAGGGATGACCTGATTCTGATCGGTCAGGACACGGGAGCAGCGTAATGGCAAGAATCGAAGCAGAAGTCGGTACGCCGAAAGGCGGATTCATGAAGTGGATCGACGATCGTTTTCCATTTACGGAAACGTTGAAGTACCACGCCACCGAGTACTACGCCTCCAAGAACTTTAATTTTTGGTATGTGTTCGGTGTACTGGCATTCGTCGTACTCTTTATTCAGTTATTTACCGGCATATTCCTGACGATGAACTACAAACCGGCCGCGGCTGAAGCCTTCGCGTCGGTTGAGTACATCATGCGTGATGTGGAATGGGGCTGGTTGATTCGCTACATGCATTCAACCGGTGCATCGTTTTTCTTTATCGTTGTTTACCTGCATATGTTCCGTGCGATGTTGTATGGCTCATACAAAAAGCCGCGGGAACTTATCTGGATTATCGGCATGCTGATATTCCTGGTGCTGATGGCTGAAGCATTTGCAGGCTACCTGCTGCCATGGGGACAAATGTCCTACTGGGGCGCGCAGGTAATCATCTCGCTATTTGGAGCGATTCCGTGGGTGGGTGATGCACTTGTCGAAATTATTCGTGGCGACTACTCGATTTCGGACATCACGCTTAACCGTTTCTTTGCCTTGCACGTCATCGCATTGCCGCTGACTTTGATCGGCCTCATCTTTGTCCACATCGTGGCTTTGCACGAGGTTGGATCGAACAACCCGGATGGAATCGAGATCAAGCAAAACAAGGGTCCGGACGGTGTGCCATTGGACGGTATTGCTTTCCATCCATATCACACGAGTAAGGACCTGGTGGCGATCATCATCTTCCTGATGGTCTTCTGTGGCGTTGTATTTTTTGCGCCGGACATGGGTGGTTACTTCCTGGAACACGCGAACTTCGAGCCAGCGAACATGACAGCAACGCCGGAGCACATCGCGCCGGTATGGTATTTCACGCCGTTCTACGCAATTTTGCGAGCAGTCCCTGACAAGCTGTGGGGCTTCATCCTGTTTGGGCTGTCGGTCATGTTGCCGCTATTCCTGCCCTGGCTGGATCGCGCGCGCGTTAAATCAATTCGCTACCGTGGCTGGATTTACAAGTCCGCGCTGACGATGTTTGTTATTACATTCCTGGTTTTGGGCAAGCTCGGCACGATGCCGGCTGAACCGGTCTACGTAATGATGGCGAGAGTTTTCTCGGTGTTCTACTTCGCGTTTTTCCTGCTGATGCCGTATTACACGACTATCGACAAGACGAAACCCGTTCCAGAGAGGGTTGTCTACCATGACTAAATTGCATCGAATGGCTGGTCTGATACTGCTGAGCGCGTGCTTCATGACGACACAGGCGCTCGCGTCTGGTGGCGGCGAAAAATTTCCGTCCGCCGATATCGACCCGGACAACATCAAGTCACTGCAACGTGGTGCTGCGAACTTCATGAATTACTGCTCCGGTTGTCACTCGGCGCAATACGTTCGCTACAATACGATCGGCAAAGACCTCGATCTGTC
>CAYWBZ010000027.1:7905-18850 GCA_964456535.1 uncultured Woeseiaceae bacterium | reverse complement strand
TATTTTCAATTGAAGGCTGTCGTGCAGATTGATACCGTTCGTGTCACTTACTACAGTATCTTGTTGCGGGCGCCCAATGGTGGACCTGTGACGACCATATTGCGCAGCCTGGGGACCATCTAAACATGTCAGAGTACGTTGTCATACGGCTAGCTGCCGAGGATCAGGCGGTCGAGTGGGTTCTGGTTGACAGTAATGGAACACGCCGCAGCGGCGTGTCGAGCGGCAATCTTGAGCAGGCCGCCATCGAAGTCCGCGATCACGCTGTTATCGCGCTCGTCCCGGCGGAAGACGTCTTGCTGACGTCGGTACATATCCCAGCGCGGTCTGCGGCGAAAATCAGAACAGCGCTGCCGTTTGCTCTCGAAGAAAATCTCGCCGATGACGTAGAAGACCTGCATTTCGCGATTGGTGACCGACAGGACAACAATCGACTACCCGTTGCCGTTGTCGCTCGCGAGAAGATGTCGGGTTGGCTGGATCGGCTTAACGAAGTGGGTATCGTGCCAGTAATGCTCGCTGCGGAAAATCACGGGCTCGCTAAGATACCCGGCACATTGTCGGTATTGGTCGACGACAAAACCACCATGTTCAACGACGGCGCCGATGCTGAGTTCAGCATGCAGGACGTGAAGCCCAGTGACGTTCTGGTCATTGCCGGACAACTGGGTGAGACGCAGGACGAAGATGGTGAAAACTCGGGGCATTTAGTCGTATTTTGCACATCAGAGCAGGACCAAAACCTGTCGCACGACTGGATAGCGTTGCGGCACGAGTTGCACAGTGTTGATGTCAACGTACTGCCCGATGGCGTATTACCGAAGCTGGCGGTCACCGTTGCGGCTGGCCACGGCATCAATCTCCTGCAAGGCTCGTACGGCAAAAAAACAGAATATGGGACGCTGATACGCCCCTGGAAAATCGCCGCCCTGCTGTTGCTGGGATTGACAGTCGTTGGCATGGCCATGAAAAGCGTAGGCTATTATCAACTACTGCAGGATGAGGCCACGTTACGTGCACAGTTTAATGCTGAGTACCGACTACTACGTCCTGACGATACTCGCGAGATAATTGACCCGGTCGCAACTGTAGAGTCTTTACTTCGTGGCGCCGGGACATCTGCAGCACCACAAGTATTTCTGCCCAGCTTGCGGGAACTGGGCGCGGCACTCGATGCCAATTCGGGTGCGGCGATAGAGGCGATCAGCTATCGGGCTGGAGTCGTCGATTTGCAACTGACCGCCCCGGACGTCGCAACGCTCGACAAAATTCAAAAGGCCGTGAGCGCATCAGGCCGTTTCCAGGCGTCCATACAATCAACTAATCAGGTGGCCGACAAGATAAATGGGCGCATTCAGATCAGGGAGGCAGGCACGTGAAGGAATGGTTCGACTCTCTCGATACTCGCGAACGGCAATTTCTCTCAATTGGTGCCGTTGTCGCTGTTATGGCACTTGCTTACGGCCTGGGCTGGGCCCCGCTCGACAAGAAACACAATGAGCTAAAGACCGACGTCGCCAGGTGGGAGCGTTCGCTTGCCGATCTGCGACCATTGCGGGTAACAGCTGCTAATGGTGGCCAGGTTCGTGCGAATCCCGCCGCGGGCGTCCAGCAGTCGCCAATCATCACCGTTGACCAGACGCTGCGAAGTCGTGGACTGGAGAGTTATCGAAAGCGCAGCCAGCCAACAAGCAGCAACGGCATTCGGGTTGAGTTTGAGAACGTTGCCTTTGATGAGCTTGTACTGTGGCTGGGGGATCTTAGTGGACAGCATGCGATGCACGTACAGTCCGGAAGTTTCTCTGTCGGCGCACGGGTTTCCCCGGGGCGCATCAACGCTTCGTTAACTCTGGAGCGTGCTCTTTGATTAGCTCGACACGTGGTCTTATAGCGACCGGTGCGCTTACGCTTGTTCTTGGACTTATCGTCATGTTTCCTGCACGCGTTGCCATCGGCTGGTTCGCACCTGCTGAGGTCACAATCGGTGGAATACAGGGTTCGGTCTGGAATGGCAGCGCGAATGAAGCTGCTGTCAATGGTCTCTATATGCGTGACGTAAAGTGGAGCCTGAACGCACTGCAGCTTTTTACTGGCGAACTGTCTTACAGCGTCGATGCTACGCCGGTCTCCGGATTTTTCGAGTCTGATGTCAGCATTGGCTTCAGCGGTGCACTGACATTGTCAGACCTGACTGCTGCATTGCCGCTCGAACTGTTGGCCGACGCAACAAATGTGCCCGGATTGCAGGGCAGCGTCAGTTTGTCGTTTGAACGCATAGAGATAGTTGACGGTCTGGCAACCGCTGCAGATGGCACAGCGCAATTCGCCGACCTGATGATTCCAATATTTGGGCGTGATTCTCTGGGCGGATATAAAGCGGAGTTTTTCACTCAGAATAACGGCATTACGGCCAGCATTGAGGATACTGACGGCGTATTGGATATGGCCGGCAGCCTTCAGGTCAGCGCGGACAGGTCGTTTAAGTTCATCGCGCTCGCGATAGCGAAGCCGGAAGCACCACAACGTATCCGTCAACTACTACAGACTCTGCCGGCAGCAAACAATCGCGGCCAGCGGGAACTACGCTACGAAGGTATCCTTTAAACCGGCACCTCGACAAACGACTGTAACAACGGAAAGTACAACGCACATTTGACGTTAGCGCCTGACCAGTTCTCGTAGATCGATGCATAGCGCGCCAGTTGCACCTTGTACCGATCAGTCTCTGCTTGAAGGAAACCAGCAAGATTGCCGCCTTCGTGCGAACTCGTTTTGTAATCGATTATCCAGTGTGTATCGTCTTCGGCGATACGAACGCGATCTAGAATTACCGATACCAGTTCATCGTTCGCGACGCCAGTGAGTGCCAGTTCCGCGTGTCCCTCACCGTCAAGAATCCAGCGCCCTTTTTCGTCATCCAGCATGGCAGTAATTGCACCTTCTACACGATCCAGAATGGGGCTCGCTGCTTCCTGGGAAATACCGCTCTCTTGCAACCAGCGCGACGTGACTTTTCGCAACTCGAGCTGATTGGCAACCTGCGTGCTGGCGCGTTCGTCAGCGATAAGCTGCAACCACCGGTGCACCAGTGTTCCGGCGATTCGTGCATCGCTGCCAACCCAGTAGAACTCCACTTCATTGTCAGCATCAGTTGTGTCGTGCGGTGGCACAAAGCCCGGCAGCAACGCCACATCCGGCAGGGTCCACGGTGTGACAAATCGTCGCAATTCGGGCGCCACCCAAACCGGCGAATCGCTGTCCGGAGTTGAAATATCGGCCGTATCAAACTGAATTGCGAATTCGCCTTCCACTGCCGGCCATAGCAAATGCAAGAGGCTGTCGCTTCTGGCGGGCTTGAAGGATTCCCCATCGGTCGCGACTGCGGTATTACCCATGAGGTGCAGTGATTTTCTGGCGCGTGTGCATGCAACGTAGAGCAACCGTGCTTGCTCGTGTTGGTCTTTCTGAGACTCTGTTAGCTCGATGTAGCGGTGCACCGGATCGTTCTCTACTTCTGCACGGGGCCCAACCGGGCTGATCACTTTTCGCTCTGCACCGTGCTGTATCGGTAAATCGAACCAGGACAATACACGCCGATCACCTTTGCCGGGTTGTCGCCCAAGCCCGAACAACAATACGTGATCGAATTGCAGGCCCTTGGCGCGGTGCATGGTCATGATTTGTAGTCGAGCGTTGTCGTTGTTAGACACTCGTTCCAGGTCGAGCACAGATTCCAGTTCGCCGACATCCATCAATGTCCCGCCCCGCTCAAGGCCAGCCAATACATCCAGATAGCGATAGACGTTCTCAATAGCGTAATCGTCGTCGAGTGCTGCCGGCCCACCAAGCGCAAACCAGACTTGCTCAATCAGGTCACGGAGATTCTGCGAACGGCGGGGAACTGTCAGTCGCTCCAGTGATGTTCGCGCTCGCTCGATTGCTTGTCGCCCGTATTCTGATAGCGACGACAAACGTTCCTCGTTTTGGAGTAGTTCCCACACAGTGCTCGTCGAGTCGTTTCGAACCAGAGCGTGCAAGTCCGACCATTGCAAACCTATCCAGGGTGCGCGCAGCAAACCCAGCCAGGCTATGCGATCACCCTGATGGGCCGCGGCTCGAGTTAAAGCCAGCACATCAATGACTTCCGGCAAATCCGTCAGGCGGTCGATTTCGACGGCACGGTACGCAATGCCGGCGGAACGCAGCCTGGCCAGCAACTGTGGTAATTGCGTGCGGCCGCGGACGAGTACTGCCATGTCCTCATCGGGATTATTATCCAGCGTATCGGCGATAGCCTGGCAGCCTGAGGTCGCCTCTGCCTCCGTATCAGCACCGAACACGGCATGCGTAACGCAAGTCCCCTGCCCTTGAAGATGGTCGACTGGCACGGCCTCTGAATACGAGACAGCGCCACGAAGCGGGTCGTCATTTGCCGCGAGGATCGTCGGGAATACGGTATTGAACCAGTCGACCAGCCACTCACCGGAACGAAAGTTTCGTCTTAGCACCAAAGGTTCGAGGCGAATGTGCCCGATGCCAAACTCCTGTGCGAGAAGAAACTGCCCGACTTCAGCATTTCGAAAACGATATATCGACTGCATCGGGTCGCCAACGCAATAAAGACTGCGACCATCGCCCGGCTCCCAACCACCCGTGAGTGTTTCCAGCATGCGGTATTGAGCGGCGGATGTGTCCTGCATCTCGTCGACCAGCAGGTGCTTCACCTGATAGTCCAGGAGCAATGCAATATCGCCAGGATTTTCTGCGCTTCCCAGGGCGGCCCCTGCAGACAGTGCTACCTCAACATGATCGGAAATCCCTTGCTCATTAAACAGTCGTTGCAATTCCGTAACGGCCAGCGGCAATAGCCGAAACAGGGCCAGCAACACTTGCCATTGTTCGTCGGTGTAGTTAATCGGGGGTAACGAGAGTACTCCGTGCAAGCTCTCCGCCATTTCAACATCGCTCGACATTGTTTCGAGCAACGCGTGCATCATGTCCTTCCTGGCTTTGTCGCCAGCCGGGAAGCCTTGTCGCTTATCCACCCGCTTTCGGAATTGTCCTTGCTGAGTTAACAGCAATTCTGCAACTCCGTGCCAATGAGATATTTCTGCGGGCACCGGCGCGGGCAGCTCCGTGAGACCTGAAAGGCTGCGAATGGGGTTTGCGGTCGCCGCCGAGTCGATCATGTTTGCTCCGGCATAGTCGAGCAGTTCGCAGAGGTCGGCATACAGTCCGGAATCCAGTTGATCAGCCGTCCTTTGCAGGTGCTCCGTTACCGCGAATTCGAGGCTTTCCTCAAATTTGTGCCGCAACACGTCGGCATCGGCATCCGATAACAACCCACTGCCAACGAATGGCAGCCATTGATCTCGCGTACCCAGCATTTGTGATAAATACGATGCGTAAAGCCAGGTGTTGTTGTCGACGTGCTGCAGTACTTCGACTATCGCCGCCTGCATGGTGCCCGTCTCGGCTAGCCAGTCCAGCGTTGCTATCGATGCGGCCCGGTGGATGGCCTGCAGTTCTGCACCAACGACTACACGAGCGCCGCCGCCAGGTGAGCTTAATGGTTGAGCTCGTGCGATCGATGCATTCAGTGCGTCGAGTGTCAGGATGCGCATGCGGCGTGGATTACCGATCAGGTTCCAGTTTAGTGCGTCGCTCTTGTCCAAAGCCTGACCAGCGAGCGCGTAGGTTTTGCGCTCATGGTCTTCTGCGGGTTCATCGCCGCTTATTCTGCGTCGCAAAGCTTCCAGAACGCGCAACTGCATCTCGGCGGCCGCTTTGCGGGTAAACGTAATTGCGATGACTTCCTCGGGATATTCAACCACCGCAAGCAAAGCCAGGTAGCGCTGAATAAGAAGTTCTGTTTTGCCCGACCCGGCTGGCGCTTGCACGATGAACGAGCGTGCCACGTCCAACGCATCTATTCGCGCCTGTACATCGTCCTGCAGTAGTTGCTTGTCAGTTATCACGGCGCAACTCCGTGTAACGGGTCAGCAAATTCAGTGGCCGTGCTGACTTGATACCTTGCTCGATATTGATTCGAACGTCACCGCTTGATATCTCGTCGCACGCTGCGGAAATCTGTACTTTGATTTGCTGCAACAAATCTGGCCACTCATCGGCATCGGTGTAGCCCAAGCCGGCACCATCAAAAGCTATCTCTCTGCTGTCGATATTTACGAGCGCCAGAGCCGAAACGGGGGCCTCTGTTGCACAGGCGTACACGAATAACTGGATCTCTTGCACTTCCTTTTTTCTGTTCAGCAGTCGTTTCTTCGCGCCCGTCTTGTAATCCAGTATGGCGATTCCATCCTCGCCGACACTGTCAATTCGATCGAATCGCAACGGCAGGCGGATATGTCCTGCGACGAATTCGAACTTGCCCTCCACACCTGCAACCTGGAAGTCCTGACGAGCGCCGTCGACTGCAACAAACTGCCGAAGCAAGTCAGAGATTCGGCGTCGCTCCAGTAGCAATAACTGTTGCAGTACCGCATCGACGTTTCGTTCGTGGCGCCCGAACGCGAAATCCACAGAAGCGTCGATGCGCTCAGTCAGATCCCTGCCCTGCCAGCCGCGAATAGTGTCACTGGATGGTAAGTCAATGTAGAGATTGTAAAGGGCGTCATGAATCAGATTGCCTCGCATCATTGCGGGAATTCCGACGGCCTGCGGGTAGATCACACGTGCCCCCATTCGACCTTGCACAAATGTCGAAATCGGGTCATTCAATTGACGCTGAATAGTGCCCGCCCCGCCGGATATCCTTTCTTCCGCGGTTACTGGCGGCACACTGTCGTCAGCCAATCGCAGATCTGTCTTATTGGGGAATCTCGCCGCATACCAGCCGGGATCGTTGGTCGCTACGTCAGTCGTCGATGGAAATAGCTGCAGGAGACCGCTTGCCGTTTGCTCAGCGTCGTCGTCGCTAAGTGCGTAACTGCAAACGATGGTTTTGCTGGATCCCAACAAGCGTTTCAGCATCTCAACCGCGTAATGCAACGTGTTTGCAGGCGTACAGTCCGGCATGCCAGTTTTTTCCTGCAAACGGCGCGACACCAGGGTTGAGGGAGTACCGGCTGGCGGCCAGTTGGTGGTTGTCACGCCTGAAAGCCAAAGCGCGTCGAACGCTGCCCCGGATGCCTCAAGTGGCCCCATCAGTTGCACCAAAGCGCTGGTTGATTCGGGCTGGAAGACAGTGTCGTTCGCCATCAGATCGATTCTGGACGCCGCTAAATTTGGGGCCATATTTGAGCTGACGAGTCCAAGTCGCGCAAACTCATTCAATAGTTCACGCCATCGGTTTATTAGCTGGAATTCGGTACTGTCCAACGCGCTCTGGCCCGGCCACCCGAATGCCCGCAAGACCTCGTCAAACAACACAGCCCACTCTGCGGGCGTTGCCTGTTTCGGCAGCTCTCGCCTGCGCTTGCTGAATGCGGCAAGTCTCGCCAGCCAATCGCTGACATTTTCACCATCATCCCGCCCGCGTAGTTCCGCCGTGATCATAGATGGTGACCAGCGACGATCAGGCAACTGTCGCAGTCGCAGCTCAAGCCGGCTCCGCCCGGCGACACTAGTTGTACCCAATAACGGCGATCGCAACAGCATACTGACATCAGCTGACGACAGATCGTCGACCAGCCAACGTAGTAATATCATCGCGATAGAAATCGCCGGATAATCCGATAGCCGACGACCATAAGAGACGTTCACGGCATCAAATAGCGATTTGTGACCATGTTGCCAGCCTGGGGTGGCACCCTCTCGCACGTGTCGCGCAATTCCGTCAGAACCCTTTTCAAGACCGTTCGCTATGATCGCGATTCGGGCCTCCGGATTGTGTTCGATTTGTTGGCGTGCCCAGGCACCCGCTGATCTCAATTCCGCGGTAGTGTTTTCGAAAGCCTGCAGTGAAGCCTGAGCACTTGGTTCAGTGTCCGGGATGTTATTTACTTCAGTTCCGGCATCCGCCATTGCCTCCTGAATGGCTTCGATAATTGGCCGTTCACGATCAAAACCAACAAAGGTATGGCGTCCGGAAAAAACTACTCGACGATCCTTGGTCAACTTCAGGGCCAGGCTGCCGAGACCGGCGTCATCGACCCAGTTCTCGTGCTCCAACACACCAAGGTAACGCCCTGCAACAGTTGCGAACAGGCGCTGGTCTTCGTTTTGTGCTGAGCGGGCAACGTCTCCAATACCCACCTGCCAATCGGCGAGTCGTTGCCACGTATCTCGTGATAAACGGGTAAGGTTTGGAATGCTGACCTCCGAGTCACGGAGGTCCTTTCGCAGGCAACGTTCCCAAAGTAACTGACTTTGTTGCGCATTGATTCGCGTCGGCAGGTCCACCTGCCCCACTGCTGTGCTCGCCAATTCGGCCAGCCAGTCCTGCCGGCTGAGTATCGCCGGGCTGCGCCATGCTTTCTTACCTGCGCCGAGTTGCTCCGCTGCATATTTCTCGCCCAGTACCCGAGCAAGGCGGCGATTAGCGGTGACTACCGTCCCCGAATTACACAGTGCATCGCTCAGCCATTCATACATCGGCTAGCAATATTGCAAAAGACATGCATCAAAGCGATCGAATACGACGTTGATCGTCTCCGTATCGGGAAGTGTCGTAATGCGGAAATGGTCCGTGTAGGGGGTATTAAAACTGCTCCCGGGCGCAACCAGAACATGGTGGTTTTCCAGTAACTCCAGTGCGAAGGCCTGATCGTCGAGCTTGTCACTGAAGTGCTCGTCCAGCCTGAGAAACGCGTACATCGCACCCATTGGTCGCTCAAGATGCAGGAAGTCGCTCTCGGCGACACGATCAATCACGGCCTGCCGTGACTGATACAGTCGGCCGTCGGGTGCCACCAGCTGATCAATGCTTTGAAAACCACCCAGCGCTGTTTGTACTGCCCATTGGCCCGGGACATTGCTGCACAACCGCAGCGCGGACAATAACTCCATCCCGTGGATATAGTCAGCGGCGCTATCAAGATCACCGCTGAACACACACCAGCCAACCCGATATCCACAAGCACGATAGACTTTCGAAAGACCGGAAAAAGTCAGACAAACCACATCAGTCGCGAGAGTCGCCAACGGAATGAACACGGCTTCGTCGTAGACCATCTGGTCGTAAATTTCGTCGGACATTACGACGAGACCGTGCTTTTCCGCGAGCTCAACTATTTTCTGCAGCGTTTCCTGATCATAAACCGCACCGCTGGGGTTGTTCGGATTGATGACAACGACGGCTTTGGTACGGGAATTGACCAGACTCTCCATATGATCAATATCCGGCATAAAGCCGTTATCTTCGGCGCAGCGGTAGTGCTTGGCGATACCCCCGTTCAATGCGACCGCCGCGGTCCAAAGTGGGTAGTCCGGGCTTGGAATCAGGACCTCGTCACCGGGATTGAGCAGTGCACGTAGGGATAGATCAATGAGTTCGCTAACCCCGTTACCGATAAAGACTTCTTCTGCACTTACACCGCCAATGCCGCGATTCTGCTGCTGCATTACGACGGCCTCGCGAGCTGGAAAAATCCCTTTTTGATGACAATAGGGCTCGGCCTGGCCGAGATTCTCTATCATCGCAAGACGCATGGTTTCCGGTGTACGAAATCCGAACAGGCCGGGATTGCCGATGTTCAGCGAAATGATTTCGTAGCCACGTTTTTCAAGTTCCAACGCGTGATTCGCAAGCTGTCCGCGAATCTCGTATCGGACGTCCTGTAGAACTTTACTCTGTGTGATTGGCATACCGGGCAAGCTAAATGACTTTACTCTGTCTCAATGTATCGATTTCCGCGTCAGAGTAACCCAACCAGTCACTCAGCACCTCATCTGTATGTTCACCCAATAACGGCGGTGCCCTCTCATAACAAACGGGCGTAGCGCCAAACTCGACAGGATTTGATACTTGTGGGATCGGTTCGCCTTTCTTATTCTCGATGCTACGAACGAGGTTTCGTTCAATTGCATGGTCGTTCGTCAGAACCTCTCCGATATCGTTGATCGGTCCGGCAGGTACGCCCCTCTCATGCATCTCATCCAGCCAGTGCCGTGTACTGTCCTGCAGAATTCTCGACTGCAGTAGCGGAATCAGAGCATCGCGATTTTCGACGCGACTGCTCGCTGTTTCGAAGCGTGCGTCGCTCGCGATCGACTGCAAATCGAGCGCATCACAGCAATTCTGGAACTGTCGGTCATTACCAACGGCCAGCATCAGGTCGCCGTCGCTGGTGGTAAATGCTTGGTATGGCACGAGATTAGGATGTGCAGTGCCCATACGTTGCGGGATGTTACCGCCTGTCAGGAAATTCATATTCTGGTTCGCCAGCCACGCAACCTGGCTATCGTAGAGCGGAACATCAATGTGCTGACCCAGCCCGCTCTGTGTTCGGGAATTTAATGCAGCGAGGATTGCGGTCGTCGCGTACATTCCCGCCATGATATCCGCGATGGCCACGCCAACCTTTTGCGGCCCACCTGTTTCATGCGGAGGCGGACCAGTGATACTCATCAGGCCGGCAGATGCCTGGATCATTGCGTCGTAACCGGGCTCCTTTGCGCGGGATCCTGTTTGCCCGAACGCGGAAATCGAACAATAAATCAGCTTTGGATTAATCTTCAGTAATTCGTCGGGCCCAAGGCCAAATCCTGCCATCGTTCCGACCTTGAAATTCTCAAGCAGTACGTCGACATGTTGAACAAGGTCCTTGATGATGGCCTGGCCATCCGACACCGAAATATTGACAGTTACCGAGCGCTTATTCCGGTTTGTGGAGAGATAGTAAGCGGACTCGTCGCCCAGCCAGGGCGGCCCCCACTGCCGAGTGTCGTCACCAGCCTCTGGTCTTTCAATCTTGACGACGTCAGCGCCGTAGTCACCGAGCAGTTGTGCCGCCCATGGACCGGCAAGTACCCGGCTCATATC
>CAYWBZ010000027.1:5100-7805 GCA_964456535.1 uncultured Woeseiaceae bacterium | reverse complement strand
AATAAAAACCCGGCCAACCTTTAAAGGTTGGCCGGGCGGGTCCGCACGGAGATTGCGGATTGCGTGACTCAGTTGCCCGACGGTTAGTCGTTGGCAGCTGGGTCCAGCTCTTCTACCTCTGCGCCTTCTACCTCTCGAGGCACAGGTGTTTGTTTAATTTCCGGCTCCTTCTTGCCGAACTGGATCAGGAGATACTCATGATCCTCCGGAGTCAGTTCTCGAATCGACGCAATTCTTATCGACTCGTTTGCCATATGACCGTCAAAAGTCACCTCGCTGAAGCTGGCGCAGATCCGGCCTGTAGGCGACTCAAACCTGATGCCCCAGGAAGAGCTGAGCCCATAAGCTCGTCGACGTAGCACGACATGATAAGTGCGGCGCCCGGACGAATCAACGATGAGGTTTGACTCATCCAGAACGGTGTATCCTCGGATACTTGATTGGAAGATGCAATCCGACCGATGGCTTGTGGGGTCTGAATCACCGCTATCTGAGTCACTCTGGGTGCTTGCGCATCCTAATAAAGTACTTAAACAAGCAATAATAACCAATTGTTTATAAAGCATTATTCAAACTCCACCGAAAAGCCCCCTCGCGATCCCGATAAATGAGCCAACCGCTGTCCAAGTGCCCGGATATGATGATTTAACAGGTCAATTCTACGCCATATCCGCAGCAATTTTGATCCGTATCAGCCGTAACCGAGCCCGATCGGCCGGCTGGAATCAGTGATCCACTCGCTCCAGGAACCCACATACAATCGTGGATCACGATATCCCGCCGAAACAGCCGACAAGGCCAGATGGCACGCCGTGACGCCCGATCCACACATCACCGCCCACTCTTTCTGCCGATCATCACCAAGATGGCGCCGCCACAGTCCCTGTAATTCCTCTACGCTCTTCCAGTAGCCGTCGTCATTCATACTCACCGGGAACGGCAGGCTACGAGCTCCAGGGACGTGCCCCGCCACCTTGTCGATCGGTTCATCCTCACCGATAAAGCGTATGAGATCACGTGCGTCGAAAATATTGAGCGCGGCGGCATTTGGGCCTGCGGCGCAAATCTCTTCGGTTGTAATCACAAGCTCGTCACGCACGTCGCTGATAAATTTCGCTGTGTCCGGAACGACTTTACCCGATGATAGCGGAAGCCGAGACTTCGACCACGCCGCTATTCCACCATCCAGCAAGCGAATGTTTGTATGTCCAAGCCAGCGGAGCGTCCACCAGGCTCTCGCAGCAATGGCACCGTTGCCGTCATCGTAAACCACCACATTGCTATCGTTGCTGATGCCAAGCCGACCTATGGTCTCGGTGATACTCGCTACCTCCGGCAGCGGATGGCGCCCCGTCAAATCCCCCAATGGAGCCGAAAGGTCGTCGTTGAGATCCGCAAATACTGCACCTGGAATATGTGCGGCTTCATAGTCTCGGCGCCCGGCTTCAGGGTCTGACAGTTCGGACCTGCAATCGATTGTGCACCAGGATTCGTCCTGTAAATGCTCATTGAGCTCCTCGGCGGCTATTAGCTGTTTGATCCTCAATTACTCGATCTCCAAAGTCAGTTCAAAATCGGTCTTGTGCGCGGTAATTGCCTATTGGACAATACCGGGCCGCGGAGTAGATTCGCAATACCCGCCACTTGGGAAAAGGAGCATTAGAGTGGAAAAGATTCTTGTTGGCTTGAAACGAGTCGTTGATTACAACGTTCGAGTTCGCGTCAAAAGCGATGGCAGCGGTGTCGAAACCGATGGCGTCAAAATGAGCATCAACCCGTTTGACGAAATTGCGCTCGAAGAGGCATTGCGGATCAAAGAGAGTGGTCAGGCCTCCGAGGTCATTGTTATCTCTGTTGGTACCGGAGACGCCCAGCAGCAATTGCGTACCGGACTTGCAATGGGTGCTGACCGCGCCATTTTGGTCGAATCCGAAAGCTCTACAGGGTCGCTGGGTATCGCTCGAATTCTAAAATCGATCATTGATCGAGACGGCATTGACCTGGTACTGCTGGGTAAGCAGGCGATTGACGACGATAACAGTCAGACAGGTCAAATGCTGGCCGCCATCTGGGGCCGTCCACAAGCGACTTTCGCGTCGCAGGTTGAATGGGACGGTGACAAGGCGAAAGTCACTAGAGAGGTCGACGCTGGCCTCGAAATCACCGAAATTGACCTGCCGGCTGTAGTCACAGTGGATCTGCGCCTCAATGAACCGCGTTACGTCAAGCTACCGGATATCATGAAGGCGAAGAAGAAGCCGCTTGAGACAATCGCACTGGCTGACCTTGGCGTTGATCTTGGACCGGAAATTAAAGAACTGTCATTCGAGCCACCGGCGGAACGCGAACGTGGCGTGATGGTGGATGATGTTGCTGGCCTGGTTGCCGCACTGAAAGATAAAGGACTGGCGTGATGTCGAAAATTCTCATTATTGCGGAACACGATGGTTCCACTCTTAATTCGAGCACAGCGAAGACGGTTGCTTGCGCAGCCAGCATCGAGGGTGCGGAAATTGATATCGCGGTTCTGGCGGCAACTGCTGCCCCGGTAGCAGCTCAGGCGGCTGAACTCGAGTTTGTTGCGCGGGTCTTGACAGTTGAGCGCGCAGAAAACGAACAGGCTATTGCCGCGGTACTTGCGCCACAGATCGCCGCACTGGCAGGTGGCTACTCGCATATTTTCGGACCGTCGACCACCTTCGGCA
>CAYWBZ010000027.1:0-5000 GCA_964456535.1 uncultured Woeseiaceae bacterium | reverse complement strand
TTCTGGAGGTGCAGTCCGGTGTATCCGATCGGCCAGATCTACAGACTGCGGCGAAGGTCGTGGCTGGTGGCAGGGCTTTGGGAAGCGAAGAGAACTTTGACCTCATCTATAAACTGGCCGACAAACTGGCAGCAGGTGTCGGTGCTACGCGGGCAGCCGTCGACGCTGGCTACGTGCCGAACGAAATGCAGGTCGGACAAACGGGCAAGATCATCGCGCCGGATTTGTACATCGCGATCGGTATCTCGGGCGCTATACAGCACATCACTGGTATCAAAGATGCTGGCACCATCGTTGCCATCAACAAGGATGAGGAAGCACCGATTTTCGAAGTCGCCGACATTGGACTCGTGTCGGACTTGTTCAAAAGCTTGCCGGAACTGATCGAAGCCCTCTAGTCGAGGGCTTCACTGGGACCCTGTGGTGCGTACTACAGGGCTTCCAGTATGGCTTCGGCCTTACTAACTTCAAACTGGCCGGCGGCCTCTACTGCGACGTGCGTCGCGACGCCGTCGTCTACAATAATTGCGAAACGCTGACCGCGCACGCCCATACCAAATCCTGACGCATCGAAGTCCAGGCCGAGTGCCTTAGCGTAGTCTCCATTGCCATCGGCTAGCATCATTATGTTGTCGCCGACACCACGATCTTTACCCCACGCAGTCATGACGAACACATCGTTAACGGCCATACAGGCAACTGTGTCGACATTCTTGTTCTTCAACGCATCGAATTGGTCGACGAATCCAGGAAGGTGGTTCATCGAACAGGTTGGTGTGAAAGCACCTGGTACGGAAACCAATACAACTTTCTTATTGGAAAAAAGGTCGTCAGTTGAAATCGCACCAGGCCCTGCCTCGGTCATGATTCCAAAGGCACCTGATGGCATTTTGTCACCTGCAGATATAGTCATTTCGAGCGCTCCTGCTTGGATTCTGATTAATACTCGTTCTCGCCGACGTGCACTACAAGGCCGTCGAGCTCATCTGATACTTCAATCTGGCATGTCAGGCGGCTATTAGCCTTACGTTCAAATGCCGCATCCAGCATGCTGTCTTCCATGTCGTCCATTGGCGCCAGTTTTTCCACCCACGCCTCATCAATATAGCCGTGACAAGTCGCACACGCACACGCACCGCCACACTCGGCAACGATACCTTCAATATTGTTGTTAATAGCCCCTTCCATGACTGAGTAGCCGTTTTCAACTTCGACTTCGTGTCGGGACCCATCGCGTGTCTGATAGATAATCTTTGGCATTGCTAAAATTCCGTAGCTCAAAAGCGCGCAATATTAAGGGCGTTGACCGAGCCTGGTCAACGCCCTTTTAGTTAGTACGTTGTAAACGCGTTCGAAAGGCCGCTATAGCGGCGATCAGGCGCGTGAACTCTTTGCTCGTCTCTCGTCGATTTCTTTGCGTTTCTTCCGCGCAGCTTCTTCGGCAAGTCTAATCTGTCGGTTACGCTCGATTTCGGCATCAATTACACGAATCCACTGCCCGGACGTACGTTGTGACCTGGGAGTTTTCGCAGCTTCTCGAAACGATGCTTTTGATTCGTTATAACGGTGCAAGTTGTAGAGACACATACCCAACGATATTTGAATATTGTCCGGGCTCTTGAGGCCACCCTTTCGAATTGCAGTGTTGGCAGAAGTAACACACTCGCCGTACTCACCGACATTCAGATAGGAGTTCGCAAGGCGAGCATCTACCTCGCCGTTCTTCGCAAGTGCCGCTGCGGATTGGAGTGCCGGGATCGCTTTGGCATCTTCCTGCGCCAGCATCCAGCTTTGTGACAGGAGACGGTAGTTCTTCTCATTCTTGACGACGACACCAGAGTCGATTTTCTCTTGCAGAAGTTTTGCCGCTTTATAAGGAACTTCAGCTTGCAGATAGAGCTGCGCCATCGTGATGAACTCCGTGCCCTTCTCCAGCATATTCTGCGTGAACGCAGCATCGTAAGCGTAAATCAGCTTTTCGTCCTGACCCAACTCCGTAAAGGCACCTGCTAGTGACAGCCAGTAACGCTTCTTAGGCCAGGTCTGCAACAAGATCTTCTGAATGTCGCGAACTTTGGTGTAGTTCTCCTGCATAAAATACGCATAATTGAGCAGACCCCACCAGTCTTCTTTGACCTGCAAATTACGATTTCGCGCGACCTCCATTGCAGTCTCAATCGGCTGCACCATGGCCTGGTATTCCTCCAGGTGATAATGAACCTGAGCCTTGAGAATGTACGGTTGCGGTGCGGGGTTTGTCTCCAATGTGAACCACTTATCGATAGTGTTCAGAGCCTCGCGATAGCGCTCCTCAACCGTCAACAATTGCGCCATGGTAAATGTTGTCGACTTGGCCATCTGTGGTTCGAGACTTGGAATAGCAAGCAGCTTCTTATAAGTGGCAATCGCCTGCGGCATGTTCTCCATATTGTAATAAACAAAACCGAGGTAGTTCAGAACGTTGGCTTGCTCGTACTCTGTCAATTTGTCCGGGTTGTACAAGCTGTTCAAAGTCTTCAGAGCAGCCGTGTAATTTTCCTCGTCGACCTGCTCCTGGGCTTTTGTGATGCGCTCATAGACTTCTTTACTGACTGCCTGAGCCTGTTTGGTCTTGGTGTCATCGTCTTTGGACGCTCTTTGGCTTTGAGCAGCAGCGCCACCGGAAGCCAGCACACCTGCCAGTAGCAGTACGCATAACTTCAGTAATATTCCACGATCAGTATTCATAAAAAAATATCCTTTTGGATAGATTCCCCGCCAAGGGCTATCAATCGGCCTCAATCTTCCAGCTCAAACGAAATACGGGTCTTTACGCCCGACACTTCGACGGGCACCCCGTCAACCACTCGTGGCTTGTACTTAAACTTCAGCACAGCACGTGTAGCGGCACGTTCAAACAGACTGCTGGTGGACTGCAGCACGATCGGATCTTTCACAGTTCCCGCCGTGGTTACAGTAAATGACATGTCTACGAAGCCTTCCAGACCGCGCGACAACGCTCGCGACGGATAAACCGGCGCGACTCGAACGATTGGCAGGTAGTCGCCTTCCGCGATATTCATACCGCCAGGGCCACCGATATCGGTGTCAGCCATAATTTCCGGACGTCCGACATCAATCGTCGGTGCATCAGGATCAATATTGTCCATATCCTGTGGCGGTGTTTCGGGTGGCGTTTCCGGCGGTTTCGGTGGTTTTTCCGGAGTTAGATCTTGCGTATTGATGTTCTCATTTCGCTTAACGCGAACAAAATCGAGCTGTGCACGCTCTCTGGGCGTGGTTAAAGCACCTTTACCGGTTGCGATGAGCAACTGCATAACGAACAGCAGCGTGAGCGTAATGACAACGCCAGTGACAATTGAAATTAAATAGCGACCTATCATGGTCCTGTCTCCTCAGCGGCTCGCGCCGCTTTTCCTAGCCATTGTCGTCAGTCGCAATCGCAACGTTGGTTACACCGGCGCCCTTGGCGGCCTCGAGAATGATTACCAACATCTCGTTGGTTGAATCCTCGTCCGCCTGGATCACGATCGAACCTTTCGGATTCTCTGCGTGCAGCCGCTCGATAACATCGCGCACATCACGAGGATCACGTTCCTGCTTGTCAATCCAGATTTCGTCACTTGCGCTGATAGCAATCAGAATAGATGCGTCGTCTTGAGAATCGGCTGTAAAGGTATCCGGGCGATTCACCTGAATACCAGCCTCCTTGATGAAGGTCGCTGTAACGATAAAGAAAATCAGCATGATGAACACGACGTCGAGCATCGGCGTGAGATTAATCTCTTCGCTTTCCTCTTCGTGCCCAAATGCACCTTTGTTATTTCGCATGAGGTATGTCCTTAAAGATCCCGCTCAAGTCGAATCCGCAATGGATATGTTGTAGACACTGGCGCTGCGTGATGCATCCATGACTGTCACGAGCATTTTGTTGGTGGACCTTTTATTCGGTTGAATCACCACCGACCCCTTCGGGTTTTCCGCGTGCAGGCGTTCAATATTCGCCCGTACAGCACGCGGATCGATGATTCGCCGATCAATCCAGATTTCATCATTCGCATCGATAACGATCAGGATATTGGCGTCCTCCGGCTTGGTCTCCGTTACCGGAGCGTCTGGCCGATTGACGTCAATACCCACTTCCTTGACGAATGATGCCGTCACGATGAAGAAGATAAGCATGATGAAAACAACGTCCAACATCGGCGTCAGGTTGATTTCTTCACTATCCTCTTCCATCTGCCCCATAGAAAAGTCATGTTTTCGCATGGTCTATTCCTTAGTGGTCCATCGTGAGCGAGTCTTCAAGAAACTCCACTTCACGAGCCGCGCGGCGCGTTAATAATGTGACAAGCAATACACCCGAGAGTGCGCCTACCATTCCCGCCATTGTCGGCACGGTTGCCTGTGATACGCCCGCAGCCATCGCGCGAACATTTCCTGATCCAGAAACCGCCATGACCTGAAACACGCTGATCATGCCTGTAACTGTGCCAAGGAGCCCAAGTAACGGGCACAACGCGACAAATGTCTGGATAAGGCTGATGCCTTTGTTGGTGGCCTCGCTAAATTGCGAAACCAGCAGCTCGCGAATCTGGTGTGCGTTCCAGGACTTGCGTTCCTGTCTCGTTTCCCAGCTGTCATGAATCTCCTTGGACAGGACTTTCATTGAAGAGCGGAAATACATTATCCGCTCAACAATGAGAACCCACATCAGAAAGATCACCACGGCGATACTCTTTAAAACAATACCGCCAAGATTCATGAAATCGCGTATGGCCTCAAAACTATCAATAAGCCAATACATGATTGCTCCCTTAGCCTTTACGCTCCGAATGCTGAGCAACAAGCCCTGCACTCTGAGATTGGAGGATGTTGATGATCTTACGACTTTGTCCACTGACAACCGTATGCAACAACACCATCGGGATAGCTACGACAAGACCTAGTACGGTCGTCATCAAGGCCTGCGAAATACCACCAGCCATCATCTTCGGATC
>CAYWBZ010000026.1:0-18958 GCA_964456535.1 uncultured Woeseiaceae bacterium | reverse complement strand
AGTCTTCCAGCAAGAAGCTCCGTAGCTGATCTGAACGGGTCGGGTGACGAAGCTTGCGCAACGCTTTTGCCTCGATCTGACGAATACGCTCACGCGTAACATCGAACTGCTTGCCCACTTCCTCGAGCGTGTGATCGGTGTTCATGTCGATACCGAACCGCATGCGCAATACTTTGGCTTCGCGTGGTGTGAGGCCAGCAAGTACCGAGTGTGTCGTTTCTTTAAGGCCCGACGTTGTCGCAGAGTCGACCGGCGAATGTACCGTCTGATCTTCAATGAAATCGCCGAGATGCGAATCTTCGTCATCACCAATAGGCGTTTCCATTGAGATCGGTTCTTTCGCAATTTTGAGTACCTTGCGGACCTTGTCTTCCGGCATTTCCATGCGCTCTGCCAGTTCATCCGGCAGTGGCTCACGCCCCATTTCCTGCAGCATCTGGCGCGAGATGCGATTCAGCTTGTTGATCGTTTCGATCATATGAACTGGAATACGGATCGTACGAGCCTGGTCAGCAATCGAACGCGTAATGGCCTGACGAATCCACCAGGTCGCGTAAGTCGAGAACTTGTAACCGCGGCGGTATTCGAATTTATCGACCGCTTTCATGAGGCCGATGTTGCCTTCCTGAATGAGATCCAGGAATTGCAGCCCACGGTTGGTGTACTTCTTCGCAATCGAGATAACGAGTCGCAGGTTTGCTTCAACCATTTCTTTCTTCGCGCGGCGGGCTTTTGCTGCGCCGATCGACATTTGACGGTTGATCTCTTTGATCTCGACGATGCTAAGGCGTGTAGCAACTTCAACGGCAATCAATTTTCTCTGTGCGCGCAGGACATCATCCTTGAGCTTCGCAAGAATGGAAGAATGCTTGCGCTTGGCGCGGATGTGCTTGTCGATCCACGAATAATCGGTCTCGCTCTTCGGGAAGCTCGACAGGAAGTCCTTACGCGGCATACCAGCATCGCGAACACAGATCTGCATGACCATGCGTTCCTGGCTGCGAATGATGGATACGACATCACGAAGATTGCGAACCAACGCTTCAAACAGCTTCGGCGCGAGCTTGAGCTCCATGATCTGGTCGGCCATGTCGGACAAAGCCCTGACAGTGCGCTTGTCCTTGTAATCGTACTTATCGAGGTACTTCATGGCGCGATTAAAGTGGCGACGGATTACCTTGACGCGCGCCTTAACCTCAAGAGGGTCAGGCCCGGTATCAATGACTTCTTCGTCATCGTCGGACTTCGGAGCTGGTGGTTTGATCTCGTCCGGTTCATTCGGGTCGATAAAACCAACGATGAAATCCTGCATGCGGGTCTCACCAGCGATGACGCGATCTGCAACTTCGAGCAGTGCCTCAACAGTTGGTGGGAAATGCACCATGTGATACTTGACCTGATTGAGGCCGGCTTCGATGCGTTTGGCGATATCAATTTCGCCCTGACGGGTCAGCAGCTCAACCGTGCCCATTTCACGCATGTACATGCGTACCGGGTCGGTCGTGCGGCCGAATTCAGCATCGACGCTTGCGAGCGCTGCTTCAGCTTCCTCGGCACCGTCATCGTCTGTCGCAGTCGCGTCAGACAAAGTAATGGACTCAACATCGGGTGCCTTCTCATGCACGGCGATGCCCATATCGTTAATCATGTTAACGATATCTTCGATCTGCTCCGGGTCGACAATGTCATTCGGCAAGTGGTCATTGACTTCTGCGTACGTCAGATAGCCTTGTTCCTTGCCGCGGGCAATCAGATCTCTCAGTTGTTGTGCTGGTGTGCTACCGCCAGCAGCTGCACTCTTTTCGGTCAAGACGAAATTCCTACGGGTAAAAGATACAAACGATTAATATTACTCTCTTAAAAGAGCCCAATCTACAATTATTTCATCGAGTTACGCGTTTCCATAAGTTGCATGAGTTCAGACTTTTCGTCATCCGTCAGCCCCGTAACTCGTTGTTTTTCAATCAAAACGGCGATCCTTTCCTGGCAACCTATCAGGGCCAGCTGCTGCAGGCACTCAGCCAGTTCAGCGGCCGGGTCGAAATCCTCGTCCACCGGAACATCTTCCGCTGCCAGTTTTCCCAGGTGCCGGCCTTTTTCATCGTGCCGCCAGCGCTCTAACAATCCAGCTGTCGTTATATTGGGTTCCGACTGCACGGTTTCAATGAGTGCTGACAACAAATCGACCCCGGCACGTTGCACACCCGCCAGCGCTTCAACGTCGAGCTTCTGGCCGGCCTCCGGATGGTTCAAAATCAGCGTTATTGCGCGTCGCACCACCGACGGGCCACCGCTTGCCGACGGTTGCCGTCGTCTTGGCGTTGCTCCGGCTCTGGCACGTTCAGATCGGGCACCGCCCGCCTGGCCGGCAGCCATCATTTTCTCGAGCTTCGGGGCCGTCAATCCCACTGCAGTGGCGAGGCTTTCGATGAGTAATTCACGATAGACGCCGGCCGGTATATTGTTAATGAGCGGGCGCGCCATTTCTGCCAGCTTCGCGCGTCCGTCGATCGTGTCCATATCAACCTGGCTCGAAAGTTCCTGAATCAGGAACTCCGACAGCGGCAGACCAGCGTCCATCAGTTTTACAAACGCGTCCGCGCCATTCTCGTTGACGAATGAGTCCGGGTCCTGGCCCTCGGGCAGGAAGACGAAGCGTATTTGCCGGCCCTCACGTACCTGCGGCAATGCATTCTCCAGCGCTCTCCAGGCGGCCTTCCTGCCAGCGCGGTCGCCGTCAAACGAGAAATACACATTTTCGGTCAGGCGAAACAGCCGGTTGAGGTGTTCGTTGGTCGTCGCTGTACCCAAGGTTGCCACAACGAAATCGATACCGTGCCTCGCCAGCGCAACGGTATCCATGTAGCCCTCGACAACGACAAGTCGTTCGATATGTCGCAACGCCTGGCGCGCTTCGTACATGCCATACAGTTCGCGACCCTTATGAAACAGGACGGTCTCCGGGGAATTCAGATACTTCGGCTCGCCGTCCCCCATCGTGCGGCCGCCGAAACCGATGGTTCGACCTCTGGCATCGCGAATCGGGAACATGACTCGATCTCGAAAACGGTCATAGTGCTTGCCGTTATCCTTGCGAATTATGAGCCCCGTTGCGAGCAGTCTTTCTGTCGCTTCTTCGGACTTTCCGAACTTGTCGAGTACGTTACTCCAGCCATCAGGTGCATAGCCGATGCTGAATCGCTTCGCGGTCGAGCCGTCGATGCCACGTTTTTTCAGGTACTCGACAGCTTCTGGCGTTTCTTTAAGGCAGGACTGCCAGTGGCGAGCAACGGTATCCATCAAAGAGAACAACTCGTCATAGCGTCGCGCCGGTTGATCGCTCTCGCTGCGTGGAACTTCCACACCCATTGAGCCCGCCAATGATTCGATCGCCTCAACGAAACTCATGTGATCGAACTCCATGAGGAATCCAATGGCCGTGCCATGGGCGCCGCAACCAAAGCAGTGATAGAAACCCTTGCCAGGGCTAACCGTAAACGACGGTGTTTTTTCATCATGGAAAGGGCAGCAGGCCTTGTATTCCCGGCCGGCCTTTTTCAGCTGGGTCCGGCGACCCACAACCTCAACGATATCTGCTCTCGCGATCAGATCATCGATGAAGTCCTGAGGGATTAATCCGGCCATATCAATTCAAACGTCGCCCGGCGTCTGTCGGGTCTTTGAGGGGTTCTTGTTTTTTTGAAGCATAGCCTAATAAACGGGCTTTGCCAGAGCGCAAAAAACGCGCCAATGTGGTCGTTGGTACTAGAGGGCAGACAGCCGCTCTTTGACAGTGGCGCTAACAGCACCCATGTCGGCCCGACCCGCCGCTTTCGCTTTGATCTGGCCCATGACCTTGCCCATATCCCGAATGCTTATCGCACCGGTTGATTGAATCACTTCGTCAACCATCGCCGCCAGGTCCGCAGCAGAGAGCTGCTCGGGAAGGTAGTCTTCCAGCACGAGGATTTCAGCGCGTTCAATAGCCGCGAGATCTTCGCGATCTCCCTTTTCGAACGCCTCGATTGAATCGCGACGCTGCTTGACCATCTTGGTCACGACAGCAAGCACGGCCACGTCGTCGAGTTCTGTGCGCGTATCCACCTCGATCTGCTTAATCGCAGCAAGCATGAGGCGCACCACTTTCAACCGGTCTTTATCACCGGCCTTCATGGCAGACTTCATATCTTCTGTGATTTGGCCTTTCATGGACATCGACGCAGCAACGCTGCCCGACTTAGTAAAGGCGCTTGCGCTTGGCTTCGTCGCGAGATATGCGCTTCAGATGGCGCTTGACGGCCGCAGCTTTCTTACGCTTTCTTTCCTGAGTAGGCTTCTCGTAGTATTCACGACGACGCAGCTCAGTAAGGATTCCGGCCTTTTCACAGGCGCGTTTGAAGCGACGCAGTGCAGCGTCAAAATACTCGTTTTCTTTTACTCGAACACTTGGCATTGTTCAGGCATTCCGTCCAGACATAAATAAACCCGGCACTAAGGCCGGGACTCAGCCGCGTATAATAACGCCAGATTTGGCGGTTTGCAAAGGGTTCGGGTTATGATTCGCCGCCTATGACTGCCCCAACAATAACCCTCGGAATTGAAACCAGCTGTGATGAGACCGGAGTCGCGCTATTTAGCGCCGAACAAGGGCTCATCGCGCATGCGCTGCACAGCCAGGTAGACCTGCATGCCGTCTACGGCGGTGTCGTTCCGGAAATCGCCTCCCGCGATCATGTCCGGATGCTTTTGCCGTTAATTCAACAGGTTATGGACGAGGCAGGTATCGAAAAGCCTGACGCCATTGCGTATACGGCGGGCCCGGGCCTGGTGGGCGCGCTGATGGTCGGCGGCGGAATGGCGAACGGGCTGGGACTGGCCTGGGACTGCCCGGTTGTGGCGGTACATCATATGGAGGGCCACCTGCTGGCGCCGATGCTTGAGGAAAATCCGCCAGAATTTCCGTTTTTGGCGCTATTAGTCTCCGGTGGACACACGATGCTGATTGCTGTCCGGGAGCTTGGTGACTACCAAATCCTCGGTAGCACCCTGGACGATGCTGCTGGCGAAGCTTTCGACAAGACGGCAAAGCTCCTGGGTCTCGGTTATCCGGGCGGGCCTCTGCTCGCGGCTTTGGCCGAAGACGGTGATGAACAGGCGTATTCCTTTCCACGGCCCATGCTCAACAAACCGAATCTGGATTTTAGCTTCAGCGGACTGAAAACTGCGGTGATGCTTGAGGTCAGGAAAGCTGAAGCGGCGGGTGAGATCGATAATCGCCGTGCTGATATCGCGGCCTCGTTTCAACGCGCGGCGGTCGATACGCTCGTCGGAAAATCTATAAAGGCTGCGGAGGCCCAGGGGCTGGACAGAATCGTTGTCGCGGGTGGAGTCGGTGCCAATCGTCTGTTGCGCAGCGAGATTGCGACGCGGTTTTCTGGCGAAGTCTTCTACCCGCGTTTCGAGTTTTGTACCGATAACGGTGCGATGATCGCTGCCGCCGGCGCGTTACGATTGTCAGAAGCACGGCCGGCAATCCAGATCAGGGCGCAAGCCAGATGGTCGCTGGATACCCTGGATGTGCCAGCGGCGACCTAAATCAGGAATAAGGGACTATGGACAAGATTTTTCTTAGCGAACTCAAAATCGACACGATCATTGGCATTTGGGAATGGGAGCGTCGCATTCGCCAGACTGTCGTCATTGATCTGGAAATGAGTGCCGATATCGCGAAGGCCGCGGCAACGGACGAGGTCGCTGACACCCTCAATTACAAACTGGTTGCGAAGCGCATTCAGGAATTTGTTGCTGACTCCAGCTTTCAGCTGGTCGAGACGCTGGCTGAGCGCATCGCCGCAATTATCCGCGAGGAGTTCGGTGTCGCCTGGGTCAAAGTGCGTGTTAACAAGCCCGGCGCGATCCGGGGCTCGAAATCCGTCGGCGTACTGATAGAACGTGGCGAACAACCAGCCTGATGGCAACCGTCTATCTCGGGCTGGGCAGTAACAAGTCACCTGAAGCCAATCTGAGGCTGGCGATTCTTGAGCTGGAAAGACGCTATGGCGAGCTCGCGGTGTCTGCGACTTATCGGAGTGCCGCCGTTGGCTTTGAAGGTGCAGACTTTCTGAACCTCGCGGTGCGTCTGCAATGCGATGATTCGCCACTGGAAGTTTGCGATGCTATCGAGCTTATTCATGATCTTGCGGGCCGGGTTCGCGGCGGTGATAAGTGGGGGTCACGTACGCTCGATATAGACCTGTTGCTCTACGACGATTTTGTTATCGACGAGCGACCTGTTCGTGTGCCGCGCGACGATATCTTGCGATACAGCTTTGTGCTGCGCCCGCTGGCCGAGCTCGCACCGGACCTGGTGCATCCTGTGACAGGCAGGACGATGCTCGAACACTGGCGGGAATTTGATGCGTCAAGCCACCCTTTGGAAGCTGTGAGCATTGTCTGGTAAGGGATTCCGTTAACCTATTGAACGACCGCCATCCACCGATATGATCTGGCCGGTTACGTAGGTGGCATCCCGCAATAAATACAACACACATCCCGCTATATCCCGTGGCTCACCAGCTCGCGCGAGCGGGATTTTCTCCAGGATGCTCTTTTGCACGGACGGAGTCATGCCGTTCTCTGGCCAGAGTATGGCGCCCGGTGATACGCCATTTACGCGAACGTTCGGCGCAAGGTCTTTCGCGAGTGATCTCGTCAGCATCGCGAGCCCTGCTTTTGCCGAACCGTACACGGCGTGATCGCGCAACGGTCTCTCCGCATGTATATCGACAATATTGATGATCGCCCCATTGGTGCTACGCAAATGATCGGCGCTTGCCTGTGACAGGAAAATCGGTGCTTTTAAGTTGCTGCCGATGAGTTCGTCCCAATTCGCTTCCGTAATGCTGCCGACAGGGGTTGGATAAAAACCGGATGCGTTATTCACGAGGCCATCAAGTCGTCCGCCCCATGCGACGACGGCATCGACGAGTAAACTTATGGCCTCGATGTCCAGCAAGTCGGCCTGAAAAATCGCCGCTGAGTCAGCGCGCGCACTGTTGAGGTTAGCGGCAAGACTCTCGGCATCGTCGGCCGAGCCGCGATAATGAATCGCAACTCGTGCGCCGTTTTCATGCAGGCATGTCACAATAGCCGCGCCTATTCGACGGGCAGCGCCGGTGACGAGGATAACTTTATCGTTGAGTGTCTGTTCTGGCATGGAATCATTCATAAAGACTTTATCGCGTACATGCAACACGAACAGCCTGCATCATTACCACAACCGGACGAACTGAGCGCAAAGCATTGCGCTCGGGTTAGCGATTACATTCGAACTAGAATAGACGACGCTGGTGGCCGGATAAGTTTCGCGGAATTCATGCACGAGGCGTTGTATGCGCCGGGACTCGGTTACTACGCGGCCGGGGCCACGAAGTTTGGTGCTGACGGTGACTTTATTACAGCGCCGGAGGTCTCATCGGTATTCGGCAGGATACTGGCAAGGCAGTCTGCTGAGGTCCTGGGCGAAATCGAAAGTGGCAAAATTCTTGAGTTCGGTGCAGGCAGTGGCAAGCTGGCGGTGGACATACTCACGGCACTGGAAGAGCTGGGAGCGTTGCCTGCTTCATACCAGATTCTGGAAGTATCGGCCGACCTGCAGGAGAGGCAGAAACAACGCATACAGGGCGAGATACCGCAGCTCGCGGATCGGGTGCAATGGGTATCCGATCTGCCGCAGAATTTCGACGGGGTGATTGTTGCCAATGAGGTGCTCGATGCGTTGCCGGTTGAGCGATTTGTACGGCGAGAGTCCGGTGTGTCGCAGCTTTGTGTGTCGCTGGAGGCGGAGAGATTCGTCTGGGCAGAAAGGTCAGCGCCGGACCGGCTTGCATCCGCGGTGGCTGAAATCGAGACAGAAATAGGTCGAACGCTGGAAGATGGCTACACCTCCGAAGTGTCGCTGGCAGCGCCACGCTGGATTGATTCTCTCGCCAACTGCCTCCGGCGTGGTGCAGTGTTCCTGTTCGATTACGGCGTTTCACAACGGGAGTACTACGCAACCGACCGAACAGAAGGCTGGTTGCGCTGCCACTTCCGCCATCACGCACACAATAATCCGCTTATATACCCAGGAATCCAGGACCTGACCGCCTGGGTCGATTTCTCCAGCATCGCAGGCGCTGCCGTGTCGAACGGTTTCGACCTGCTTGGTTACCAGACACAAGCGCAATTTCTTATGGGCGGTGGGCTCGAGATCGAAATGCAGGGCTTCACGGAGCTACCGTTGCCGAGGCAGCTCGAATTGTCCGGCCAGATCAAAACACTTACTCTCCCCGGTGAAATGGGTGAGAACTTCAAATGCATTGCCTTAGGGCGCGGCGCGATCGACACACCATCGACGTTTCATTTTGCTGACAGGACACAAACTCTTTGACCACACTACAAGTCATCATTCTCGCGATCGTTCAGGGGCTTACAGAATTCTTGCCGATCTCGAGTTCAGGCCACCTGGTACTGGTGCCGTACCTGTTTGAGTGGGCGGATCAGGGACTGGCGTTCGATGTCGCTGTGCATTTTGGCTCACTCGCAGCTGTCTGTATTTTCTTTCGTGGAGATATCGCCTCGCTGCTTGCCGGTGGCATGCAAGTCGTTACAGGCAATGTCAAAACGCCGGAATCGCGCATGGCGCTGGCCATCGCATTGGGCACCGTTCCAGCGGCACTGGCCGGCTTGATATTTGCGTCCTGGATTGAGCAAAATCTTCGTGATCCTGCTGTTATTGTTTACACGCTTGCCGGCTACGGAATTCTAATGGCGCTCGCAGACCGTTTCGGGCGGCGTGAAAGAAACATGGCCAGCGTCGGACTCAAAGATGCGTTGATTATCGGCTGCGCACAGGCGCTCGCTTTGGTACCGGGTACGTCCAGATCAGGGGTCACGATTACCGCCGCGCGATTTCTCGGCTTCGAGCGCACAGATGCTGCGCGATTTTCGTTCTTGTTATCCGCACCGGTGATCTTGCTTGCGGCTGGTTACAAATTTTTTGAATTGATATCCGGCGGTGAGCCCGTCGCGTGGGGTCAGCTCGGGCTGGGTGCTTTGGTGTCTTGCGTGGTCGCCTATATCAGTATCGAGTTCTTCATGCGCGTGGTAACCCGAATTGGCCTGGCGCCCTTCGCATTTTACCGATTGATTCTGGCTGCGGTCATTCTCTATGCGATGGTCTAATGCGGCTAAGCTGATTTCCTGAAGTTCGCTACTGCGCGTTCGCGTGCCTTCTGGATCGCCGCAGGGATCTTCGCTCCTTCGAATTCCTTCGCAATGGCGCCGACGTCAACAGCGGACGCAGCAGCAAATGCGCCACGTAGAAAATCGGCTTGCGGATAGCGTCGATTCTCAAGACCGCCGCGGCCTCTTGCGTCAGCCTCGCAGGCGATCAGAAACTGTTCAAAACGTTCAGGGCGGCGAAATGCGTCGGTTTTTTCCAAAACCTTCAATATGGTCTTCTCGCGTAATTCCAGTGCCCGGTGGCAATGCGTATGGAACTCCGCAACCATTATGCCGAGGTCGCGGCAGGCTCTTGGAACAGGCAGGCGGTCAGCCATTTCTCGTATTAGTTTGGCACCACGCGCCTCATGACCCGGATGGCTCGGAAGATCGTCCTCGTGTGTGGTGCCCTTGCCCAGGTCGTGTGTCAGCGCCGCAAAACGGATTTCCAGATCTTTGCTGGCGAACTCGGCCTGATCGAGAACCATCATCGTGTGCAGGCCGGTATCAATCTCGGGATGCCATTTCTCGGGTTGCGGTACTCCGAATAACGCGTCGACCTCGGGGAACAGGCGCTCGAGTGCCCCGCAATTACGTAGCACCTCGAAATAGACGCGACTATTGATTCCGCGCAAGGCCTCCTCAGTTTCCTTCCACACGCGGTCAGTGACCAGAGCATCGACTTCGCCATCCTCAACCATGCGGCGCATGAGTGCCATCGTCTCGCCAGCAACAGAGAACCCGAGCTTTGCAAATCGCGCCGCAAATTTGGCGACGCGCAGAATTCGGACAGGGTCTTCACCGAAAGCATCAGAGACATGGCGCAGGACTCGATGTTTGATGTCCTGCAATCCTCCATGTGGGTCGATCAGGTTGCCGTCGTCATCTTTTGCGATCGCGTTAATGGTCAAATCACGGCGCAAGAGATCGTTTTCAATCGATACATCAGGCGAAAAGTCGAATGCGAAACCGTGATAGCCAGGCGCTGTTTTTCGCTCTGTTCGGGCGAGAGCGTATTCCTCTTTGGTTTTTGGGTGTAGAAATACCGGGAAATCTTTGCCGACCTGCTTGTAACCCTCTCCCAGAAGTTCATCGGGTGTCGCACCCACAACACACCAGTCTCGCTCCGTGTGCGAGATGCCCAGCTGTTCATCACGAACAGCACCACCGACGAGATAGACCTGCATCGCAGAAGTGTAACCGACATTGACAGTTGACGTTTTGGCCGCCGAGACAGCAGAGTGGCGTATGCCGAGATTTCTGCTATTGCTGTTCTTGTGTGTGCCGCTGACGGGCTGCTACTACATGCAAGCCGCGTCCGGCCAATGGGAGGTCATGCGCAAGCGAGAGTCGATCGATGCGGTCATCGAGGACCCGGATACCTCTCCTGAGCTGGCGGAGAGATTGCACCTACTGGGCGAAGCGCGGGACTTTTCAGTCGCAACGCTCGGCTTGCCCGACAACAAGAGCTACCGAACGTACGCTGATCTTGAGCGTGACTACGTCGTATGGAATGTCTTTGCTGCGCCCGAATTCTCGTTGACGCCGAAGCAATGGTGTTTTCCTGTTGCGGGTTGCGTGAGTTATCGCGGCTACTTCTCGAAAGATGATGCAACGAAGGAATCAGAACGGTTGTCTGAGGACGGTTTTGATGTCGCGGTTGGTGGTGTCGCCGCGTACTCGACACTGGGTAATTTCAGCGACCCGATTCTGAGTACGATGATGCACTGGGATGATATTGACCTCATCGCTGTGCTGTTTCACGAGTTGGCGCATCAGGTGGTTTATGTGAAGGACGACTCGGCCTTCAATGAATCGTTCGCGACGGCCGTGGAAGAAATTGGTGTAACTCTCTGGCTGGAATCACGCGGGGAAGAAGAAAAGATGGCCGACTATGTTGCCGGTCGGGAGCTGCAACAGTCGTTGTTGCACCTCGTCGCAGTCGCCAGAAGCGCTCTCCAAAACGTCTACGCATCTGATACAGACGTTGAGTACAAACGAGTTCTCAAGCGGGAACGGATGAAGACGCTGGCAGAAGATGTCGCCGCAGAGCTGCAGCGAAGTGGCCGGAACGGGTCAGGCTGGCTGACTGGCGAGTTGAACAACGCGCGACTGATATCGATGACGCTCTATGAAGGTCGGCTGCCGTCCTTCAGGGCCTTATACCTGAAGTGTAAGAAGGATCTGCAGTGCTTCTACACTGAGGCAAGCAATTTGGCGGAGTTGGACTTCGATGAACGCGAAGCGGCGTTATCGGCTGGCGATCTGCTGAGTGACCGGCGCAGCTTGAACGAGCAGTAACTCGTCCGACAAGCGGCGAGTCTTTCCGGTCATGCGCCAGTGAAATATTGCCTGAGCAGCCAGCACACGTTTGACGTACTTGCGAGTTTCATTAAATGGAATGTTCTCGATCCAGATGCGGGCATCGATGGTCCCGTTTTCCGGCAGCCACCGATCGACGCGGTGTGGGCCCGCGTTGTACGCGGCTGTTGCGAGTACTTGATTGCCGCCATAGCGTGCAGCCATTTGCCCGAGGTATGTCGTACCGAGGCGAATGTTGCTTTCCGGATCGACCAGCGTGGCAAGCCCCGAATAAGGCAGCTTTATTTCTTTCGCGACGGTGCGCCCGGTTGCTGGCATCAATTGCATCAGGCCAATAGCGCCCGCATGTGACCTCACATCTCGCATGAACAGACTTTCACTACGAGCAATGCCGTAAGCCCAGGTCGATGAAATACTGGCGAGTGTGGAGAACTCCTCAAAGGTCTCCTGATAGGGCAAGGGATACCGGATCGATAAATCGTCGTATTGGCCCAGACTGGCCGCAGCTGAGATAGCACGGGAATGCCAACCCCAACGATTCGCCAGAATCGCCGCCTGAATTTTGTCCTCGTCCGACAGATGACGAACAACAGCATCCCACTCAGAGCGCGCACGCCCGTCCTGGCCTACGTAAAACAACTCTCGGGCACGGTTAACTTCGGGTCGTGACTGCAGGGCAGTGAGTCTTAAGTCGTCTGTGAGTAAATGTGCGTGGTCGAACGCGTATCCCTTTCCGAGCTTATCGGCGGCCAGGAAACCGTAAAAACTACGCTCCAGTCGGAGTGACTCTAAATCTCCTACGGCCGCCAGTGCCTGGCCCGACTCAATCTGGGCGATCGCGCGCCAATAGCGCCATTCTTCAGAATTACGCTCTGCCTCGGGCATCGCCGCGATATCGGTGAGCAAGCGCTTCCAGCGAGTTTCACGCAGGCTGCTACGCGCACGCCAGCGCAGAACCTCAACACTCTGTGCCGCAGGCGGGAGCTTGAGCAGCAACTTGTAGGCGCCTGAGAGATTGTCGCGCGCTGTCCAGAGGGCGATATGTTGCGCCGTTATGATTTTCTGTGTTTCAGAAAACCTGTGTTTGCCAACCACGCTTCGCCAACGCTTGAGGGCGATTTCCGGATCGCGGTAGGTGAGACGTTCGGCGGCATAGACGAGCTGCGCACGCAGTGAGTCGTCGCCGGACCGGCGCCATTTTCGCTGCAGGAACGCCTCGGGGTTTGTCTGTGCGAGCTGCCATTGCGCGGCTTGGTCAACATGCTGCTGGTCAATTTTTTTCGCCAGCCATTGTGCCAGGGTAAAATTACGTTCTTCGACGGCGAGCGCGTATCGTTTTCGATATTCAACGACACCTAACAACTTGCGGTCATCCAGATATTCAAACACGGGATCGCATTCGCTGACCTGGCTCTTGCCTACCATCCAAAGCTCGATCGCGCGAAATTCAACTCGTTGATGCCGCCCGGCCTTTATTTCAGCCTGCAACGCAAGGCAATCGAGTTTCTCAATCTTCTGCCCTTGATAAAACTGCTCATAGAGCCTCAGGTACCCCGGCAGATCGTCGTTGCGGACGAAGTTTAGTGCGTAGCGATAACGAAGTTCACGAGCTGGCCGCAAGGTACCGTATTGCTGCACGAATGCATCGACTTCCTGGTTCGCTACGGAATTGATATTCGCACCCAGCCAGGTGGCGCGCAGGTCTGGCCAGAGTATGTACTGCTCGAGCAATTGTCGTTCAAGTGCGGAGAGGTCATCGACCACGGTCCAGTCACCGCGCTCGACCGACTCGAAGACGGTTCGAAATAATTCGCGCTGTTGCTCTATCTGAGAGGCAGGGAGCTTCTCTGCCGCCGCCATGCCTGTTGCCGCGAGAAAGAATATCCCGGCGGTTACACAGATACGGCTAGCGGTGCTCAAGCGGGGCATAGGTCAGGCGGTTACCTCATTGATGAGCCCCGATACTAGCGAATTTGAAACATCAACGCTCTGTCGCCGCGGCGTACGTTCAGGAACAGGATATCGTAGCGCGAGGCAACTTCTCTCAAGTCCTGCAAGTTCTGCACTTGTATGCGATTGACGTGAGTAATCAGGTCACCGGTGCGCAGCCCGCGTTGAGCGGCAGGCGTACCTTCCTGGACGTCGCTGATTTCTATGCCGTCTGTACCCGTCGTTGAAGACGCAGCGAAAGTTGAACCCGCCAGACCGGGGTGAATTTCCTCACCCAGCACCATCTGACTTTGAGCCTGACCCAGCTTCGCCTCCGCAGAGCGCGTTTCATTGTCACGGACGTACTTGATGTCTACCTGCTCGCCCGAGCGCAGGAGTCCAATGCGATTTCTGAGTTCGGAGGCGCCGCCGACCTTCTTCTCATTGACCTCGATAATAATGTCGCCGACTTTGAGGCCAGCATTTTCTGCGGCGGATTCCGCCTGTATTCCTGTAATCAATGCACCGCTATCTATGTCATTGCCGAGCGCCTCTGCAGCTTCCGCATCAATGGTTTGAATGTTCACGCCGAGAAGCCCGCGCCGAATTTCGCCGAAATCGAGGATTTGCTTCATGATGGAGCCGGCAATCTCGGTTGGGACGGCAAAGCCGATACCAACATTGCCGCCCGAACGGCTGATAATTGCGGAGTTAATGCCGATCAGCTCGCCATTCATATTGACGAGTGCGCCGCCCGAGTTACCCGGGTTGATCGATGCGTCGGTCTGAATGAAGTCTTCATAGCCATCCCGACTAATGCCCGAACGACCCAGCGCGCTGATGATGCCCGACGTCACGGTGTGTCCCAGGCCAAACGGATTGCCAATAGCGATAACGAAGTCGCCGACTCGTGCGCCTGTCGAATCGCCAATAGCCATTTCGGTCAGGCCTTCGGCATCTACTTTGATAACCGCAATATCGGTCGCAGGGTCGGAGCCAACGATTTCGGCGTCATGAACCGTACCGTCGATCAGCGAAATCTGGATTGTGTCGGCTTCACCGACGACGTGATGGTTGGTAAGAATATAACCGCGCTCAGCATCAACGATGACGCCAGACCCGGCACTGGCAATCTCCTGAGCACCACCGCGATTACGGCCATCCGGCAGGCCGAAGAAGCGACGAAATGCATCGTCACCGAAGGAATTACGATTGGTTACGGTTTGGCTGACCCTGATATTGACGACGGCCGGCGAGACCTCCTCTACCAGTGGTGCGAGGCTAGTGACTGGCTCGCCCTTAACGCTTTGCGGCAAGGCGGCAGTGGCCGATGTCAGGAAAGCCAGCGCGAAGAGCAGGGCAGATAAGGAGAAGCGTATTTTCGTCGTCATAAAGTTAGTCTCAATCGATGCTGCGGATCCTGTTCAGGTTAGAGTCGCGGAGCTGAATCTATCGTGAACGTTTAAGCTAAAGGGAATTATAGGCCTTTACAAAGATGCCTGAACGCATCAAATCGTCGCGATCAGGCATCGGTGCACTAATTTGCTTAAGCCGCTTCCACAGTGATCCGTCGTGCCTGTATCTCGGGCAGTTTGGGGATCACTACTTCCAGAATGCCGTTGCTGGTCCTGGCAGTGATGCTTTCAGCGTCTGCCGTCTCGGGTAGCGTGAAGCGACGCAAGAATCGGCCAGTAGAGCGCTCCGTGCGTTGTACGTCGGTGTCTTCGGCGCGTTCTTCTGCATGCCGAACACCGGATACAGTCAATACGCCAGCATCCATTGATACTTCGATGTCTGCCGCATTGACTCCGGGCACGTCCGCACGCAGCAGAAAACGGCCTTTTCCTTCGATGACGTCAACGGCCGGGACCCAGCCCGCCCTTGTGCCCTGCGATGCGGCACGATTCAGGTCACGATGCAGCAAGTCAATCGTGGACCAGGGTTCGAAACGAGCAATTTTCATTATTTTCTCCAGTAAAAAGCATGTTGTTGGACCTCTATTTCGGGCCGCCGTTTTGCTTTTCAAGTTATTTTCTCCGCCGCAATAGCGGGTTTTCATGCACAATTAGCGCTAATATTTGACGTTCCGGAGTGCCACTATATCTAGTGGCTGGAAAATTTAACAAAAGTGTCATATTTTTTGCCTTACTTTTAAAGCACTTACTCGCCAATGTTTTATAACTTATTGATTTATTAAGGATAAGTTCCTTATAAAAAAAACAGCAAAAGGCTTGACAGAAGTGCCGTTCGGGCATAATCTTGTCTGCACTCAGACACAACATCTTGTGTCTACTCAAAGAGGAAAAGAGGCCGGCAACGGCTCTCGTCGTGCGTTTTCTGGCCGCCGACGAGCGGGGTTCTTTTCCCCTAAAAAAGCTAGTCAAAATATGTATTTGGGGTCTCCTAAGGGAGTACAGGGGAGTAAGAGGACCGATGAAGTCTGCCGTAAATTTGGATACGCACACGGTTACCGACATTCAATTTCAACCAGCATCGCTCGACATTTGGGATGCTAAGTATCGTTTAACAGCCAAAGATGGCTCGAAGATCGATGAGAATATTGACGACACCTACGTACGAGTAGCTCGGGCGCTCGCTGATGTGGAAATCGAATCACAACGTGATCACTACTTTAATGAATTCGTCTGGGCACTGCGCGCGGGTGCGATTCCGGCTGGTCGTATTATTTCCAATGCGGGAGCACGCGAGCACAAACCAGCGACATCCACGATTAACTGCACGGTGTCAGGCACCGTTGGTGATTCGATGGATAATATCCTCAATAAGGTTCATGAGGCCGGATTGACGCTGAAAGCCGGTTGCGGAATCGGTTATGAGTTCTCGACATTACGGCCCAAGGGCGCCTATGTGACAGGCGCGGGTGCATACACGTCCGGCCCACTATCCTTCATGGATATCTACGACAAGATGTGTTTTACAGTGTCGTCGGCTGGTGGTCGTCGTGGAGCACAGATGGGCACCTTCGATGTCGGTCACCCGGATGTAATGGAGTTTATCCGCGCCAAACGCGAGGACGGTCGTCTGCGGCAGTTCAATCTGTCGTTGCTGGTCACCGACGAATTTATGCAGACGGTGATTAACGAGGACGACTGGAAGCTCGCATTTCCGGTAACACCCAAGGAAGTTGAAGTAGACGGCCTTGATGTCGCCGATGAATCTCAATTCGTCTGGCGTGAGTGGCCTGAGGCAGGCAACTACGTTACGAATAAAGAAGGTCTGGCCGCGTGCAAGATTTACAAGACTTTGCCGGCACGCAGAGTCTGGGACATCATCATGGCGTCGACCTACGATTTTGCGGAGCCTGGCTTCGTGTTGATCGACAAGGTCAATGAATTGAATAACAACTGGTTCTGCGAAAACATTCGTGCGACCAACCCCTGCGGTGAGCAACCACTGCCTCCGTATGGGTCATGCCTGCTGGGCTCTGTCAATTTGACCCGCTTTGTCAGCAAGCCGTTCACTTCGGAAGCGGCCTTTGACTGGGAAAACTTCCGCAAGGTCGTGAAAGTGTTCACACGCATGCTCGATAATGTCGTGGAAATCAACGGCTTGCCATTGCCGCAGCAACGCAATGAGATTCAGCGCAAGCGGCGTCATGGTATGGGCTTTTTGGGCCTGGGTTCCACGATCACAATGATGCGCATGAAGTACGGTGAACCAGCAGCGGTCGAGTTCACGGAAGAAGTTGCGCGGCGGTTGGCGATAGCTGGTTGGGAAGAGGGGCTCGCGTTGGCCGAAGAAAAAGGGCCAGCGCCAATCATGAGCGAAACCTTCGAAGTGACCGATGAGATGCTTCGCAAGCGTCCCGAAATGCGCGACGACGGCTATCAGGTTGGCGACAAAGTGCCGGGCCGTATCCTGCATGCGCGCTACAGCCGCTACATGCAGCGCGTGGCCGCCGAAGCACCGGAGCTGGTTGAAAAGCTTGCCGAATCCGGCGCGCGTTTCACGCATCACAGCTCAATAGCACCGACAGGTACTATCTCGCTGTCACTCGCCAATAATGCGAGTAACGGTATCGAGCCCAGTTTTGCTCATCACTATTTCCGCAACGTGATCCGTCAGGGTAAGAAGACCAAGGAAAAAGTCGACGTCTTCTCGTTTGAATTACTGGCGTACCGCGAAGCGATTGATCCGCAAGGCATGCCGGCAGGCGTGGGCGATGATGCACCGGCGAATAATCTTCCGGATTACTTCATCACGGCCGATGAAGTGACGCCCAAGCAACATGTAGATATCCAGGCAGCGGCTCAAAAGTGGATCGATTCGTCGATCTCCAAAACGGCCAATGTTCCGACGGATTACAATTACGATGACTTCAAGGACATCTATTTATACGCGTACCAGCAGGGTCTGAAGGGATGTACAACGTTCCGCTTCAACCCGGAAGCGTTTCAGGGTGTTCTCGTCAAAGAGAAAGACCTCAAGAACACGAAATACACATTCACACTCGACGATGGTTCTACCGTTGACCTTCAGGGCGACGAAGAAATCGAGTACGACGGTGAAGTGCACACAGCAGCTAACTTGTTTGATGCCTTGAAAGAAGGTTATTACGGCAAGTTCTAATTGGTAAGTAACAAATGATAAAAGTAGACAAGAAGATCGTGGGCTACGCGGTGAACCAACCCGAAGTCCAGGAGAAGCAAGCAAAGCGGGAATTCAAACGCGAAGGTGGCGGCGGTGATCGTGCTGAAGTCATTCGTATGCACGAGAAGCTCGAACGTCCGGAGATGCTGGTCGGCTCAACCTATAAAGTGAAGACGCCGATCTCGGACCACGCAATGTACGTCACGATTAACGACATTGTTCTCAACGAAGGCACAGAATATGAAAAGCGCCGACCGTTTGAGATATTCATCAATTCCAAGAACCTCGATCACTACCAGTGGATCGTCGCACTAACGCGCATCATTTCAGCCGTCTTTCGTAAGGGTGGCGATGTTGTGTTTCTGGTTGAGGAACTCAAGGCGGTATTCGATCCGCGCGGCGGCTACTGGCAACCGGGCGGCAAGTTCATGCCATCGATCATCGCGGAGCTTGGCTATATCGTTGAGAAGCACCTGATAATGATTGGAATGGTGGCCTCGCAGGAACTTGATGCCGGGCAGCAGCAGCTGATCAATGAGAAGCGCGCCGAGTTCGAAGAGTCAAAGAAACAGCAGGATGCTTTCTCCGAAAGCACTTATCCCGAAGGTGCACAGCTATGCGGCAAGTGCAGTACAGCGGCTGTCATCATGATGGACGGATGCCAGACTTGCCTGTGTTGTGGCGACTCAAAGTGCGGGTAGTTTGATCAACCTTGGCTAGCCGCCAAACGATCGTGATAAAGTCCGCGCGTGACTATAACAATTCCTGATTTTTCAAAGACACACGTCGTCGTGGCCGGCGACGTGATGCTCGATCGTTACCTGTTCGGATC
>CAYWBZ010000025.1:17646-19547 GCA_964456535.1 uncultured Woeseiaceae bacterium | reverse complement strand
TTCTCGTCGTCGACCATGATAACTATCTTGCCACACTTAAGATCGGCAATGATGTCTTCAATACTGGCCAGCGCGCTAAGCTCAGGCATCGGATTTATTGCTTCTTCTTGCCGAGCATTTCGGGAAGCAACGACATCTGCTCTCGACTTGCCGCTGTTTCTGAAATCTTCTGCAGGCGTTTGATCTCTTCTTCAAACTCGGTGATGTCCTGAAAACGCCGGTATACGGAGGCGAAGCGCACATAGGCAACTTCATCAAGCTCGTGCAGCTCTTCCATCACCAGTTCGCCGACAAGTCGTGAGGGAACTTCACGCTCGCCCATCGTCCGCAGCTTATGAATCAATCGGCCGATCGCCTGCTCCAGTTCGTCGCTCGGTACCGGTCGTTTTTCGAGAGCCCGAACCATGCTGTAACGAAGTTTGGCCTCGTCAAAGGGTTGTCGACTGTTGTCGTTCTTGACCAGGCGCGGCATTACCAGTTCAGCCGTCTCAAACGTTGTGAAACGTTCGTTGCAAGCCAGGCATTGGCGGCGTCGACGAATCTGTCGGCCATCACCCGCAAGACGCGAGTCGATTACCTTGGTTTCTTCATGGGCGCAGAACGGACAATGCATGGGTAGTAGCCGATCGGAGTATTAGCCGTAAACCGGGAACCGTTGGCATAATTCTAACACCTGGCCCCTGACCCGATCGATGATTTCCTCATTTTCGACGTCATCCAGTATATCCGCAATCCAGCCAGTGAGCTGGCGGGTTTCTTCGACGCCAAAGCCACGTGTGGTGATTGCCGGAGTTCCGAGTCGCAAGCCACTGGTGACAAACGGGGACTGCGGGTCATTAGGTACCGAGTTCTTGTTCACAGTGATGTAGGCACGGCCCAGCGCTGCATCCGCCGCCTTGCCCGTAATGCCGCGTTCAATAAGACTCACAAGCATGAGGTGGTTTTCGGTGCCACCTGAGATAATCGGATAGCCACGCTCGGCCAGTACCGATGCCATGACCTTCGCGTTTTCACAGACCTTGCCCTGGTACTCCTTGAATCCCGGTTCGAGCGCCTCTTTCAGCGCCACCGCTTTCGCCGCGATGACATGCATGAGCGGTCCGCCCTGGGTACCCGGAAAGACCAGCGAATTGAATTTCTTGGTTAGCTCATCATTAGCACGCGCGAGAATCAATCCACCACGTGGCCCACGCAGCGTCTTGTGTGTCGTCGTGGTGCAGACATCTGCATGCGGGATCGGGCTCGGGTAGTGACCTGTTGCCACGAGCCCGGCAACGTGTGCCATATCAACGAAGAGATAGGCGCCGACGCTATCCGCGATTTCGCGAAAACGCGCCCAGTCCACCACCTGTGAGTAGGCTGAGAAGCCGGCAATGATCATCTTCGGTTTGTGCTCGGTTGCCAGCGCCTGCACTTCGTCGTAGTCAATCAGGTCGGTGTCGGTATCGAGACCATAAGGAATGACATTGAACAGCTTGCCCGAAAAGTTCACCGGCGAACCGTGCGTCAGGTGACCACCGGCACTGAGATCCATTCCCATGATCGTGTCGCCCGGCTCAACCAGTGCGTGATAGACCGCGGCATTTGCCTGCGACCCGGAGTGCGGCTGAACATTGGCGTAATCAGCACCAAACAATTCCTTGGCCCGCTCGATTGCCAGGGTCTCGACATCGTCAACGAACTCGCAACCGCCGTAGTAACGCTTGCCGGGGTAGCCCTCAGCGTATTTGTTGGTCAGTTTTGATCCCTGTGCCGCCATCACGAGAGGGCTCGCATAGTTTTCTGATGCGATCAATTCGATGTGCTCTTCCTGGCGTTGGCTTTCCTGGGCGAGGGCTTTGGCTACTTGCGGATCAAAGGCTTCGATCGTCTTCGTTGAGTCGAACATGGGTACTCCGGAT
>CAYWBZ010000025.1:14080-17546 GCA_964456535.1 uncultured Woeseiaceae bacterium | reverse complement strand
CGGGAGACTTTGTCAATGTATTCGGCGGTATGGAACAGGGCCAGCTCATCGACCAGCGCGGGACGCGGATGACCAAAGTCGATCGAATCACTGAGACCGGCCTTGTCGAGCTCGGCAAAGAACACGTTGTGGCGATCGGTTCCAAACGGGTGCGGGTCGCCAAAGCCGTAAGCCGCGATCTCCTCCCCTCTGTAAACGAGCACGGTGTCGCTCATGGACGCTTTATGGTTGTTTTAATGCGATGCAGCATACCGGATAATGCGCGCTCTTTACTCGCAAATTCACATGGTCGAACTATGGCTCAGTACATCTACACAATGAATCGCGTCGCGAAGGTCGTAGCGCCCAAGCGCCACATCCTGCGAGACATCTCGCTGTCTTTTTTCCCGGGTGCCAAGATTGGCGTACTGGGACTCAATGGCTCGGGAAAATCTACGCTACTGCGCATCATGGCTGGGCTCGACACGGAGATTGATGGCGAAGCGCGACCGCAACCAGGTATCAAGATTGGCTACCTGCCACAGGAGCCCGAACTCGATCCCGATAAGGATGTGCGCGGCAATGTTGAAGAAGGCGTTGCGGAAACCAAAGCGCTACTCGACCGCTTTAACGCTATCAGCGAAAAGTTTGCGGAACCGATGAGCGACGACGAGATGACCTCACTGCTCGAGGAGCAGGGCGAATTGCAGGATGCGATCGACTCCGAGGGTGCCTGGGAGCTGGACCGCAAACTCGAAATTGCTGCCGATGCATTGCGCTTGCCAGCATGGGATGCGGATGTCACCAAACTCTCCGGCGGTGAGCGCCGCCGCGTTGCGCTGTGCCGCTTATTGCTGTCGCAACCTGACATGCTGTTGCTCGACGAGCCTACCAACCACCTCGATGCCGAGTCCGTCGCATGGCTGGAGCGCTTCCTTGATGAGTACCCGAGTACCGTTATCGCGGTCACTCATGATCGTTACTTCCTTGATAACGTCGCTGGCTGGATTCTCGAACTGGACCGCGGCCACGGCATTCCCTGGGAAGGCAATTACTCATCGTGGCTGGAACAGAAACAAGATCGCCTGAAAAACGAAGAGACATCGGAGAAGGCGCGGCAGAAAGCCATGGCTGCAGAACTCGAGTGGGTACGCAGCAATCCAAAAGGCCGACAAGCGAAATCCAAAGCGCGCTTGCGTCAGTTCGACGAGATCTCATCGCCGCAGTACCAGAAGCGTAACGAGACCAACGAAATTTACATTCCACCCGGCCCCCGTCTCGGTGACGTTGTTCTCGAGGTGAATGACTTGAAGAAAGGGTTCGGCGACAAGCTGCTTATCGATGGGCTTAGCTTTCAATTACCGCCCGGTGGAATTGTTGGCGTAATCGGCCCGAACGGTGCCGGTAAAACGACAATGTTCCGCATGATCACGGGTGAGGAGCAGGCTGACTCAGGGACGCTGCGCCTCGGCGATACCGTGCAACTCGCGAGTGTCGATCAATCCAGAGACAGTCTCAACGATGACAAAACCGTCTGGGAGGAAATCTCGGATGGACTGGATATGATCAAGGTCGGTAACTACGAAACCTCATCGCGCGCCTATGTCGGACGATTCAATTTCCGCGGTCAGGACCAGCAGAAGAAGATCGGATTACTGTCCGGCGGTGAACGCAATCGTGTTCATCTCGCCAAGATGTTGCGAGCCGGCGGCAACCTGTTGTTGCTCGATGAGCCTACCAACGACCTCGACGTAGAGACATTGCGCGCACTCGAAGAAGCCTTGCTCGAATTCCCGGGCTCGGCCATCGTGATTTCACATGATCGCTGGTTTTTAGACCGCATCTGCACACATATTCTTGCGTTTGAGGGCAACTCAGTAGTGACTTGGTTCGCCGGCAACTACGCGGACTACGAAGAGGACCGTAAGCGTCGCCTGGGCGCCGATGCGGCAAACCCGCACCGAATCAAGTATAAGAGACTAAACGCGTAGGACACGACGGAGAGCAAACGATGAACCTGTTACTGACAGCCAGTGCGGCTTTCATTTTCATCGCCTTGTATTTCGTATTTTCTATGACGCGCCACGCACGCAGACGGCGCCCGATCCGGGCGACCCGTTCTCTCGCCGGCGGCGTGGTTTCCGGCGCAATGGGCAGCGCCAGTATCCTGCTGGCATTCAGTTATTACGGTTACGGCCGCCTGATCGATGAGCAGCTGGTCAGTCGAATTGAGTTCTCGCAGTCCGCAGCAAATGAATACACAGCGCGAGTCATGGTCGATGGCCAAATAGATCGCCTGCTGGTGTTACGCGGTGATGAATGGCAAATGGATGCACGCGTCATCAACTGGAAGCCGCCGGCAACACTGCTTGGGCTGGACCCGATTTACCAGCTGGATCGGCTGAGCGGACGCTACTCGAACATCGACGACGAAATGTCCGAGGAACGAACGGTGCACCCGCTGTCTGAAGAGATGACACTGGATGTCTGGCGAGTCGCGCGGAAATTTCCGATGTTGATGCCGGGCGTTGATGCCTATTACGGAACAGCGACGTATTTACCGATGGCCGATGGCGCACGCTTCGAAGTCACGTTGAGTAGAACGGCATTATTGGCGCGTCCCGTTAACGACGCTGCGCGAGAAGCGGTTGGCACCTGGAATCATTAAGAATTGCCAGATTATGTCAAGCTGGCAATGTGCCTGCAGATTCTTGGTGCATACTGGAAGTCGCTGATTAGATTAAAGAAAACTGTCGCCAAAGAGCGACTGGGAATAACGGCGGAATCAGGGCGAAATGACGATCGTTTTAGATAAGGATCAGGGGATCGAAAGCGGACTCGAGGAACGTATAGGCCTCGAATGTCCATACTGTGGCGTCTATGCCCACATGAGTCCGCAGTCTGTTCCTGACGCGGCTTCCCTGTTACGCGACAAACCAAAACATGTCGGCCTCGTCTATCAATGCGATGCTTGCCACGCGCCGGTTTTCTTGAGATTCGCGGTACGCGAGTACGCTGATAATCGAGTTGAGCTGTTACGCAACTTTGTCGAACTCGAAAGACCGAAGGAACGTTTTGCTTTTTCCTATTTGCCAAAGCACACCGAAGTCATGTTCCGGGAAGCGCTCACCTGCTATTCGAACAACAGCTTCAATGCGTTTGCCTCGATGTGTCGGCGCGCTGCCAGAAGTTCATTCGCTGCGCTAGGTGAAGGCGGCAAGCTACGGGCTTTCGAAGAAGTGCTGGCTGCCCAGGATATTGCGGGGATCGACGACGAGACATTCGCACCGATCAAAACCATTTTATTCGGTACCGGACAACAGGAAGACTTGCCGTTGTTGAATCGTGCGCAAGCGGGCATTCTGCTGGAGATACTAAAAGACCTGTTCTACCAGTGTTTCGTACGCCACGGAAAGCTGACACGCGCAATCAAGGTTCGCCAGTTCTTCGTCTCCGAAGAAAAAACCAATCTTCAATCTGCCTAGGA
>CAYWBZ010000025.1:0-13980 GCA_964456535.1 uncultured Woeseiaceae bacterium | reverse complement strand
AGGTTCGCCAGTTCTTCGTCTCCGAAGAAAAAACCAATCTTCAATCTGCCTAGGAAACTGTCGCTCGTACGTTGCGGAACATCCGCATCCAGGGGCCCTCTTCTCCCCACTCATCCGGGTGCCAGGAGTTCTGGCGTGTCATCGCGACGCGCTCCGGGTGCGGCATCATGATGGTCACTCGACCGTCTTCATTACTCAGTCCACAAATGCCATCGGTTGAACCGTTTGGATTAGCAGGATACGTATCAGCGACATTGCCGTAGTTATCAACATAGCGAAGAGCAACCGTGTATGACGAGGTATAACGTGCCGTGTCATCGGCAAAAATCGCTCTGCCCTCACCGTGCGATGTCGCGATCGGCATGATTGATCCTGCCATGCCCTGCAGGAACAGCGACGGGCTCTCAACGACTTCCACGAGACTCAGGCGGGCCTCAAATTGCTCGGACTTGTTACGCAGGAAGCGCGGCCAGTTCCCGGCACCAGGAATCAGTTCTCGCAAGTGCGACATCATCTGACACCCGTTGCAAACGCCCAATGCAAACGTGTCGCTGCGATCGAAGAAGGCTGCAAATTGATCACGTGTCCGAGAGTGATACAGAACAGATTTCGCCCATCCCCCACCAGCACCAAGTACATCACCAAACGAAAAGCCACCGCAGGCCACAAGTCCCTGGTAGTCCGCCAGAGAGTCCTGGCCACTGAGAAGATCACTCATGTGCACATCGACGGCCGAGAATCCTGCCCGCATAAATGCAGCGGCCATCTCGTACTGGCTGTTGACGCCTTGTTCGCGAAGAACGGCCACACGAGGTTTGTCGTTGCTACGAATTGCGCGAGCAATATTGTCGGAGGAGTCGAATGTTAGTGAAGCGCTTAGCCCTGGGTCTTTGTCATCAAGTACGCAGTCGAACTCTTCCTTCGCAGTAGCCGGATTATCGCGCAACGCCTGAATGCGATAACTCATCTCCGACCATTCTCGTTGCATCGTAACTCGGTCCAGCTCAAGAACGACTTCGTCGGCACCGGATGCGTCGGTATGAATGGTCAGTTTCGCCTCGCCACCTACCCTGCCGATAGCCGTTGCGGTCACACCGTGACGATCGAGCACCATCTGCATCTGGGGCAGTTTGTTCTTCTCAACCTGCACGACTGCACCGATTTCTTCACAAAACAGTTGTCGAAGCAGGTCGACTCGCGAGCCACTCAGCGATAAAGACGCGCCAATGCGGCTGGCAAAAATCATTTCGGCAACAGTTGCGAACAGGCCGCCATCGCTGCGGTCATGGTAGGCGAGCAACATGCCGCGTGACATCATTTCCTGAATAGCTGCAAAGAAACCCTTGAGCTGTTTCGCATTATCAAGATCCGGCGTGCGTCCACCCGTACGCTGAAAGGATTGCAGCAGGCAGGAACCGCCCATGCGATTTGCGCCATTACCAAGATCGAATAGCAACAGGTAACTGGGGTCCTCTGTCTCTCGCAGCTGTGGCGTCAGATGTTGTGTCACGTCCGTCACCGGCGCGAACGCCGAGATGATCAGTGATACGGGTGCGACAACCTGGTGTTCGCCGTTTTCATCTTCCCAACGCGTCCGCATCGACATGGAATCCTTGCCTACCGGAATCGCAACACCGATCTCACGACATAGCTCGTCGCCCACAGCTTTGACCGTGTCGAACAGATTCGCATCCTCACCCGGATGACCCGCGGCGGCCATCCAGTTTGCGGATAGTCGCACCTTGCTTAAACTCTCTATCGGCGCCGCTGCAATATTCGTGATGGATTCAGCGACCGCCATGCGGCCCGATGCCGGTGCATTGGTCGCGGCCAACGGCGTACGTTCACCCATCGCCATCGCCTCACCCGTCTTGCTATTGAACCCCGAAGACGTAATAGCAACATCGCTGACCGGTACCTGCCAGGGACCCACCAGCTGATCACGAGCACTCAATCCACCGACTGTTCGATCACCAATATGGATCAGGAATGATTTGTCTGCCACAGCAGGAAAACGCAACACCCGCATGGCGGCTTCTTTAAGATCGATGCCGTCGAGATTGAGATCTTCCACTGGCAGTGGCTGATGCTCTACATTTCGCTCCATTTTTGGCGGGTTGCCCAGCAACATTTGCATTGGCATGTCGACCACACGATTTTCGAAGTCGCGATCATTCACGACGAGGTTTCCGTCCCCGGTTAAGGTGCCAATAACGGAAACCGGGCAGCGCTCACGCTCGCATAGATTCTGGAATTCATCGATGCGGTCATCACTAACGAGCAACACGTAGCGCTCCTGTGCTTCGTTACACCAGATGCCCATTGGCGACATTCCAGGTTCCGCGTTCGCGACTTCACGGAGTTCAATTTCGGCACCGTGCTGGCTGTGATCGACCGCTTCAGGTACAGCATTCGAAAGCCCACCTGCGCCGACGTCGTGAATCAGCAGGATCGGATTTTCGCTGCCCATCGCCCAGCAGCGATCAATCACTTCCTGTGCACGGCGTTCGATTTCAGGATTACCGCGCTGCACGGATGCGAAGTCGAGATCTTCGCTCGAGGTACCGCTCGCAAGTGACGAGGCCGCACCACCACCCAGCCCAATCAGCATCGCCGGGCCACCAATGATGACAACTTTGGCACCAACAGGAACATCGATCTTGTTTGCGTGCTCGGCGCGAACATTGCCGAGTCCACCCGCGATCATGATCGGCTTGTGATAGCCACGAATCTCGTTGTCGGCAAGACCTGGCAGATGACTTTCGAAGGTTCGGAAGTAGCCCGCCAGATTCGGCCGGCCAAATTCATTATTGAATGCGGCCCCACCTATTGGCCCATCGATCATGATCTCGAGCGGAGTGGCCATACGGTCAGGATGCGGAAAGTCGTCTTCCCAGGGTTGCGAGTACCCGGGAATTCTAAGGTGCGAAACGGTAAAGCCGGACAGGCCTGCTTTGGGTTTGGCACCAAGGCCTGTCGCACCTTCATCTCGAATCTCACCACCGGAACCTGTCGCAGCGCCGGGGAATGGGGAGATCGCAGTAGGATGATTGTGCGTCTCCACTTTGATCAAGATGTGAATAGGTTCTTCGACGTAGGTAAATTCGCGATCGCTGGATGCAGGCATCAACCGTGCACCATCCCAGCCTTCAATGACTGCGGCGTTATCGCTGTAAGCCGAAATAACACCGTCCGGCGTTTTCTCGGTCGTCGATTTAATCATGCCGAACAGGCGTTTATCCTGTTTTTCCCCGTCGATAACCCAACTCGCGTTGAATATTTTGTGGCGACAATGCTCTGAGTTCGCCTGGGCGAACATCATTAGCTCGGCATCGGTCGGATCACGTTCCAGATCGGTGTAGCTGGCAACGAGATAGTCGATCTCATCACCACTGAGAGCCAGACCCAGCTCAGTATTCGCAGCGACCAGCGCATCACGTCCTATCTTCGCAAGCGGTACGATGACAACCGGTGCCGGTTCATGCGCCTCGAACAGCGCCGCCACCTGATCCGCCTCGCTGAACACAGCCTCGGTCATACGATCAAACAGCAAAGGGGTCAGAGCCCTTTTTGCGTCATCTTCGACCTTGCCCGAGAACTTCAGGGAGTAGCAGATGCCTCTTTCAATTCGCTCGACGGCATCGATGTCGCAGGCCTTCGCGATGTCGGTAGCTTTCGATGACCACGGTGAAATAGTCCCAGGCCTCGGCACCACGAACAGGCTCATGGAGCCCTTTTTTGGCTTGACTGGCTTGTCTTCGGACAGGAGCAGAGCATCGAGTCGCGAGCGCTCTTCACGGGACAAATCGTCGTTGGTCGCCACGAAATAGACGTAGCTTGCTTGCAGTGAATCAAGGCGATCGTTGACGCGTTTTAGTGAGCGCGTCAACTTGGCAACACGGAAGTCCGAGAGGGCCGGTTGCCCGGGCAGTTCAAGCATGGTTAGAGAGGGTCCGGGACGAAAACGGGATGATACTAGCCCTTGTCCCCCGGCGTATATACCGGCATGGGAAACTGCGTGACATTGCCATCGAGCTTGCTGATCTTGCTGACACCCTGCTTGTCGACTTCGTCAATTCGGATGATGGCGTGCAATGGCAAGTAGGTCCGCTTAACGTTCTCAAACTCGGATTTGATCTTCTCTTCGGACGGATCAACAACCAATGTGGTCCGTTCTCCGAATACCAATTCTTCGACTTCGACGAACCCGAACATTTCACCATGACCGACGCCGCGAGCGTAGATCTCATAGACCTGTCCGTGGCTCATGAAAATGACTTTGTAGAGGATCTTTTTGCTCATTGCGATTGCTGCGGCTGGAGGGCGCGTAGTGTACCCAAATCGGCCGGAAAGGGCTCGATTTTGCGTATCCGGGCCCATTTGTCCATATTTGGTCGTTTTCTAACATTCTTGAAATCCGTAGCCGCCCGATTATGTGAACTACTCGGCATCCTATCTCCTTGTTTCGATGCAGTATTTGTCCAATACATCGAACCGGGAACAATAATGCCGCTCGAACTAAAAATCGTCAGTGAACACGCCGACCTCGTGGGCGATGACGCCCTGCGTGAATATTACGAAAGTGGTGGCACTATCGGACGCTCACTGCACAATGACTGGATACTTCCGGATCCGGATCGTTTTATCTCTGGCCGTCACGCCACCATCGATTACAAGGGTGGCATCTATTACCTGGCCGATACCAGTAGTAACGGTGTCTACGTCAACAATGAAATGGAGCCGATCGGAAAAGGTAACCCGCGCCGACTCTTCGACGGTGATCGTTTGCGTATGGGTGATTTTGAGATTCAGGTATCCATAGACTCTGGCGAGAGTCTTGTCATGCCACTGGACGAAGAACCCTCTGTAGCGCCGGACAACATCGAGCAGTTTGTCGATGAAGACTCGCTGCGCACCGGTATGCAAATGCTCGAGGAAGACGAAATCACCGGTGATGACGAATTCCAGTCGGTGTTATTCGGTGGCAGCAGCAAGAAGAAAGAGCCGCAGCCGGAACCGGAGCCAAAAATCGAAATCGACGTGCCAGGCAAAGGCGCCGATTCCCAATCAGTCGATGTGACAGCAGAGGACTTGTTCGATTCATTCCTCGACGGTCTTGGCGTCAGCCGAGTCGAGCTGCACCCATCCGTTAATCGGCCGGAGATGATGCTTACTGCAGGTCAGGTCTTGCGTGAATTCGTCGAAGGTACGACGAACCTGCTCACCAGCCGGGCAAATCTGAAAAACACGTTCCGCCTGGATCAAACGACAGTCCTGCCACGGCACAACAACCCGATGAAATTCTCGGAGAACACCAACGATCTGCTGAAACAACTATTGATCGGTGGCGAAGGTGAGTATCTTGGAGCGCAGGATTCGATTCGTGAAGTCTCCCGTGACCTGATCAACCACCAAAACGCGTTTCTGGATGCAATGAACAGCGCATTTATCGAATTCGCCGATCGCTTTGATCCGGATGAATTACAGGAAGGATTCGACCGGACGATGGGCAAGAAATTATTTGGCTTGTCAAACAAGTCGAAGTACTGGCAACTGTATCGCGACTTGTACCCGATCATCACCGAAAAAGGTGGCGGTCGCTTTCCACAAATGTTCGGCGAAGAATTCGTCAAAGCCTACGAGCGTCAGGTCGGAGAGTACCAACGCCATGATCGCGACGGTACATCCGCCGGCAGCTCACATGAGCCGACTGATCAGGCTGTCGATTCGGGTCTGATGGAAACACAGATTCTCGATGCTCCCGAAGCTCTTGCTGAAGCAGCCTTCGAAGCGGACGACGTTGTCGACGCACTTTCTGAGTCGGGCGCCGGTGAGATCGATCAGAGCTTTATAGACGAGCTCGACAACTCCATGTCCGAAGCGATCTCAGAAGACCAGCTAAAAGCCTGACGCCAGACTAAGCGGTTTTGTTCTGCCGTTTCTCAATCAGGTCATCAACTACTGCCGGATCGGCCAGCGTCGATGTATCACCGAGATCTCCGAAGTCGTCTGCCGCAACCTTCCTTAAGATTCGGCGCATGATCTTTCCTGAACGCGTCTTCGGCAGTCCCGGTGCCCATTGCAGCAAGTCCGGCTTGGCGATCGGTCCTATCTCTTTGCGAACCCATTGCTGTAATTCTACTTTCAGCTCATCGCTCGACTCCACACCACCCATCAAGGTTACATAGGCATAAATGCCCTGCCCTTTAATGTCGTGTGGATAGCCAACAACCGCGGCTTCCGCAACGTCCTTGTGTGCGACCAGTGCACTCTCAACTTCGGCAGTACCCATGCGGTGCCCCGAGACATTCAGGACATCGTCAACACGCCCCGTTATCCAGTAGTAGCCGTCTTCGTCCCGGCGCGCACCATCACCTGTAAAATAGCTTCCCTCGAATGTAGAAAAGTAAGTTTCAATAAAGCGCGGATGATCGCCGTAGATGGTGCGCATCTGTCCGGGCCAACTGTCGGTGATGGTCAAAATACCCTCAGCCGCACCCTCCTTCGGATTGCCCTCACCATCGACGATCTCCGGCATAATACCGAACAACGGCTTGGTCGCCGAGCCCGGCTTCAGCGCCGTAGCACCCGGTAACGGGCTGATCAGGATGCCGCCGGTTTCCGTTTGCCACCAGGTATCAACGATAGGGCAGCGTTCCTCGCCCACGACCTTGTGGTACCACTCCCAGGCTTCCGGATTGATCGGTTCACCGACTGAGCCCAGCAAGCGCAGGCTTTTTCGCGATGTTTTCTTCACGGGTTCATCACCATCGCGCATCAATGCTCGAATGGCGGTTGGCGCCGTGTAGCAAATATTGACGTTGTGTTTGTCGCAAACCTCCCAGAAGCGCGACGATGTCGGGTAGTTCGGCACGCCCTCGAACATCAAGGAAATTGCACCGTTAGCCAAGGGACCGTAGACGATGTAGCTATGGCCGGTTACCCAACCAACATCGGCGGTGCACCAGTAGACATCGCCTGGTTGATAGTCAAACACGTATTCATGTGTCATCGCCGCATACACCAGGTAGCCGCCCGTCGTGTGTAGTACGCCCTTGGGTTTGCCCGTCGAACCCGAGGTGTAAAGGATGAAGAGTGGATCTTCAGCGCCCATTTCTTCACAAGGACAGTCTGCGTCAACCTGCTGCTCCATTTCGTGCAGCCAGGCATCGCGGCCTTCAACCCAGCCAATGTCCTTGCCGGTGTTTTTAACAACGAGCACTTTCTCAAGCGTAGTGACCTCATCGCGCTCGGCTGCCGCATCGACGTTCGCCTTAAGCGGAATACCCTTACCACCACGAAGACCTTCATCGGCCGTGATAACGATATTGGATTCGCAGTCGTGTATTCGGCCGGCCAGCGCGTCTGGCGAAAATCCGCCGAACACAACAGAGTGAATTGCGCCAATGCGCGCACATGCCAGCATCGAAACGGCCGCCTCGGGGATCATCGGCATGTAGATAGTGATGCGATCGCCCTTCTTCGCACCCAGTGCTTTTAGCGCATTGGCGAATTTGCAGACACGCTCGTGGAGCTCGGAATACGTGATCTTGAGATCACGATTGGGATCATCGCCTTCCCAGATAATCGCAACATCATCGCCCTTTGTTTCGAGATGGCGATCGACACAGTTGTAACAGGCGTTGAGCGTGCCATCTTCGTACCAACGGATGTGCAAGTCGTCTTTCGCAAAACTGACGTCTTTTACCTTTGTAAACGGTTTGATCCAGTCAAGACGCTGTGCCTGGTCTTCCCAAAATCCCTCATTGTCGTCCACAGAGCGTGCGTACATTTCGTCGTACTGCGCTGCAGTAATCAGTGTGCGTTCTTTAGTTGCCTCGGGAACCGGGTAGATACGTGTGTCCATGTTGTTATTGCCCTTAAGTTTTTACGTTTTGTGCCATTTCCAGCAGCCGCCTGGCCTGTAGCAGGTGCGGCCGGTCAATCATTTCGCCATCCAGGCCAATCGCGCCCTCACCGGGGTTCGTCTCGAACAGCTCGACAATTCGTGTCGCGCGCTCCAACTCTTCTGCGGTTGGAATGAACGCAGCATTGATCGTCTCGACCTGCGCCGGATGAATTGCAAGCATGCCGGAAAATCCGTCACGCCTCGCATTTGAAGCATATCGTCGCAGTCCGTCGGCGTTTTTGAAATCAGTGAAAACCGTATCGATGGCAGCAACTTCCGCAGCCGCAGCGGCAAGCAGACAAAAGGACCGCGCCATCTCATAAGTCGGCAACCAATCGCCGTTTTCATCGCGGTTGGTGGCAGCACCGACTGCAGCGCTGAGGTCCTCAGCACCCCATGTAAGCCCCATGAGCCGATCCGTAGCACCGATGTAACTGTTCAGTGTAAACAGGGCCTCGGGAGTTTCAGTGCACAGCGGCAGTATTCGGGTACTGCCCGGGTCGATCCCGTGTTCAGCCTCCAGTACCGACAAGCTCTCAGCGAGTTCGATCGCTGCGGTAGCGCTTCTTGGTTTCGGCAACATAATGCCGGTTGGCGCCGATGGCATGACGCCATCAAGATCGGCCTGGGCATCGTCAGAATCGATGGGATTGATGCGTACCCAGACATTATCCTTACCCGCGAGATACTCGCGTGCAAGTATGCGTGCCTCCGGGCGGGCATCGGCAGCAACCGAATCTTCCAGATCCAGAATCAACGCGTCCGCACCTGCACCGCTGGCCTTTTCCAGCTTGCGCTCACTATCAGCTGGAACGAAAAGAAAACTGCGATTCATTTGGGCTTTCGCATCATCAGCGCCGAGCGCCTGCACTCACCAACGAGTTCATCATGCTGGTTGTACGCCCGATGAGCGAAAATAACGATGCCATTATCCGGACGTGAATTGCTGTCCCTTAACTCGAGCACCTCGGTCTGGATGTGAATCGTGTCGCCGCAAAACAGCGGCTTTGGGAACCGCACCTCGTCCCACCCGAGATTCGCGACGGTCGTTCCGTGCGTAGTATCACCAACAGATATGCCGACCATGAGGCTTAAGGTCAGGCAACTGTTGACCAGAGGCTGACCGAATTCCGTACCTTTCATGTACTCGGCATCAAGGTGCAGCGAAGCGGGGTTGTGCGTCATTGTTGTAATGAGCACGTTGTCCGTCTCGGTAATGGTGCGACGTATCGAATGGTCAAACGTCTGACCAATCGTAAACTCTTCGAAATACAGTCCAGACATGCTCACCTCTGGGTCCTGGTACAGGTAGTACCATTGTGCCAGCGTCGTGCACATCATTACAGCACCGGGCATAATCTCCACACAGGTTTTGCAGCCAGGAGAGTGACAAAAATGGATCGACGGGAATTTACAAAAGCCAGTCTGGGCGCTGCATCGCTGGCTGTGCTACCTCCGGCCTTTGCTGGCCCTGAACATATGATCAGAAAGGCGATTCCCTCATCGGGTGAATTGATCCCGATCATCGGCCTCGGCACGAACCGTTATGGCGTTGATGAATCTGCGGCATCGCGAGCACCATTGCGTGCAGCGCTGGAGCGATTCCATAAACTGGGCGGAACCTTGATCGATACAGCGCCGCAATATCGAACGTCGGAGACAGTACTTGGCGACCTGATCGCCGGCCTTGGCATCCGCAACGATCTGTTCATCGCAACCAAGACTGACAAGGCGAACGCCGCTGAAACCAGTGCACAGATGCAAAGCTCCACGCACAAGCTCAAGACCTCCAAATTTGATTTGATGCAGGTACACAACTTACGCGGCTGGAAGACCGCATTGCCAGTTATGCGAGAGTGGCAGGAAGAAGGCCGAATTCGATACATTGGCATGTCCACGTCGCGGGCAAGTCAATATAAGGATTTCGAGGCCGTGATGCGGCAGGAAAAACCGGATTTCATTCAGATCAACTATTCACTTGAACAGCGAGAAGCTGCCGATCGAATTCTGCCACTCGCTGCAGACAATGGTGTTGCTGTGATTATCAATCGCGCATTTGGCGGCGGCCGAATATTCGAAGCCGTTGGCGACAGGCCTCTGCCGGACTGGGCGAAAGACTTTGACTGTGCGAGCTGGGCGCAGTTTCTGCTCAAGTACGCGTGCGGCCATCCGGCAGCGACAGTGGCTATCCCTGGTATGACGAAACTGCACCATGTGGATGACAACTTCGGCGCTGCACATGGTCGATTGCCGAACACCGCAGAACGAAATCGCCAGGAAGCGTTGTTCGATTCCTTATGATTTGTGGCGCATCGCGCGCTCGATGGACTCGACAACAAGTTCTTTGGCTTTTTCTGTGCCATGCCAGTCGCCGATACGGACCCATTTGCCAGGCTCCAGATCTTTGTAGTGCTCAAAGAAGTGCTCGACTTGCTGCATCGTGATATCCGGCAAATCGGTATGGTCCAAGACGTGGTCATAACGTTTGGTCAGTGCGTGTGATGGGACAGCGATTATTTTCTCATCCTGACCGGCCTGATCTTCCATGATGAGCACACCGACCGGTCGCACATTAATGACACAGCCCGGCACCAGTTCGCGCGTATTGACGACCAATACGTCAATCGGGTCACCATCTTCCGACAGCGTATGCGGAACGAAACCGTAATTGCCTGGATAGGACATCGGCGTATATAAAAAGCGGTCTACGACCAAGGTTCCCGCGTCCTTGTCCATTTCATATTTGATCGGTTGTCCACCCAGCGGCACCTCGATGATGACGTTAATGTCTTCTGGTGGATTGTTGCCAATCATTATCGCATCTATGCGCACAGGCTTGTCTCACTTCCAAAATCGATACGTTACAGCAACATTGTGTCATCGGTCACTCTTTTCAATATTGATGATTTGGACAAGTAGGTGAAATCCAGAACAGCCACGGCAACGAAAATGGCCTACAAGTGAACAGCGGGAGGATTTTCGTGGCAAATTCCGATGACATTCAAAGGGTCAGTAATCAGCTCAAATTGATCCATGAGCGTACTCTTGAGTTCGAAGCGAATTACGCCAGCGAGCTGGCTCTCGTGCACCCCAAGCTTAGGCAAAGTGCAGAAAATCTTGTTCACTACCTCGCTCTGCGGCAGGCGGATATTGGTGACCTGCAGGAGGACCTTGCTGTCCTCGGCCTGTCGTCACTGGGACGAGCGAATCGCAATGTCATATCGTCGATAGAAGCCATTCAAGGTGCACTGTCCGGCGTGTCCACAGCTACGATTAGTGATGGACCTGCCGATCGCAACCCTCTGGACCGTGCCAGCCAGAAGGCTGACGAACATAAGAAATCGATCCTGGGTGACAGCCCGGTTGAGCGAGACACGAGTATCATGGTTACGCTGCCAACCGAGGCAGCAACTGACAAATCTCTGATCCCTGAGATGCTTGCGGCGGGAATGAATGTCGCACGAATCAACTGCGCACATGACGACGAGCTCGTCTGGGCTGCAATGATCAGGAAGGTTCGAGATACGTGCAAAGATTCTGATACAGACTGCAAAATATTCATGGATCTGGCCGGTCCGAAAGTTCGTACGGGTGACCTTGAGCCGGGTCCGCGTGTTTTCCATATCAGGCCACGTCGCGATCCGCTGGGTCGCATTGTCGCACCAAGGCATATTCGCTTTATTCCTGACGACATTGTGTGGAGTGGAACCAAATCCGCGGTTATCCCTGTGCCGCGAGAGTGCATCGAGTATGCGCACGTCGGGGATGATATTCGATTCAAAGACACACGCGGCAAGAAGAGAAAACTCAAAGTAATACGAAAAGACGACAAGGGGCTTGTGCTTGAGATATTCAAGGGTGCCTACCTCGCCACCGGCACCCGGTTGCGCCTGCATCGCGAACAAGTCGGCGAGAAACTGACGTACGACGTAGGAAACCTGCCGATGGTTGAGCAACCAATCCTTTTACGTCCTGACGACACTCTCATTCTGCACGGCGCCAATGTCCCTGGCGCACCATCCCTGGAAGACGATGATGGAAACGTAATTCGGAATGCGCACATATCCTGTCGACAACCCGAAGTCTTTGAATTTGTATCGGCCGGGGACCGTGTTTCTCTGAACGACGGCAAGATCTCCGGAGTGATCCGGGCCGTCGAAAGCGACCAGCTCGAGATCGAAATCAGGAAGGCGAAACCGACAGGAAGCAGGTTGCGAGGAGATCGCGGAATCAATTTTCCGGACAGCGATATTCGACTATCCGGACTCACGTCGGCGGACAGAGAAAACCTGAAATTCGTGATCGCCAACGCCGACGCGGTGAGCCTGTCATTTGTGCGCCGGCCGGCTGACATTGAGCTGCTGCAAGAAGAAATGCAGAAGCTCGGCGCGACGACACTTGGACTTGTCATAAAGATAGAAACTAAAAAGGGATTCAATAAACTACCCAGGTTGTTACTGACGGCGATGCGCCGCTACCCGGTTGCGGTCATGATCGCGAGAGGTGATTTGGCCGTCGAGTGTGGCTGGGAATGCCTGGCTGAATTGCAGGAGGATATCTTGTGGCTTTGCGAGGCAGCACAAGTGCCGGTGATCTGGGCAACGCAGGTTCTCGAACACGAGGCCAAGAAGGGTCAGCCGTCTCGCGCAGAAATATCGGATGCAGCTATGTCACAACGCGCCGCGTGCGTCATGTTGAACAAGGGCCCGCACATCATTGCAACGATTCGCATGCTCGACAATATCTTGCGCCGCATGCAGGGTTATCAATTCAAATTGCGCTGACGGCGATTTATTCAGATTTACTACGGCCTAGGTGGCCTGAACCCGGGCCGCGAGTTTGTTAGAGTTAGCCGAATATGTCGCAACCATCATCTCTCACGCCCTGTTTACTTTTCATTTCGTTCTTGTGCTGTCCAATTGTCTCCGCGGAAGAGGACAGCCAGATCGTGAGCAGCACATGCCTGCAATGTCATGCAGGGAAGCAAAGTGGGTTTAGCACTGCACATGCTTTTGCCGCGGGCAGTTGCATCACCTGCCATGCTGGCAATAACAGTTCGCCGATTGAGGACGACGCGCACGCTGGACTAATCGCGTTTCCTGGCGAACTGAATAATGCCCAGCGCGCTTGCGGCAGCTGCCATGCTGACAGGGTCGCTTCAGTTGCGGAAAACCTGATGCATTCTGGCAGTGGCATCGTCCAGGTGACGAGGCAATCACTCGACGAAGTGCCCGGTCCAAATCACGCGGGTAACCTGCAATCACTCGGAAACAGCGTTGCGGACTCAATGTTGCGTAAACAGTGCGCCAGTTGCCATATCGGTCAAACCAAAACCGAACACCGTCACGACGTGATGTGGGATCGCGGCGGTGGTTGTCTCGCCTGCCATGTCAGTGACTATCCCGAGGATGCGCATCCTGCTCTAACCGCCAGCGTTTCCGATGCGAGGTGTTTCGGTTGCCACGCCCGCTCTGGTCGGATATCGCTGAACTACACAGGCCTTGCAGAAATCGATGTTTCCAAAGAGTCGGGTAAGAGTGCCGGTTTGCGATTACCCGATGGCCGGCATATCGAACGCATGCCAGCCGACGCTCACTACCTGGCAGGGATGAGTTGCATCGACTGCCATACGAGTGTCGGTCTTATGGGGAGTGCCGGTGACGCCCGTCATCAACGTGAAGCCGTCGATATCTCCTGCCGTGACTGCCATGCCAATACAAGCTCGAAGATTGGTTTGGACGAATGGCCCGCCACTCTCGTCAGCGTCTTGAAGCGCGTGCCATTTGCAGCGAGTGACAGCACTACCTTCCTGACGACGGAAAATAATGGCACTCCGCTTTGGCACATAGAATTACGAGATGACGGCTCTTGGCTGCACACCAAGAACACCGGCAGACTGCTGAAGATTCCGGCAGCAGATCCTGTCAATCACAAACAGGATGAAAATCACGAGCGGCTGGCCTGCGCAACCTGCCACAGCCAGTGGGCGCCGCAATGCTTCGGCTGTCATATGGAATACGATACCGATGGCGAGCAGTGGGACCACGTCGAACGAACGTTAACGCCGGGTC
>CAYWBZ010000024.1:18212-19621 GCA_964456535.1 uncultured Woeseiaceae bacterium | reverse complement strand
GGTGCTCGTTACTCTCGCCGAAGCAAAAGCTGTAGGAAGTATCTACGAGGTAGCCGCCGAATAGAGGTGCCGCATCGAGGATCACGCTGTCGCCGGTCTCGAGTGTCTTCGCTTTCGGGAAGAAATTGCCAATAGCCCAATCGCCCGGCAGGGTGGTGCGCTCACCGAAGAGAACAACCGGTAAGTGAAAAAACGAACCTGCGCCAGCAGCTCGGTAGCGTTTTACCAGCGCGTGAGCGACTTCTTTCTCGGTTTCGCCACCCGCAAGACTGGCAGCCGTTTCTTCCAGAATCGTAAACGACGTACGCTGCAAGTCGCGGAAGTGAGACAGCGCAGCCGCTGTGAAATTATGAGTTTTTATGAGCATTGCAACGAATTGTGTTCAGAGAGCATCTAAGAATCAAGGTCCACACAAAGACCTGATCATAACTCCTGCTGAGTGCAACTTGTCGGGGGGGGGTGGAAATCATCGCAGGTTTTTCCTGCGCAAGACAGATGAGGAGTGAGGAAGATGAAGAGTTTACAAAAAGGAATGGCGTTGTTGGTTGCGATCGGACTGGGCATGCCGATGGTTGTGGTCGCAGCGTCACCGAGTCAGATCGAAGACATTTCGATCACGGTGTCTTATGAAGACCTTAACGTTGATACTGACGCCGGCGTGAAGGCTTTGTATCGACGTTTGCAGCGCGCCGCGGTAACGGTCTGCAATAGCAGGCAGGATCCGACGGTTGGCTCTCGACTACATGCGACTGATTCGAGACGTTGTTACGCAGAGGCACTCACCTCAGCAGTCGAAAATATCGGTAATGACGCGCTGGACGAGATCCACGCGGGCTAAAAACGAAACAGAGCCAGCCGAAGCTTAATTAGCTGGCTGGCTCTCGACCGTTATCGCAACAGCTTTGGTGACGGAAATAACTACGAGGTCGCCAACTGCGGCCAGTTTCAGGTTTTGTGGGTTCCGTGCGACGTATTCGCTGACCTTGCCGTTGGGCCCTTTTAACTTGAACGTGTTCTTTTCCAGATTAATCTCTTCAACGGTTGCGGTGACTATCGTTGCGTCCATCGCCGCGACTCCTGGCATTCCACCCTCTTCCGCACGGGCCAAACCAGAGGCCTCAGCTGCTTCGGCTTCCATGCCGTCATTCTCCATGACAACAATGGATACAGTTTCCTCGTACTCGGCAACGAGAGTATCGCCAACGTCCACCTGATCCAGATTTCGGGCTTCGTCACTTGCTGTGAAAGTGATTGCTTCGCCGTCAGGTTTACGTACGGTCACTACTCGAGTTTCGTGGTTGATGGCCTCGATCACTGCTGTGACGGTCATGGATTGACTGGCGGAAAATGATGGTTTCATAGCTGCCGCGTCTTCGTCTGCTGCCCAGCTGATAGTAGCCGCCAGCAAC
>CAYWBZ010000024.1:14265-18112 GCA_964456535.1 uncultured Woeseiaceae bacterium | reverse complement strand
TTTCATAGCTGCCGCGTCTTCGTCTGCTGCCCAGCTGATAGTAGCCGCCAGCAACCGCGCGGGCACTTGGGAAGCGTCAGTTTCCGGTGTTTTTCAGGATTCGAAGACCATTGGCGGTGAAAGCGGTTCTTTCGTGGAGATGGATAGCAGGACAGGTTGGGGCATCAATTTCGCCTATAACTTCACCAACAAACTGTCGCTTGGCGTGGACCTTGAGTTTCTGGAGCCTGACTACGTGGCGGTGCTTGTTGACGATACTGGCTTGCTTCCGGATCTCACTATCGACCACCAAATGTCGCAGTTCAATGGTCGTCTAAAAGGAAATTTCAATTTATTCGAGGGACCCTTTACACCGTTTCTTGAAGCCGGGCTGGGTTATAGCAATTTCGACTCGAATGTTCTGGAAGGACCGCCGACGACCGGTTGCTGGTGGCATCCGTGGTTTGGTTACATCTGCGAAAACTTCTACAGCACGTTTTCCGATACCCTGTTTAGTTACGGAGCAGGCGCTGGCCTTCGTTACGACTTCATCGGTGGCTTATTTATTAAAGCCAGTTACAACGTCTGGGAAATGGACGGCATGGGCAGGGCCAAAGATTCGACATTTGCAGCAGGCCGGTTTGAAATCGGCGGAAGCTTCTAAAGAACACCAATTGTTAGTCCCGGCTTACCGGTACGATAGACAGACAGGAAGGCGAGCCATTGGCTCGCCTTTTTTGTTCGCGGAAGCTGAACTACCTGGAGCTCAATATCGCATGAGCTGCATTGTAACCGGGCGCGCCTGTTACACCTCCGCCTGGATGTGTGCCGGCTCCACAAAGATACAAACCCTCGATCGGCGTCTTGTACTGCGACCATTTCGGCAGCGGACGCATGAAGAACATCTGCTCGAGTGAAATGTCGCCGTGAAAAATATTGCCCTCGGTTATGCCAAATTGTGCTTCCAGATCGGGTGGTGTGATCACGCGCCTTGCGACGACCGATCCGGGCACGTTCGGTGCGAACTGGCCAATTAGCTTTGTAACTCGATCGCCCAGAGTTTCGCGTTCGTCATCCCAGCTGCCCTTACCTAATTTGTACGGTAGATACTGCACGAAGCAGGTCAGCATGTGACGTCCGTCGGGAGCGAGCGTGTCATCAACATTCGATGCCAACACACAATCGACCCACAGGCGCTCCGGGATTTCGCCACGCCCGCATGCGTTGTAATTATCCTCTGCCTCTTGCAGCGTTGGTATCAGCGTGAACAGTGAGCGCTCCGGTCTGCTTCTGTCTGCAGGCATGCCGTTAACTTGCGGCTCTTCCGATAATACGAAGTTCACTTTTCCGGCCGGGCCGTCCATGCGAATGTTTTCGATGTCGCGACGGAAGTCGGCATCGAGCTCGCTTTTGTCGACCAGTGCAAGAAAGGTTCGTTTTGGATCGGCATTGGACACAACCAGTCGTCCGGCAACATCTTCGTCATCATCCAGCGTTACCCCTGTGGCGGTCCCATTGACCACATTGATCTGTTTCACGGACACACCCGTTCGGATCTTGACCCCCAGGTCTTCGCAGGCCGACTTCATCGCCTGCGTAATCGCCCCCATGCCGCCGATAACATGACCTTGCCAGGCTTGTTGCTCGGCATCGCCGCCACTCAGCAGGTGAAATAACAAACCCATAGCGGTTCCCGGTTGATACGGACCGCCGTGCTTTCCGTAAAGGCTGTTCGACAGAATCAGGCGTTTCAATTTATCCGATTCAAATCGCTGGTCCAGGAAATCGCCGAGCGAGCCGGTGAGGAATCGCAGCAGTCCGCTGACCTCGTCACTCTTGATTCCGCCGAAGCGCTTATACATTCGCCACGCTTGCAGTATTTTCGCGATACCTTTTGCGTTCAGATCGGGAGGCGATTCCAGGAAAAACGGTTGAAGATATGCAGCAAGCTTCTTGAGTTCTTCCTCAGTCTCAAAAAACGTCTCAACGTCGTGCGGCGCGATGCGTGCCAGCTCTGCACGCATCTTCCGTTCATCCGACCACCAGCCGACGACATCGCCATCATCGAACGCAGCTTGCACTCCCGGATCACACGCAACCATTTTCAAACCATACGAACTGAGCTTCAGGTCTTTGATGATTGTGGGTCGCAACATGCTCGCGATGTAGGAGGCGGTCGACACCCGGCAACCCGGCGCTAGTTGCGGATCAACCTCTTCGGTCACGGCGCAACCACCAACGATATCGCGACGCTCAAGCATGAGAACCTTGCGTCCCGCTTTTGCAAGATAGGCGGCAGTCGTAAGGCCGTTATGACCAGCGCCGATTATGATCGCGTCATATTGCATGCAATTAGTACTTCCGACGGACGCTGGCAAAGCAGTTAAGCGTCAGTCGTCCATTGCTGACTTCGGTCGACAAGAGCTCGGGTGACAAGATCTGGGCACTGTGGGGGATATCACCTGAGTAAAAAATCAGCCGATTATATTTCGCTGGCACAACGTCAAGCTGTTCGGCGATTTCAGTTGATTGAGTGATGTAGCAGGGCGGTTCGTTAAAGGTCGGAAAGCGCTCTTTCAAAAACGCGAGTGCTTTCTCGGGATCTTCATTTTCCAAAGCAGTCGCCTCTGTGATCGCCTCCCGCTCCTTCCAGCGGTAAAAGCCCGTGCCGCCGAGTTGCTCGTTCTTAAAGAGATACAGCACGAAAGCGAAATTCGCCCGAGTTCCCGTGGCCGGTGGATCGCTGTGGCACAGACGCTGAAGATTTGAGAGCTGATCGGGTTGCAAGGTTGTCATCGATAGCATCGATGAAAATTGGGCGCCGCCACGAAGAAACGAAAAGCGAGGTCCCAATTCAAATCGAATGAACCGGTAAACGTCAGTCATCGGGTGTGCGTCGATGTCCAGCAAGACACCCGGGTAGCTTTTCTCGGGCGTGAAGAACTCACTTGCCTGTGCTGCGGCAAAGGCTCGCAAATCGTCCGGCGCGGCCAGGAATTCATCGACTACGGCGACTGTTTGCCCGGTGGAAAGCCGCCGGAACTCGATAGTTGCGCTCTTGTTGAGTTGAATTGTTCCGAGTTTGTCCACGCTGGGTTCCGGCTTCCTGCTGCTATTTTTTGTCAATCCAATCGCCGCAGACTGTAATATAGCGTAATGACCGCACAGCCCTCAGAAAACCTCGTCGCGAGCACTTGGACAAAACCCATACCGCCAGTAGAAAAAATACCGGGACAAGCGGATGTCGTAATTATCGGCGGCGGCATTGTCGGTGTTTCCACGGCCTGGTTTCTCGCCAGGCAGGGTGTGGATGTGGTGTTGTGCGAAAAGGGACACATCGCTGGCGAACAGTCGGGACGAAACTGGGGCTGGGTACGGGTTCAGGGTCGCGACACACGAGAAATCCCGATGATGCTTGAGAGCATGCGTATCTGGGAAAGTATTAAAGACGAAACTGGTGAGGACGTCGGCTTCACTCGTGGCGGTTGCTTCTTCACAGCAAATTCAAGCAAGGAGCTGCAGTCATTTGAAGACTGGGTGGACATCGCCCGAGACTACGAGATCGATACACGGCTGATTAATGCATCGGAACTTAAGCAGCACGTGCATGGCTCCGCGATAGATTGGGCGGGTGCGATGGTCACGATGAGTGACGGGCGAGCGGAACCTCACAAAGCAGCTCCGGCTATTGCGCGTGCGGCAGGGCGAAGCGGCGCGACTGTCTTGCCCGGGTGTGCTGTACGCGGGATCGAAACGTCTGGCGGATCTGTGTCTGGCGTTGTCACTGAGCACGGCACGATCCGAACGTCGACGGTCTTGTGTGCAGCCGGCGCCTGGACGTCAATGTTTTGTCGCTCGCTGGGAATCA